>DASXTB010000328.1:0-29465 GCA_036505615.1 Acidobacteriota bacterium
TAGTTGCGAGTATGGCGCTGCACCCGCTCAAGAAGATGGGCGAAGGAGATTTCTCCCCTCAAATGGGCACTCACGTCGCCGTAACCGATTGCATCGAAGGCCTTGCACTCTGGGCAGGTTCCGCTGTCGAGCAGGCGCTGAACTTCGTCCAGCCAACCGCCGCGAAGCATCCTTTCAGCGCGCCGGTTGATTCTAACATAAAGCTGAGAACGCTCCGGACTCAGACCGAGAGCAACCCGTTGAAACTGATCCGCCCAACCATCGTCCATCGTTCGAAGATGAGACAGGGGAATTCCCGTAGCAAAATGAACTTCCAGCGCCCGTATGACCCGCACCAGATCACGAGGCATGATTCTCTGAGCGCTCACCGGGTCCACGCGCTGCAACATGCGAAAGAGGAAAGCGTCTCCATGGCGGGCCGCGACAGAACGCAGGCGCTCTCGCAGCTCGGGAATCCGTTTGGGTGCCGGCGGCAAGCCGTATAACAGGGCGCGATAGTAGAAACCGGTTCCCCCCACGACGATTGCTGGTATTCCCTTCTTTACAATCGCCTCCACGGCCGCCCGCCCGCGCCGCTGCATGTCTCCCGCGGAAAATATTTCCGAGAGAGGAAGGAGCCCGATCAAATGATGCGGTACTCGGGCCAGATCTTCCACTCCCGGTTTTCCAACGCCAACATTCAGGTCCTGATACACCTGTTGGGAGTCACAATTGACAATTTCGCCGCGCAAGGCTTCAGCGATGGCGATGGCCAGCGACGATTTGCCCGAACCAGTCGGACCGATGATGGAAATTAAAAGAGATTGGTTGCGGATTTTAGATTTCGGATTGCGGATTGCCGATTCATTGATCATTTCAATTCCACCGCCAAAATCAGCCCTGAGGGTGATAAATTGGCCACCCAATTTCCCCACCCGTCAAGAATTGCGGGCAATTCATCATCCGCAATCCGAAATCCGCAATCCGCAATCCGCAATCGTTTCACTCCACGGCCATCGGCTTCACTTCGATGCCGGTGTAATAGCTCTTGAGAATCTCGACGAAGTTTTTACCTTGGCGGGCAAGGCCTACCGAGCCTATTTGACATAAGCCGACGCCGTGCCCCCATCCGCGGCCCCGAAAGACGAACTGCTCGACCGTGCCTTCGTCGTTGACCGCCTTCTGCAGCGTGAAGAGCGTGTCGCGCAATCCCAGCGCTGTCCTCAGACGAGCGCCGGAAAGGATGGTCTCTCCTTTAGTAGAAATTACTTTCAACTTGAGCACGCGGCCGGAGACGCCGTGACTCATCGGGACAATGTCCCGCACCGACCCGACGGGCAACAGCGAGTTGATGCGGCGCGAAAGATCTCCCCGAGAAATCTTGTACTCCCAGTAAGCGTAAGGCGCCAGTTTGCTGTTGTTATTGGGCGTGCGGCCTCCAGCTTCCAGTAAAAGCAGCTTTAGCGTACCCTGTTCGGCAAAATAGAGGATTTGTTCGCCTCCCCGCAACCGAATACTGTTTTGGGCGCTGATAGATTGGTTTTCACGCCGATAAAGAATCACTGACGGCGCTAGAGAATAGACGACACGCCCGCTACCGTTGTCGATTTCCAGAGATCCGGGGTTCACCCGTTCGATTCGTCCCCTGATCAGGAACTGTTCCTGAGACGATCGCAGGAGCTTTCCCAACACATCCAGCACGAACTTCCGACGCAGGGGAAGCGGAGGCAGGAGACGCTTTCCTTCCGGCTCGAGAATCCTGAGTTCTATCAGCCATGCCACATGAGGACGCAGCTTCAAGTCGAGCAGATCAAGATCTTCGTATCCCTTCAGCAGAAGTGAAGCGTCACGGGCCGTGTAGCGAGCCTCAGCTTCCCCTTCTCCGTGGGCCCGGCTGACCCACAGAAAGAAACTCTGCACGTCATCGTCTGCGATAGAAGCCATAGGCCGGCGCGCGAAGGCGGCGACTCGCCTGGTCCAGGCCTGCATTTCAGCCAGAGAGATGGTGCGAGAGAGAAACTCTTCGTCTCTGGACAATAGCTCGATTCCACTGGCATTGACCAAACCAAGGTCAAAGTCAAGAGTCTGTTCTGCGGGGATGGTCAATCCGCCGCTCTCCTCATTGAGCGTCGCTTCACCGAGGCAAACCACGCCTTTCAGATAAGGAACATTCTTTGACGAAAACACGTTGGAGGAATCTTCTGTATGGCCCCCGCAAGTGGAGCAGTACAAAGCCTCGATAGGCTCATCGTTGTAGACGGCGATCAAACCCTCCGTCTCTGCTACCGCCTGGCTGCTCAATTCCCTTTCGCTCTCCACGCCTCCATAGACCTGTGAGCGAATGGTGGAAAATAGATCGAAACCATCACTCTTGTTTTGTCCGCGGTTCCGCACCGCGTAGGTTCGAGCCGCGACCGATTGCGCCTTGAGCGCCTCAATCTGGGGAAACAGATAAGGACTCAATTCATTGGGGACCACGCCTTTCAGATAGTCCTCCAGTGCCACGACGTTCACGAGAGTCAGATTGCCTCTACGGTTCACGAAGACTTCAAACCATCCGCGGTAACTGCGGTTATTCAGACGAAGATATCTACCTTCCTCAGGGCGAAGCTGGAATCGATAGGCGTCCCATTGAGAACCATTTGCCTGAATCTCAGCCGGGATCGTTTCAGAACCACGGTCTTCTGCTACAAAGGCGTCTGGTGTAGCCCGCTTCTTTACGTTCTCAGCCGTTTCCCGCGTGGAAAAGGGTCCGAGACGGACCTGATAACGCTGCACCCCTTCATTCCAACGGGATACTCCATGGAAACCCTGCTGTTCATATTCCTGGAGAATCCGATTTGCCTCGTCTTGCAGCCGGGGCGCAGAAATCTGAACCCAGAAGGCGCCAGCTGAACCCGACATCGGGAGCACTATCTCCACCTTTCCAGCCACCATTCCGACCCCATCTTCTTCCACAAGCATTTGGGTACCTGTGGGCGCTTGCACGGTAATCGCCGTACGGTCGATTTCCAGGCCCACTCGCATCCGGATCGGGCTCTGAACTCTAGAGGGTGGAGGGACTGCCGGGATCTGTTCGCGAGGCGCTGCCGGCTTTGAGGATCGTTCAGGCGGCGCTTTGGCGGGAGGCTGAGGGAGCGGGGCGGTGGTCTTTGCCGAGGCAGGCGCGGGAGTTGGAGTTCGAATCTGATTCTTCTTGCCGCATGCTCCTCCTGCAAGGATCATCAGGGAGCACAAGATGAGAGAGGTCGCAAGTCGCAGGTCGCAGGTCGCAGGTCGAAATGTCGAATGTCGAATGTCGGATGTCGAATGTCGAGTGCCTGACATCAGGCCTTAAACTCCAGCATTCAATATGACGCCCAAATCAGATTCCCGGTTCAATGCAAAGAAGCCCGCCTGAGGCGGGCGCTCCCAGCCACGTCTGCGGCCTGCGACTTGCGACCTGCGACTTACGACGCCTTTTCAAAGTTAGTTTTTCATTTCCTGGAGAATTTTCTGCGCCAGCTCCAGGGCAGCGCGCCCTTCCAGCCCGCCGCACTGAGGAACCGAGTTGCGGGCGACAGTCTCAAGAAAAGCCTGAAGCTCAACCCGCAGAGGCTCAGTGCGTATCACTTGAATTTTCCTATCTGCAATTTCTCTGCGCCCGTCCCGCTCCATCAGACTGTAAAAGGATACCTGCTGCTCGCTGAAGTCAATACTCACGTAATCGTGCGCTTGAAAGAACCGCAGCTTGCGCACTTTGTCGCTGGACACGCGGCTCGCCGTCACGTTGGCGACGCATCCGTTTTCAAATTCCAGCCGGGCATTGGCGATATCGATTCGGGGGGTGAGAATCGGGATGCCTACAGCCCGAACTTCTTTCAGAGGTGATCTAACCAGCCAGCCGATAATGTCCAAATCGTGAATCATCAAGTCCAGGACAACGTCTATGTCCAGACTCCGTTTTACAAAAATACCAAGCCGATGAGCTTCGAAGAACCGGGGATCTTTCACATAAGGCTGGACGGCGCGCAATGCCGGATTAAACCGCTCAGAATGGCCTACCTGAAGAATCGCTCCGCTCTTGGCAGCCGCCTCTATCATCTGGTCGGCTTGCTCCACTGAATCTGCAATCGGCTTTTCGACCATCACATGGACGCCGCGCTGCAGCAGGTCGACAGCGATTTCGCAGTGATGCCGAGTAGGTACTGCCAGGCTGACAGCTTGTACCTTGTCGGCGATGGCCCGATAGTCGCTGACGGCCTGCACACCGAGTTGGCCGGCAACGCGCTGCGCTCGATCTTCACGAATATCCACGACCGCTACCAGGCGCGCGCGTTCCAGTGAGGCAAGATGGCGCGCGTGGTGCTCTCCCAACGCTCCCACACCCACCACAGCGATTGGAATCACTTGGGATCTTCCCCCAGGATGGAAATTCCATGCTCGTTGGCTCGTGCGATCAGGGCCTCACGATCCAGCAACAGCGTCTTGCCTGCGTCCACCGCCAAGAGCGCCGCCCCCGCCGCGATCATGCTCTCGACGGTGCCCAAGCCCACCACCGGCACATCGAAGCGCATGTCCTGATGAGGTTTGGCCACTTTGATGACGCAGAACCCGCCACCGCACAAATCGCCGGCCCGACGAATTACCGCGTCTGTTCCTTCCATTGCTTCGATGGCTACCACAGCCTGGTTTTTGACCGCGATGGTCTGTCCCAGATCCAGCCGCGCAATTTCCCTCGCCACAGCCCGGCCATACGCGATGTCCCGTTTCTGTTGCTCATCAGGTTCCCGCCCGGCCAACACTCCCTGGGTCGCCAGCAAAGGCTGCAAAAACGCGGTGGAGTCAATCAACTCAATTCCCTCCCCGCTTAGCTCCTCGGCCACAGCGCCGATTAGACTGTCGGTATTTCTCCGCGGCAGCCGGGCGAGCAATTTCATCATGCGAAAATCCGGCAGCGCCCCGCTGAAAATCTGTACGTGCTTCACCTGGCCTGCCATGACAGCCTTGCTGACCCCTTCTTTCCTGAAGAAGTCAATTAACTTGCCAAGCTGACCGATCCCCAGCCAGCAGACCGTTTCCGGTATCTGGTCGATCTCAGGAAACGCCTCCTCTTGAACAGCCGCTACCACCATTTGAATGCTCCGGTTGCGCGCCGCTTCCAGGATCAGGAATGGAAATTTGCCATTGCCGGCAATCAGACCGTAACGCTCCATCACCGAATAAACCCGCGTTCCGATTGGGACACAAAAGTTATTAAAGCGTACACGTTAGGGTCGTCGGGAAACTCCTGACGCAACTTTTCAACGGCTTCCTTTAATTGCAGGCGGGATTGAATCAAAACGCGATAAGCCTTCTTGAGAACCTGAATTTCTTCTTTACGAAAGTTTCGACGCTCCAGTCCCAGCGTATTTATGCCGTAGGTGCTCGCCTCGTTGCGACTGCCCACTGTCTTGATGAAGGGAAGCGCATCGCGGGTAATGACTGAGTAGCCGCCGATGTAAGCGTGACTCCCCACCCTGCAAAACTGATGCACTCCCGAAAAAGCGCCCACAGTGGCATGATCTTGAATGACTACGTGTCCGGCAAGCGTCGCCGCATTGGCAAGAATGATCCCGTTTCCCAGATTGCAGTCGTGCGCTATGTGGACTCCCGTCATTAAGTAATTGTTGTTCCCCAGGACGGTATAACCTCCACCACCGTCGGTTCCGCGATTAATAGTAACAAATTCGCGTACCAGGTTGTTGTTGCCGATGCGCAGATAAGCCGTCTCGCCTTTAAACTTTAAATCCTGGGCGTCCGAGCCGATCGAGCAGTGAGAGTAAAATCGGCAGCCGTTCCCGATCTCCGTGGGGCCCTCGATATGAACAAAAGGCCCCACGCGGGTTCCTGCGCCGATTTTCACACGATTTCCGATGACGGCATGCGGGCCCAGCGTTACATCCGGAGCGATCTCGGCACCTGGGTGAACGATAGCTGAGGGATGAATACTCATCAAATCAAGGGGAAGTCGAAGTCAAAGGTCGCAAGTCGCAGGTCGAATCGAAGGTCGAAAGTCGAAAGTCACAGGTCGAAGGTCGAAAGACGCAAGTCGCAGGTCGAAGGTCAAAGGCCAAAGGGGAGCTTACCTGAAGCTGATCTCCGACTTTCAACCGTCGACCTGCGACTTGCGACATGCGACCTGCGACTTGAACCACTGATATTCCTGTTCCTGCCCATGGCAAACTTATCGATCGACAAGTGATGACATCAGAATGCCCTCAGCGACCAGTTGGCCATCGACAAAGGCGCGCGCTTGAATCCTGCAAATCCTCAGCTTAAAGTTCAATACTTCGACTTCCACACGAAGCTGATCGCCTGGGATAACGGGCTTTCGAAACTTGGCCGATTCTATAGAGGTGAAATACACCAGCCGGTTCTTGGCCTCGTCTCCGGCCGAGTGCAACAGCAGAACGCCTCCCACCTGCGCCATGGCCTCCACGATCAGAACTCCAGGCATGATCGGTTTGCCGGGAAAATGACCGGCGAAGAAGGGTTCGTTGATGGTGACATTCTTGATACCTACGATCCGCTTGCGTGGCTCCCACTCAACAATCCTGTCCACCAACAGAAAGGGATACCGATGCGGAAGGAGTTCGAAGATCCTCTCCAGCGAAGGAACCTCCACTCTGTTTTCAGTCGACTCCATTTGCTCTCTCTCCCTTAAGCCGTTCCACTTCTTTTTGCAATTCCTTCAAAGCCCGATACATTTCGGGCAGGCGCGCGTACAGGATTTGCGCGCGAATCCACAGATCGTGATCTATAGGCGGCATCCCGGAAACCTTCGCGTCTGCGGGAACACTCTTGGAAACACCCGCTTTGGCAGTCACCACAGTCCGGTCTCCGATTTCAACATGGGGATTGGTCCCTACCTGACCCGCAAGCGTCACCAGTTCGCCCAATTTCGTCCCACCGGAAAGCCCCACTTGCGCTATCAGCAGCGAGTGGTTGCCAATGGCGCAATTATGACCAATATGCACCAAATTATCCAGTTTTACGCCATCTCCCAGCTCGGTTATCCCCAGAGTCGCGCGATCAATGCAGCAGTTGGCTCCGATTTCCACGCGATTGCCGATCCGGATGCGTCCCACTTGTGGGATCTTGAGGTGCTCTCTGCCGTCGAAGACAAAACCGTAGCCGTCACTCCCGATGACAGAACCCGCATGGACGATGGTCTCACTTCCAATCTCCACATCGCCGTAAACGGTGACATTCGAGTAGAGGACGCTCCCACGACCCACAGTGACGCTGCGCAACAACACCGTTCCGGGAAACAACTGGCAGTCGGCCGACACGCAGCAGCCGGGTCCGACGTAGACAAACGCCCCGACGCGCGCCGAGTGATTCACTGTTGCTCCAGGGTCGATGAAGGCGGTTGGGTGAACACCCGGCTGGAGGCGCTCGGGCGGGTAGAAAACAGCAAGCAGTCTGGCAAAAGCGAGCTTCGGATTGGGAACACGCAGCAGATTTCGACCTTCGATCGCGACGCCCTCCTGCACGAGCAGCGCACCGGCCGCCGTTTTACCCACCTTTTTCAGGAATCCGCTCCCTGCCGCCAGCACCAAGTCGCAAGGTCCGGCGTCTTCGAAGGATCGAATCCCTGTAATGCGGGCTCCGCGGTCACCGTCAACGGTACCGCCGACAATTTCAGCAAGTTCACCTAAGGTCTTTTCCATGACCGGCTTAGGTTACCTTTACCGGAAGGAGAAAATAAACTGCAAAGAACGCAAGGGGGCAGTGGTGGGCACAAAACAAAAAGTCATCGGTTATCGGTCAACAGTGATTGTCGGGACTGAAATAGGATGTTTGGTGGAGCAGTACTCTAACCGGCAATAATGTCAAAATAACACCAGTGCCGAATTATTCGTCACTGGCTCTGGAGTCTGGACATTTTGGGAGGGGAGAGCCGACCGGAGGCCGTCTCCTAGAGTTTATACATTTCCTCATGCTGCAGTGCGCTGCAAACCAGGGCGTCCGCGAAGCGGACCAATAGCAGTAGCCGGGGGTGCCGAAGCGCGAAGCGCCAGGCACCCCCGGTCAACCATCCCCCATATCGCCGGGACCGCGCAGGCGGTCCCATCAGGTTCGGCAATCATGGATGCCTCAGTCCCAAAGATAACGCTCGTCATACGGAATTTACGAAGAACAAATGAAGGAAAAATGAAGGAAAAAATGGGACCGCTTGCGCGGTCCCTGGACTTTGGACATTTCCAAAGAGAGACGTGTTGGAGTCAGGCGGCGACATGCCGCAGCGCGATATGTCGCGGCCCCAGCCCGCCGCCGGCGGGCGTCAGAGTGTGGCCCAGGGCAAAGCGCAGCGAAGCCCTGGGATAGCGAGATACTACTAAAATTACTAGCCCGCCCTGTTTTTGGGGCGGGCGGCAGATGCTTGCAAGTTCGCGAAAATCCTTCTGCCGCCCGCCCCGCGGGCCGGGCTTTCAACTAAGTAAAGGATCTCCCATTCCCAGGGCTCCGCTGCGCTTCGCCCTGGGCCACACTCTTAATCGCTCACCTGCCGGCGGGCCAGGCGCGCCAGAGGCGCGCCTGGGACCGCTTGCGCGGTCCGATTTCGTGTGGGGAATCGCTGACCGGGGGTGCCTGGCGCTGCGCGCCTGGGCACCGCCGGCTACTGTTATTGGTCCGCTTCGCGGACACTGGAGTTTGGACATTTTGGAGAGACGGCCGGTGGACCGTCTCCCGCACAATCTTTCATCGTGCAGGAGACGCCCCACGGGGCGTCTCTCCAATAGCGCCGCTTCGCGGACAAGGGCCGCTAAAAGCGGCCTTGTGACAAAGCAGAGATCAAGGTTTCTTCGGCTGAGCCGGCGGCGGCGAAGCGGGGGGCGTTGTCGTCTTTGGGGCGGGATATTTCTGGTTATAGCGCTTGATTATTTCATCCGTGATATCCAGGCTTGCGTTTACGTAGGTCTGTTCCTGGCCGCGGACAAAGATTACTCCGTAGCCGTTCTCTCGCGCGTAGTCGTCAATTAAAGTCTGGATCTTCTGGCCGAGTTTCCCCAGGATTGCGTCTCGTTGACGATCTATCTCAGCCTGGGTGTCTTCTTGGAATCGCTTCAGTTCCGTAGTCTTGGCGGTGACGGTCTTTTCCATCTCCGAGCGGGTTTCCGGATTCAGGTTTCGCTGCTGGTTTTGATACTGTTCGCTCAATTTATCCAGATCAGCTTTCTTGGCATCGTATTCGGACTGCTTCCTGTTAATAAACTCCTGAACTTTGGAAATCTCGTTCTTTCCTTCGTCAGTCTCGTAGACCACGCGCAGCGATTCAATAAATCCGAGTTTGGTCGGCGCCGGGCCGGCGGGCTTTTGCTGTGCAGCTTGCGTGGCGGAACCGGCGGGTGCCTGAGCCGACCCTGCCGCTGCGAGCATCAAGTAAGCGGCGCAGAAAGTAAGCAATTTTTTAATCATGCAACTTTAATCTCCTTTGGAAAACCCTATATTGTAGACTCTCGGAGCTATTACAGCAATTGAAACCTGAGCGTTCCTCGAACAAAGGTCCAAAGTCGAAGGTCGCAGGTCGAAAGTCGCAGGTCGAAGGTCGCAGGATTACGGATTTCGGATTGCGGATTGAGGATTCCGTTGTGTCCACTGTGTCCTTTGTGGTCAAAGCCTTTTCCACCACGAAGGATACAGCGGACACTAACGACGCCAATCCGGAATCGGAAATCCGACTTGCGACCTGCGACTTGCGACTTAATTCAGAAAGTCTGTCCAATGGTGAACTTCACTCCGTGGCGCTGTTCTCTAAGAGGAACCAGCACGCCGTTGATGATTGTAGTTGTATTCAGAATAATCGGATTGTAGGCAAAGATTAAGCGGAACGGCGCGTTGATGACGGGCAGTAAGAACTGGATTTCCGTTCCAACGGAACTACGCGGCACGTTGTTGGTGTTATTCAAAAACTGAATGGTTGTATTCTTTCCAAATAATCCCAGCTTGTTCTTCAGAAGTACCGAACTGGTTCCCACATCCACAAAGAAGGCCAGTGTCAGTGGCCCCACGATCGGAAGTCGATACTCACCGCTCAGGTTCACCAGGGTATCACCGCCAACAGGTATGAAGTTGGTCGTAATAAGCGGCAGGCCGGTGTTGGGGTTGATCAGGGGAAGTCCGGAAGAATCCAGACTGGGAGTTGAAATAACCGCAAACGGACTGACAGAACGGATATCAAACCCTCGTAGCAGGTTCTCACCGCCCGAGAAGAGTCGTTCGAAGAATGGAACGGCCGGGGTACCTGAAAATGGAAGGGCGACTTCAGTCAGCCCCCGGAAAGCGAACACGTGGCGCCTTTCGCCCGCCCCGCATCCGCGAACACACCAGAATTTCTGATACTCCAGTTGCGGCTTGACGATGTTGAAGTCACCACCCAGCGGCCCTCCGGCTACAGGCAGCGTGGCCGCAAGGTAAGAACCGCTAGTAGCGTTAAAAAACGCGTTCTTCGTGTTGATTACCAGGCTGGGCGTCACCTCGCTTCGAATAATCCCCTTCAGAGTTCGTTCTCGTTCCCCGCCGGGCGCGAATAAGGCAAATTGATTCAATGCGAAATCTCTGTAGCTGGGGTCGATGTCGCTAATCGCGATGTTCTGAATGGAGTATCCAAGGCCGACGCGCGTGAAACTGCGAACGGGATAACTTCCCGTGAGAGTAGCACCGTAGCTGCGCTGCGTAAACAGCGCAATGTTGTTGACGGGGTTCAACACCAAAAAGGTGGAAAATGTGTCATAGCGCAGTCTCTGGTCGAAAATGGAGAAGCCAAGACTGAGCCTGCTGTCCCGGAAGTAAGGCTCGGTAAAGGCGAAGGTGAAGTTGGTGGTGCGCGTTCCCGTCAGAATCTCCACGTCGATGCGCTGTCCCAGCCCGCGAAAATTGTTGGTGCTGTAATTAATCCCGATGAAGCTTCCTGATATTCCGCTGACACCGCCGGTAAGGCCGATGGATTGCTGGCTCTGTTCTTTGACCTTGACGTTGACATCCACTTGGTGCTCCTGCGGATTCTTGTTCACCTCGTAATCCTTCTCCTCAATCTTTTGGAAAAACCCCAACTGGTTGAGGCGAACCACGCTCAGCTCCAGCAGCCTTCCGTTGAAATCGGCCTGCTCTTCCAGGAACATCTCGCGACGCAAGACCTTGTCCCTGGTCTTGGTATTTCCGGAGAAAGTGATCCGGTTGACGATGTAGCTGCGGCCTTCAGTGATAGTAATCGTCAGCGCCACGGTTTTTTTCTGGGGATCGGGATCAAACTCTGGAACGGACTCCATGTCCAGAAAGCCACGGGATTCATACAGCTTCTTGAGCTCTTCCTCTTGCTTGCGCCACTTTTTAATGTCGACCAGGTCTCCGGGCTTGAAGCCGAAGTAATTCATGATTACTTCTTTCTTGAACTGCTGGACGCCCTTTACGTCAAAACTGGAAAACTTATACTGGTCTCCTTCCTGGATGGGGATTTTGATGTAAAACTGCTGCTTGGTCTTGCGGAACAAGGGGATGTGACCCTGCGGGCCTTCCTTGATCTCCACCGTCGGCTTGCCGATGCGAGCGTTGATGTAGCCCTTTTCGCGATACAGGTCCAGCATGTTGACGTTGGCGTCGTATTCCAGTTTCTCTTCGTGGTATTTGTCGGTGCCTTTGAAGATGGGGATCAAGGTTCGCTCCTTGGTGAGCTTCAGCGCGTCCCGCAGCTTGCCGTCGGCAAAGATCGTGTTTCCTTCAAAACGGATGTCTCCGATGCGGACCTTGGTACCTTCATCAACCTTGAAAGTGATCTTAACGGATGACTGAGAAAGCTCCTCGATTTCGTAAGTCACTGTTCCCAGCGGGCGCCCATTTTGTTTGAGCAATTCTTCGATCGCACGCCGCGCTTGTGGCAACTTAGCTTCATCGAAAGCCGAGTCCACGGAAAGTCCCACCTTCCGTTTCTTGAACTCTTCGAGGATGTCGGATTCCTTGAAGGATTTAACTCCTTCGTAGGTAATGCCGCGGATGAGGGGGCGTTCAACAACCCTGAAAATAATAATGGGTCCGGTCTTTCCATCCTCCCGAATAAGCTGTACATCCTTAAAGAAATTCGTATTCAGCAGGCTTCGAAAGTCCAGTCTCAGGCGGTCTTCGCTGTATTGATCGCCCTTTTTTGTTTGGATGTAAAACTTAATCGTGTCTTCTGGTATGCGCCGGTTTCCTACAAGGCGTACATCCTCTATGACCTCGGTCTTCTGCTGCCCCAGCGCCGCTGTGGTTAATGAAACGGCGAGCATCAGGGCAAACAGACTAACCGTCTTATGAAAAAGGCTCATCCAGCCTCCGGGGGCGGAAGTTCGTTAATAACTCGTATGAATACAAGATGTTGCGCCTGCGCAAAAAAACGGTGAATTATAGCATACGCATCACTTGCCCCTGGGAAAAGAACGGAAACTAAGCAGAAACGTTCCCTAAACCTTTACAACAATCTTGGGGGTGGGATCTGCGACTTGTGAAACTATGACCTGGCGACAAGCTTTCTTTCAAACAACGCCCACTTGGAGCTGCAAACCCTGGTCTTTTTCCGCATCCATCGGTCGGTAAAACAATTGGTCCCCTTGCATGTAGATTGAGATTGTCCGGTCTCGGTTCAATTTTCCCTGGATAATGAGTTCGGACACGGGATCCTCAATGTACTTCTGAATGGCCCTCCGCAACGGCCTCGCGCCATAAGAGCGGTCTTTGCATGTCTGTGTGATGATCCAGTTTGCCACTTCGGGCTCCAAGCGGATGCGGATGTTCTTCTGGTCCAGATTCCTGTTCACCTGCATCATCAGCAGATCGACAATCTGCAGCAGGTCCACGTCGTTCAGCGACTCAAACAGAATGATCTCATCCAGCCGGTTCAAAAACTCGGGATTGAACAGGTGTTTGACCTCGTTCATCACCAGATCCTGAATTTTCTGCTGGCCCTTGTCGACGGAAGCCTGGAATCCGAGCGCGCTTTTCTGGCTCAGGAAACGAGCTCCGATATTGGACGTCATGATAATGATGGTGTTTTTAAAATCGATCTGATTGCCGTGTGAATCTGTGAGCTGGCCGTCTTCAAATACTTGAAGAAGTATATTGAAGATGTCGCCGTGCGCCTTCTCGATTTCGTCCAGAAGAAGTACCGAGTAAGGGTTGCGCTTGATGCGCTCGGTGAGTTGTCCCCCCTCTTCGTGACCTACATAGCCGGGCGGAGAGCCGATCAGCTTGGAGACCGAATGCTTTTCCATGTACTCGGACATATCAAAGCGAACCAAAGCTTTTTCGCTGCCGAAGAGGAATTCGGCCAGCGATTTGGCCACTTCCGTCTTTCCCACTCCAGTGGGACCCAAAAAAAGGAAAGAACCTACCGGCCGGTTTGGGTTCTTCATTCCGGCACGGCTGCGCCGGATTGCGCGGGCGAGGGCGCCGATGGCTTTCTGCTGGCTGACAATGCGTCTGTGCAGGTCATCTTCCATGCGAAGGAGCTTCTGCGTTTCTTCCTCCTTTAGGGAACTGACCGGAATTCCCGTCCAGCGCGAAATCACGTCATCAATGTCATCCTTGGTCACCTGAGTCGGCAGCCGGTTACGCAGCTTCCAGCGATCCTTGATGATCTGAAGGTTCTCGCGTTCCAGCAGCTCTTCGTCTTTGTATTTGGCCGCCTTTTCGAATTCTTTGAGCGAAATCGCCGTTTCGATTCGCCCCATGATGATCTTGATCTTTTTCTGGAGATTAACTACTTCCTCGGGCACGGCCGTGCTCCGCAGCTTTACGCGCGCGCCGGCTTCGTCCAGTACGTCGATCGCCTTGTCTGGTAAGAACCGGTCCGGGATATACCGGTTGGATTGGAATACGGCAGACATGATGGCATCATCGGTAAAACTCACCTGATGAAAAGACTCGTACCGATCCTTGATGCCTCGGATGATTTCGATTGTTTCGCCTTCAGTCGGAGGATTGACCTTTATGGCCTGGAATCGGCGTTCCAGCGAGCGATCTTTTTCTATGGAACGGCGGTATTCGTAAGGAGTGGTTGCTCCGATACACTGAAGTTCTCCACGAGAGAGCGCCGGCTTGAGGATGTTGGCTGCGTCCAGAGAGCCTTCCGCCGATCCTGCTCCCACTAACGTGTGCAGCTCGTCGATGAAAATGATGAAATTCGGGTTCTCAAGCAGCTCCTTCATAATCGCCTTGAGGCGTTCCTCGAATTGCCCGCGATACTTGGTTCCGGCTACGATCAGCGAAATGTCCAGCGCGAGAATGCGCTTGTCCAGCAGCATGCTGGGCACTTCCCCTTGGACGATTTTCTGCGCCAGTCCCTCCACAATGGCTGTCTTGCCGACCCCGGGCTCCCCAATCAACACCGGGTTGTTCTTCGTGCGCCGGCACAAAATCTGAATCACGCGCTCGATTTCTCTCTCGCGACCGACCAGCGGATCTAGAATCCTGTTCGACGCGGCTTCGGTGAGGTCGCGGCTGAATTCGGCAAGGATCAGGCTATCTTTGCTCTTCGGATTGGGCTGTTTTTCCGCGGTGCTGCCGGCTATCTCCTCGCGTACTTTGGCCAGACGAAGACCTTTTTCGTGCAGGATCTCGGCAGCCACCGATTTTTCTTCGCGCAACAGCCCCAGCAAAATGTGCTCGGTTCCAATGTAGGTCATCAATAACCGTTCCGATTCTTCGGCCGCATAGTTGAGGACACGCTTGCTTTCGTCGCTGAGCGGCAGTTCCACCGAAGTGGAGACTTTGTCATGGATGACGGTACGTCCCTCGATTTCCTTGCGAATTGTTTCTATGGTCGATTCCGGGCGCGGAAAGAAACGGCTGGTGAGTGCTTTGTCCTCGCGGATCAAGCCCAGCAAAATATGTTCGGTTTCGATGTAGCGGCTTCCGAACTGGCTGGCTTCATAGCGCGCGAAGAAGATAACGCGCCGAGCTTTCTCCGTGTACTTCTCGAACATAAATACCTTTTACCAAAAAAGAATTTTAAATTCAATTTGAGCGCGCACAGGAGTTCTCTCATTTCATCACAAAACCGCCAGGACAACAACGTCATTAGTCATTAGTCATTAATGACTTATGACTAATGACTTGTGACATTCGTGGTTGCATCTACCCGTCATCGACGAGCTTTCCGTCCCGCATCGTTTTTCTGTGCCGGCAGATGGCCGCCAGCGTGGGGTTATGCGTCACAATGATTGCTGTAAAGATCCTTTGCTGATGCAATTCCCGGAACAGGGAATGCACCGCTTCGGCGGTGCGCGCATCCAGGTTACCGGTCGGCTCGTCAGCCAGCACTATTTCTGGATTTCCGGCAAGCGCCCGCGCAATCGCAACGCGCTGCTGTTCTCCTCCGGACAACTCCCCAGGAGTGTGTGTGGCTCGCTCCTTCAATCCTACATCCTCCAGAAGTCTTGCAGCCGCAACACGGCATTTCTCGCGCGGTTCTTTGCGGATCAGCAAAGGGAGCATCACATTCTCCAGCGCGGTAAATTCAGGCAGGAGATGGTGAAACTGAAACACAAATCCGATCTTCTGATTGCGGAAGGCTGCCAGTTGCAGGGGATTCAGTGAGTTCAGCTCCAGCCCCTGGAAAGAAATGACGCCAGCGTCGGGCATTTCCATCCCCCCCAGCAGATGAAGGAAGGTACTTTTACCTGAGCCTGAAGCTCCCAGGACCGCCAGTAGATCGCCCCGTTCCAGCTCCAAAGCCAAGCCGCGTAATACATGCAGCACCGTATTGCCGGACGGATAACTTTTGTAAAGGTCACGCACTGTCAGGAAAGACATTTGTTAATAGCAGGGTCGAAAGTCCAAAGTCGAAGGTCGAAAGTCCAAAGTCGAAGGTCGAAAGTCCAAAGTCGAAAGTCCAAAGTCCAAAGTCCAAAGTCGAAGGTCAAAAGTCGCAGGTCGAAAGTCGCAAGTTGAAGGTCGAAAGTCGACTCGTTCTCCGGGCTGAAACATGTAATGTGCGAACCTGCGACTTTGGACTTTGGACTTTGGACTTTCGACTTTGGACTTTCGACTTTGGACTTTGGACTTTGGACTTTGGACTGTTGACCTTCGATTTTGGACTTCATTCATACCGAAGCGCTTCCACCGGGTCCAAACGGGCGGCACTCTTTGCCGGGTAGAGAGTAGCCAGGAAGGTGATCAGGATTGCCACGACGCAAATAGCGACAACATCTTCCCAGCGCACGTGGAACGGCACGTAGGGAATGGAATACACATCCGGCTCGAGATGAATGATCTTATGGCGATCCAGGAATAGGCTGGCAGCCACGCCAATCACAACCCCGATCAGTGTCCCGATCAATCCAATAATTACCCCCTGCAACATGAAAATGGTCATAATCGTCCGATGATCTCCCCCCATTGCCGAAAGAATTGCAATGTCTTTCTGTTTCTCCATAACCATCAGGGTCAGCGTTGTAACAATATTCAGGGAGGCCACAAGTACAATCAATCCGATGGCCACAAACATCGCGAGCTTTTCCAGGCGCAGCGCTGAAAAAAGAGGCCGGTTCAACTCGATCCAGGTAAGCGTTTGGTACCCATCTCCCGCAATCGCTCCAATCTGGCGAGCAATTTCGCCGGCGCGGTAAATATCGCTCACTTTGAATTCAATCCCTGTCACCTGGTCCTTCCTCATACGAAACAGTTGCTGCGCCTGCGGCAGCGAAACAAATGCCCAGTTGGCGTCAAAGTCCCACAAACCGGACTCGAAAATCGCAACCACCTTATAGGTTTGGCTGCGCGGCAGCCTTCCCAAAGGGGACAGCTCGCCCTCCGGCGCAAGCACTTGCACAAAGGAGTTCAACTGTGTCCCGGTCTTTTTGGCGAGTTCCTTTCCAATCAGGATTCCCGGTGCACCCGGTATTGCGGATAGGTTTCGAATGTTGCCGCTCACCACGTTCTGGAAGATATCGGCAACACTTGCTTCCCGGGTCAAGTCGATCCCTTTCAAGTTGATTCCCTGATTTTGTATCGCTCCAACCAGAAATACCGGGCCATAGACGGTCGGGGCAGCCCCGATCACGCCGTCGACAGACAGCAGTTTCTTCATCAGTTCGGAGAATCCAGTCAAGGGACGGCCGTCACTTTGCAGCAGGCTTATGTGGGAAGTCGCTCCCAGAATTTTCGACTGCAGTTCCACCTGAAAGCCGGCGTTCAAAGCCAACGCTATGATCAGGGCAACGACTCCGGCAGCCACGCCAAGGATGCAAATTGCGGTCACGATGGAAACCACCGCCTGCTTACGCCTGGCTTTCAGGTAGCGGCCCGCGATAAAGAGTTCCAGCTTCATAGAAAATGATTAGGGACACGGATGACGCTGATGACGCGGATGGGGTGCAGCCCCTCTTCAGCTTCGAAGATTTAAGAGTCGCGGCGGCCTTGCACCCATCCGCGTCATCAGCGTCATCCGTGTCCCTAATCATTTTCGGGACGCAGATGAGGAAATAAGATCACTTCCCGAATGGAGCTGGTGTTGGTCAGAACCATGGTCAACCGATCCACACCGATTCCTTCACCCGCCGTTGGGGGCATCCCGTAAGAAAGCGCCCGGATATAGTCCTCATCCATGCCGTGGGCTTCATCGTCGCCGGCAGCTCGCCTTTTCAACTGTTCCTCGAACCGCCGGCGCTGCTCTTGAGGATCATTCAACTCACTGTAAGCATTGGCAATCTCCATCCCTCCAACGAACAATTCAAATCGCTCCACCGTGGCGGGATCGTCGTCGCGCGTCTTCGAGAGCGGAGAGAGCTCGACAGGGTAGTCGTAGACAATGGTAGGCTGCAACAACTGAGGTTCCACGACCTTTTCAAATAGTTCACCAAGCAATGCGCCGGCCCCCATGGAACGAAGATACGGTATTTGATTTGCATCCAGGATTGCTCGCAGGCGACCAGCATCGGCTAGATCCGAGAGAGAAGGCTTTTCTGTCGGTGCATTCCAAAAATGCAGGATCGAGTCACGCAGCTTCAACCGCTGCCAGTGATTGAAGTCAATAATGGTCCCCCGATATTCCACTTGGCGAGAGCCGGTGATGCGTTCCGCAACGCGAGTCAGCAAATCCTGCGAAAGGTCCATCAGATCAAAGTAGTTGCTGTAGGCCTGGTAGAACTCCAGCATGGTGAACTCCGGGTTGTGCATGGTGGAGATCCCCTCGTTGCGGAAACTGCGGTTGATTTCGTACACCTTGGGAAAGCCGCCCACTATCAGACGCTTGAGATAAAGCTCGGGGGCAATGCGAAGATAGAGGCGAATTCCCAGCGCCTTGTGGAAAGTTTCGAACGGACGGGCTGTGGCGCCGCCGGCCATTACCTGCATCATCGGAGTTTCTACTTCGATGTAGTCGCGCTCATCGAAAAAGCTGCGCAACTCGCGCACGATGGCGGCGCGACGCCGGAAGATCGAGCGCACCGCCTGATTGGCAATCAGGTCCACATAGCGTTGCCGATAACGAATTTCTGTATCAGTCAAGCCGTGCCATTTTTCAGGTAGTGGAAACAGAGCCTTCGCCAGTAACTCCAATTGCTCAACAAAAATGGTTAATTCTCCGGTCCGGGTGCGAAACAACCGGCCTCTCACACCCAACAGATCGCCCACATCAAGCAGTTCATAAAGCTCAAAGGTCCGCTCACCTACTTTATCTTTCTTGATGTAGATTTGAATTTTGGAATCGCCGTCGCTGATATGACCAAAGGCGGCTTTGCCGTGGCTCCGCAATGCAATCAGTCGCCCGCAGGACCTTACTTGAATCGAATTGGCCTCTAATTGGTCGTGGCTCTGTTCACTGAAATCCCCGACCAACTGCGACACAGTATGCGTATAGTCGAATTTGTGCGGATAGGGATCGAAGCCCTTAGCAATGATTTCTTGCAGCTTTTTTTGTCGCTGCGCAATTGGATCGGTCTCGTGCATATTTCTGCGTAATCCGTTGTCGATGGTCAGTAGTCCGTTGTCCGTCGTCAGCTACCAGGTTCCCTGGGTGCACATAAAGTTCACAATTCGGTCTACGATTTGAAACTGTTGGTATTTCGGAGAGATGGCCTGAGGGCCGTCTCTTTTGAGTCACAAATCCCTGAGACGGCCCCCAGTCCGTCTCTCCACTAAGCGGCGGTATCAAGTCGCTCGCTACCTGTTAGCCGGCTGTAAGCCAGTGATCAGTCATTCGCCCTGTCCCAACAGCTCCTTTCTTATCCCATCAAGAATTCCATTAACGAATTGGGTGGATTCATCCGTGGAGAATTTCCGAGCTATTTCGATTGCCTCATTGATGACGACAGCAGGAGGCGCCGTACGCGCCAGCAGCTCATACACCGCGAGCCTGAGAATGTTGCGATCCACCGCCGCCATTCTATCCAGGCGCCAATGTTCCGCCTGACGCTTAATGATCGGATCTATGCGATCCATTTGACCGACGGTGCCGGCGACCAGAAACTCGGCAAAAGTACGCACGTCTTCCGATTCCGGTTTTCCCTCCCAGAAGTTCTTGGAAATCTCAGGAAGCAAATCGCCCGTCATGTCGTGCTGAAACAACATCTGCAACGCATATTCGCGTGAGTGTCTGCGTGAGCCCATTCGAGTATCTTAGCCGCAGAGCGAGATAAAGGGACAGACCCCTAATTTCGGGATCTGTCCCGATTCATATCATCTCACCTCTCGAAATTAGGTGTCTGTCCCTTTATCTGCCGCCCATGGAGATTTCTGTATCATCCGGGTGGTTCATTCGTGTTTACAACTTGCGGTATGCATTGGCCAATTCTACAGCAGCCATAGCAGCGTCAAATCCTTTGTTGCCGTGTTTGACGCCGGCGCGGTTGATTGCCTGCTCCACCGTGTCCGCTGTTACGATCCCGTAGATGATGGGAATGCTGTATTCCAAGGTCAGGCCGGCAATACCGCGGCTTACTTCCGTGGCAATATGATCAAAGTGCGGTGTCTCTCCCCGAATCAGCACGCCCAGGCAAATAACAGCATGGAATTTTCCTGAAGCGGCGGCCTTTTTTGCAGCCTGTGGTATTTCAAAAGATCCGGGGACACGAACCACTGTGATGCATTCCTCACGGGCGCCACTGCGCCGAAGAGCATCGAGCGCTCCCTGCTCCAGTTGAGATGTCAGCAGGCTGTTGAAGCGAGCCACGACCAACGCAAAACGCAAATCATGCGAGAGCAGTTCTCCTTCAATGACTTTAGGCACCTTATTCCTCTGGGTGTCAGGTGTCAGGTGTCGGGTCCCGGGTGTCAGATACCGGGTGTTGGGGGAACAGACTGTCGGAGATGAGTATACTGGCTGGCCGAGATCCGCAAACTGATACCCGACACCTGACACCCAACACCCGGCATCCGACACCCGGGACCTGGCACCTGACACCCATCATCTATTTCCCTTTGAAATCGGCCTGGCGCTTTTCCACAAACGCCCGCGTGCCTTCTTTCATGTCTTCGGTGGCAAAGCACATTCCAAAAAGTGTAGATTCCAAAAACAGTCCTTCCTCCAGCGAGGTCTCCAGGCCACTGTGCACGGCTTCCATGGAATAGCGAAGGGCCAGCGGGCCGTTTTTCAACATCTGTTGAATGATGCTTTTGCAAGTCGGGATCAACTCTGCTGGGGCCACCACACGATTCACCAGACCGATGCGAAGGGCCTCGGCGGCCGAGATCATCTCTCCGGTGAGAAGGATTTCCAGTGCTCTCCCCTTGCCCACCAACCGTGGCAGCCTCTGCGTTCCCCCCGCCCCCGCCATAATGCCGAGCTTCACCTCAGGCTGGCCCAAGCGTGCATTTTCAGAAGCTACGCGCAGATGGCAGGCCATAGCCAGCTCGCATCCTCCTCCTAAGGCAAAGCCGTTGATAGCGGCAATGACGGGTTTCCCCAACTTTTCGATCAGCCCCAGAATATGATGCGTACGGAGCGAGAAGTCCCGTGCCTGAAGCGGCTGGTAACCGGCCATCTCCTTGACATCGGCGCCTGCGACAAAGGCCTTCTCTCCGGCACCGGTCAGGATCACTCCCGCGGCTTGGTCGTCATGCTGCAAATGGAGAAACGCCCCGCGCAGCTCTTCCAGAGTCTCTGAATTTAACGCGTTCAAAGCCTTTTCACGACTAATTGTGAGCGTCGCGATTCGATCGGCAATTGCCAGCCTGAGGTTTTGAAATTCCATCATAGATCTCCAAAAACATTTCCGAACTTCATGTGATCTTCCCGAATTTTGTTACTTCTTTGACGGGTAGTCATAGAATCCCTTCCCCGACTTGCGCCCCAGGTGCCCGGCCAAAACCAGACGCTTCAGCAGCGGCGGAGGGGCAAAGCGCCGCTCGCGAAACTCCTCAAACATGATGTTGGCGATGTAATAGGTTGTATCCAGCCCGACAAAATCGAGCAGCGTAAACGGTCCCATCGGATAGCCGCAACCGAGCTTCATCCCGGCGTCGATGTCCTCGACCGTGCCTATCCCCTCTTCCAGGGCACGAATCGCATCCAATAAATAAGGAACCAGTAGACGATTGACGATAAATCCGCTGCGGTCTGAGGTTCGAATGGGTGTCTTTCCCAGTTTGATGGCAAAGGCCAAAGCCGTGTCAAAGATCCCCGGGTCGGTGGTGATCGTCTTTACCACTTCCACTAACTGCATCACTGGAACGGGATTAAAGAAGTGCATTCCGATGAATCGATCGACCCTTCCACTGGACGACATCATTTCAGTGACGGAGAGCGACGAAGTATTGCTGGCAAAGATGGCCTCTTTTTTCACGGTCGAATCCAGCTTGCTGAAGAGTTCGCGCTTCAGTTGCAGCTTTTCAGTGATCGCTTCGATGACGATGTCACAATCGGCCAAGGCTCTCAAATCAGTCGAGCCCTTCAATCGCGTTTGTATTTTGGCTTTCTCGCCGGGCTGGATTTTTCCCTTTTCCTCCAACTTGCCCAGGGACTTTTCAATCGCTGCCACTCCTTCATTGAGAAGCTCGTTAGAAACTTCACAGCAAATTGTTTGGAATCCTGCAGTGGCCGAGACCTGCGCGATGCCCGATCCCATCAAACCACAGCCGACTACGCCTACTTGCTTTATCTCCATAGCCTTGATTCCCTCATCGGATTTCGGATTGTGGATCTCGGATTGAATCGATTGCGGAATGCGGATTGTGGATTGCAGATTGTTGAATACGTCCGTTGTCAGTTGATCTTTACAGCCTTTTGGCTCGGCCGACGGAAAACTCACGCCTGACAACGAACTCCAAATCCGCAATCCGCAATCGATTCAATCCGCAACTGATTCAATCCGCCATCGACTTCAATAATTCGAAGAATGCATCCACCGTCAGACCCCCTTCAAAAACCGGAATGCCAAGCCGGTTGGAAATGTCGGCGACGGTTGAACCATCGATAAGGAGTTTGCCGGCGTTGGCCACGGCCTCTGACGGAATGATCAGAAAATCACCCTTTAGCTTCGATTGTGCCTGCGCGGCGATGTCACGGCCTGCGAGCAAGCCTGCGACGTAGATTGTGTCGCCCAGAAAGTCATTGACGATGGAAAATAGCTCCAGGCGACTTCCCGTCGTCGCGTTCAAAGCTTCAATGTGCGTCCGCAATTGGTTTTCAAACAGCGTGCTGGTCGCAATCGACCCATGAAGACCTGCAAACACAGCCCCATTCTCCCGCCGGCCATTATCAGGCCCATCTCCCCGCTCCCTACCCGCCAAATTCCTCTTAAATTCTTCGGCAAACAACCTCACCATGCCGATCCCATCTTCGGTCAGAGGAAATCCATCGTAATACTGTGCGGGTGGAATAGGGCGTCCGGTGAGGATGTAGAATTCATCGGCCAGATGCGCAAAAGTAACCGAAGAGCGTTTTCGAAAATCGTCCTGATAGGGCGTCACCTGATCGATGGCTCGTTCGCAAAAGTCGCGGGTAACAGCGACCAGGCCGCTGGTCTCGGTCCGATGTTTGGAAAGGCCCAAGGGAACGATGGACACGGTCGCAACGCCCGGATGGAAGCGATACAGATCAAAAATCGTCTGCTTCAAGACTGCTCCGTCGTTGTAACCAGGGCAGAGCACTACCTGGGTGTGCAGGGTGATTCCGCCGTGAATCAGCTTTTCAAACTTCTCCCAGAAGCCTCCGTCATCAGTCCGGCCCAGCAATTGGTTGCGCACTGCCATGTCAGTTGCATGGACAGAGACATATAGCGGGCTCAAGCGCTGTTCGATAACGCGGTCAATCTCCTTCATCCGCATGTTGGTCAGAGTGATGTAATTGCCGTGAAGGAACGAAAGACGAAAATCGTCATCCTTGAACAGCAGGGTGCTGCGGGCTGAAGGAGGTAGCTGATCGCAAAAACAAAAAATGCACTTGTTGTTGCACCCCTTGTTCCGAAAATCCTCAATTTCCAGACCCAAGTCTTCGCCGTCTAGTTCCAGGTCCAGATCCCAGATCTCCCCGTGACGGCTATGGGCAGCGGTTTTCTTCAGCCGCAGAACAAAGCTGTCCTGTGCCGTGTGAAATCTGAAATCGATGATGTCGCGAATCGGCCTTTCATCAATCGAAATGATTTCGTCATCCACCTGGATGCCGAGGCTCGCCGCTACTGAATTCTCTTCGACGTGTGTGATTTTTATGGACATGAAAACCAGCTGTCAGGCATTAGCTCTCAGCTCTCAGCTCTCAGTTACTTATTAAACTGTCTTCCTACCTTCTGCTTCGTACGGCTGTTTCTCCCCCTTGTTGCTTCCGCCTTCCGCGTTCCGTCTTCTGCCTTCTGCCTTCTGCCTTCCGCCTTCCGCATTCTGCATTCCGCCTTTGTTCCACCCGCCTCTACACCTTAATCTCTTGTTGCGCTCCCAGAGTCTTCATGGTCCGTACCAGGTAGTGTAGCCCAGAGGCGACGGTGAACCCAAGGGCGAGCACTACCAGATGCCGAAAATAAGGAAGTGGATAACCAAGATGGTTTCCAAGCAGCGCTGCTAAGACAGTTGCCAACTGGGTAAAGGTTGTAAGTTTGCCGAGAATCGTGGGGGGAAACACCCGCCTGCCGGACGTCAGATTGATGAGCAGAACGGTAATCACAATGACTATATCCCGGCTCATTGCCGTGATGGTGAACCAGAGGGGAAGGCGAACAGTCAATCCAATAGAGTCAAAGGATAGAACAATGAATGCCGCAGTCAGCAGCAACTTGTCCGCCATTGGATCTAGAAACGCGCCCAGAGCTGTCTTCTGACCGAATTTGCGGGCAATCAGTCCATCGAGAGCGTCTGAAACCCCTGCCAAGACAAAGACCAACAATCCGTAGGTGAAATACCGATAAACGATAAGCAGCACAAACACGGGTATCATCACCATCCTGAGAATGGTCAACTGATTGGCCGAGGTAAGTCGAATCTGCATCTCCGAGTCGCAGGTGAACAAGGGCCGGAGTACCTGTGTAACGCGCACCCTGAGGCTTCCCCGCTCTGTGAAAAAGGTATTACTTTAAGGGAGAGGAATCGGAAAAGCAAATGACCGGGAAATGCAGAGAAAGTCGCACAACAGGCCTTCTGCACGACTCTTTCTCGCACCGTCGGTGGAGGAAGGAATGCCTAACTCTTCAAGAGATCGGCAAGCGGTTGCTCGTAGAAGTATTTTTGGTCAAGACAGTGAAGCCAGGCCTTCTCGCGGAACTCACAAAAAGCAGCCGGATTCCGGGAATTTCTTGCGTCTTTGCGCCCTGGTGTCCTTGCCTTAATGTCTGCGGCTGTGACCGGAAGAGCTGCTACCACCGCCATGCTCGCGAGTATGGGCTGTTCCTCCCCACATCGATCGCGAAGCGGGGGCAGACTCCCTGCTTGGCACAGAACGGGGCGCTGAAATAGGACGATCCATGCTGGAGGGAGGTTCACGGCGCGGAATCACCACGCGCGACCCGGCATCCTGAGGATTGACGATCCGTGAGCTACCTTCCTGCGGCACAACAATGCGCGGCTTGCCTTCCTGAGGATTGACGATTCGCGATCCGCCATCCTGCGGGATCACAACGCGAGAGCCGCCTTCCTGCGGCACAACAATGCGCGGCTTGCCTTCCTGAGGATTGACAAGGCGCGTATTGGAACCAGGGGCGATAAAAATGGCGCCGCCGGTAACTGAGGGAATCCCGCTTCCTATGGGCGGATTGAGAGAATTCCCGGAGCCTGCAGCAGAACGGCCTTCACGGCGACCGCTCATCCAGTTCGTTGGATTGGGGCGAATAGGAGAAATGTCGGAGACGTTAGGCGTGATCCGGGCATCTCCCATGTTCCAGCCTGCGGCACTTACCGATTGCCCCACAGGCTCGCCCCGGGCGAATCGATCCAGTGGTTGTACGACCAGGCCGCCGGGCGTACCCCAGTTCCCACCCCGAACTGCTCCTCCAGGTTGGTTGAAGAGCAAGCCTCGACCGGGACGGAATACGTCTCCCGGGCCGAGCGGGAACCATCCGACAAAGGAGTTGTTTCGGAGAAAGTAAACCAGTCCCGGCGACCACGTCGTGAAAAAGCTGGAACCTCCGGGAATCCAGCACCAACCGTTTACGCCAAATCTCCAGCGGCCGTAATGATAAGGAAGCCAGCCCCAGGGCTCCCAACTGATCCATGTCCAGCCGAAACGCGGCCCCCAGTACCAGTGGCCAATCTGATAGGGGCACCAGCCGGAGCCCACGATCGGATACCAAACGTTGCCGTAAGAGGCATCGTACCGCCAATTTCCATACCGATCCATATCAGCGGCCCCAGCAGGAACGCTCTCAGGAAGGTACTCCGCCGATTTGTTGAATGCGTTGAAGGAATCGCGTCGATCACTCCAGAGCTGAAACAGATCTGCCGTAGTAGCCGTCCGGTACTGCTCGTAAACTACTTTTCCATTGCTCAGCGATACCTGGCGCCCGCTGGGAATCTCCCCGCCTTCCGACAGGCCTGCAGATCCCTGAAAAACTATCAGTTCATCGTTTGTCTCATCGACGTTCAAACGATAGTAACCGTGCGGCCGAAAAAGAAGTGGTTCGCCGGGCGTGGTGATGCGAACTTCCTGGCTTCCGGTGCGAATGATAACGCTTCCGTGGAAGAGTTTGAATTCCGGAGGATTGACAGACTCAATCGCAAGGTCGGCGCCTGCGTCCAGCCGCACCGCGGCGCGCATTCCTATTTCCAATTCCAGCCTGGATCCTGGTTGAAGAACTAATCGATCCCCCTCGTCAACAGGAAAATTTCGTTCCAGCGGAATCCAGGTATCAGAACCGGAATGCTGGATGGCCGTGTCTCCCTCCACGAAGCTGAGCCGGAGGGGGGTCGAAGCAGCCATGCCAAGCGAAACCGAGAAACACAAAAACACCGCAAGCACAAGTCCTGAACTGGCGGGAAAACGATTCATTCGGTTATCAGATAAGCGGTCCATAACTATATTTTAGACCTATTTTCAGCCTTTGGGGATCAATTTTTCGAGGTTCCGGCTTGGAAAGAGTTTTGACCCGCGAAGGGACGTAGGGTTAGTTGCCAGTTGCCGGTTGCTAGTTCCCAGTTGCCAGTTGCCGGAATATCGCCAAAGCTATTTGCTGTCTGCAACCGCCGTGGGCGTGAGAACTGGCAACTGGGAACTGGCAACTGGGAACTGGTAACTAGCGTGGTTGGTGCAGTTCCTGAGGATCTGACGGAATCAAAGGATTCAGATGTTCCATGACATAACGATGGATTTCACGGGGAGAGTCAAGCCTTAAGATATCCTCAACAGCCCTGTGTATTTTCTCTTTTGTGGTCGATCTAACCAGACGTCGAATGTAAGGAAGGGCGGCCGGATTTAGACTCAGATTGCGCACTCCCATGCCGATCAGAATCAGCGCGAAAATCGAATCGGACGCCATTTCCCCGCAAACTCGCGCCGGAATCCGCTGCTGCGAAGCCACATCCATCACGTCCCGTAGACAGCGGAGCACGGTAGGATGCAGAGGGTCGTAAAGTCCCGCCACTTGCTCGTTGGTGCGGTCCACCGCCAGCACGTATTGAATCAGGTCGTTGGTACCGATGCTTAAAAAGTCGACTTCACGGGCCAGGACTGCGGCGCTGAAAAATGCGGCAGGAACTTCCATCATGATTCCTACTTCAATGTCCGCATCGAACGCGTATTTCTCTTGCTTCAGCTCTTCCTGCGCTTCAGCCAGCAGCGATTTCGCGTCCCGTACCTCGTCCAGAGAGGAAATCATGGGAAGAACTATCTTCACGTTTCCAAGCGTGCTGGCTCTCAGAATCGCGCGCAGCTGCGTTTTGAAGAGAACCGGCTTGGCCAGGCTGAGCCGGATACCCCGCAGCCCCAGGATTGGATTGGGCGTGTTTTTGACGTCATTCAGGTATCGCAGCTTCTCATCTCCGATGTCCAGCGTCCGAATCGTGAATGGAAGCGGATAGAGCCGCTGGGCAAGCCGCGCATAGAGGGCTGCTTGTTTATCTTCAGATGGAGGCCCATCCTTTTCACACACGTATAAAAACTCAGATCGAAATAACCCAATCCCCTCCGCTCCCATTCCTAAAGCGGAAGTTACTTCGGCTTCAGTCTCGGCATTTACTTCCAGAATCACTCGCTCGCCATCGCACGTCACGGCCGGAAGTTTCTTCTCTCCGATCAAGGCATGAAGTCTTTGCCGTTCCTGGCGGACTTTCTCCTCAAACTCCCGCACTAGCTCTTCGGACGGGTCAACGTAGATAATCCCGGAGTATCCGTCCAGAACAATCCTTTCATGGGCGGGGATTCGCTCGCGAACATGGATTATTCCTGAGATAACCGGAATGCTGTACGATCTGGCAATGATCGCCGTGTGAGAAGTATACCCGCCCGTGGAAACCACAATTCCTCTAAGATCATTCAGATCAAAATCGGCCAGGAGGGCCAGGTTCAAAGTATCGGCCACCAGAGCTATGTCTCCGCGCTTCTCGTGCCCGGCGGCTCCTGTCAGATGACGGTGCAGACGCTCAAACAGCCCTTGAGTGTCCATCTCACGCTGCTTGAAGAATTCGTCCGCCACACCTTCATACTCCGCCTGCAGTTCCTCAAGGGCCTGGCGCGCAGCCCACTCCGCGTTCGCATGCGGCGTCTGAATTAAGGCAACAATGCGTTCCAGCAGAGCAGGATCATCAAGAATCATCTGGTGGGCGTCAAAAATACCGGCAGTTTCTTCGCCGCTTTGGTCCCGAATGCGGCTGCGCAGGCTCATCAGCTCCCGGCGGCTTTGGTCAACAGCCAGCTGCAGACGCTGGATTTCAGCGTCGATTGCGTCGTCGGGAATGTAAAGGCGGAAGACGTGCCCCGGGGAAAAATAGTGAACAGCATTCCCCAGGGCGTAACCGGGAGAGATGGCGTTTCCCCGGATCTTTCTCCGGTAGCGTTTCGTTTTCAATCAGCTTCTCCGAAACGATTTTGGATCAACTCTTCCAATGCCGCCATTGCAGCCGATTCATCGCTGCCATCGGCAGTAACGCACAAAGAGGTTCCGGGCCCAGCGGCCATCATCAGAATCCCCAAAATGCTTTTTCCATTGATGAATTCATTTCTACCGGCCCGGGCCAGCTTGACCTCACACTGAAAAGAGGAGGCAATTTTGGCCAGCTTCGCGGCCGCCCGGGCATGCAATCCCAGCCGATTAAGGATTACCACTTGGCGTTGAATCATGGCTCTAACTGCAAGTCGAAAGTCGAATGTCCAAAGTCGAAAGTCAAAGGTTAGACGCCTCGAGTCGAAAGTCGAAGGTCGAAACTCGGAAATTGCAGATCGATGACCTGTGACCTGCGACTTTGGACTTTCGACTTTCGACCTTGGACCCAATTTATGGCATGAGCACTTCACTCGCTACCGTAATGCTTCCCTTGCCCTGATCGACGACACGACGCGCCAGAGTCGCGGCAGTTTCGTTCTCTTCTTGACTTGCCAGTTTGATGATCATCGGTAGATTCACGCCCGTAATGATTTCCACACGGTCCTTTTGCATGAGCGTCATGCAAACATTGGAAGGGGTTCCTCCGAACATGTCTGTCAAGATGAGCACTCCTTTCCCTTGGTCCACGGCTCTCAAATCCTTTTCGATCTCGGCCCGAGCGCTGTCTACATTGTCACTCCAGCCAATGGAGACTGCAGCAACATGGGGCAGATCGCCCACTATCATCCGTGCTGCAGCCAGAAGTTCCCGGCCCAGTCGGCCGTGTGCGACAACTAATGCCCCTACCATTTTTATCTCCGATCAATTAGCAAAGGTCGAAAGTCAAAGGTCTAAAGTCCAAAGTCGAAAGTCCAAGGTCTAAAGTCCAAAGTCGAAAGTCCAAGGTCAAAAGTCGAAAGTCCAAAGTCCAAAGTCGCAAGTCGAAACGCCTCTCCGGGTTGGGAGTTTCCAGGCTAAGACATCCGCAACGTGGGACTTTCGACTTTGGACTTTGGACCTTGGACTTTGGACCTTCGACTTTCGGCTTGCATT
>DASXTB010000329.1:0-5390 GCA_036505615.1 Acidobacteriota bacterium
AAAATGAGGGAAGGATCGCAACTGATCGGGGAAAAGAACTGAAACCACAGTGAATTGGAAAAATCATTATGAAACCTACACTTATCTTTTGTCGAATCTGTGTCGCACTTGTGACTTGTTTGTATCCGGTGCTGGCGGCTCGACAAGTCACTAAGCCCGAACCGCCACAGACCCAGAAGACTTTTCGCCTGGGAGCAGATTCGGTTCTTCTTGACATCGTCATTCGGGACAAGAAAGGGAAACCGCTGGAGGATCTAAGTCAGAACGAGATTGAAGTCTATGAGGACAGCGTCAAGCAGACGGTCACATTTTTCCGGAAGGTCGGACCGGACTTGACGCCGCCGACAAGTGCCGTTGCGCGCGAACCTCAGCCGGCCGCGCAAGCGCCTGGGATCGACCCGCAACGTCAGATCAACTTGGTGACATTGATTTTTGATCAGCTCGGAGTAGACGGAAGGAACCTTTCGCGCCAAGCGGCGATGGATTTTCTCAGCGCTCCGCTTCCTCCCAATTTATTCGCTGCTGTCTTCAAGATCGACCGCCGCGTCTATGCTCTGCAGCAATTCACCAATGATCGAAAACTCCTGCAGGGAGCCGTAGACAAGGCCACGAAAGGCACTTTCACACAATTCGCGACTCAGTCGGAGGCGATCAAGCAAGAATCCGAGAAGGCGATCTCGTCACAGGAGACACTCAACTCGGCAGCGGCATCGATCACGGCGGGAACTGCGCCGCCGTCCGCCACCGGCGCCACCATCGGCGCCGCCGCCGCGTCGGCCAAAATGGCCCAACTGATGCTGAACATGCTGCGCGTGACGGAAGCTCTGCAACGCGAGCAGCAGGGGCAATCGTCGCTTTATGGCCTCCTGGGTCTGATCCGCGAGCAGCGCGAGCTGACAGGCCGAAAAACAGTGATTTATTTTTCGGAAGGCCTGCAGGTTCCACCCAGCCTGGTGGAGGTGCTGCGCACCAGCATCAGCGAAGCTAATCGCGCCAACGTGAGCGTGTACGCTGTCGACGCTCGCGGCCTGATCACGTCGCGGCTCGGGCAGTCGGGTAACGAGCTGCTCACTCAGACTTCCCAGACCAGCCAGCGCCAGACAAGAAGCTCGCATCCGGTAACGCGCGAAGAGGTGATGATCAGCGAGCACGCCGAAGAGAGCATCCGGATGAACACCCAAGAAGCGTTGGCGGACCTGGCCCAAAGCACGGGCGGCCTGCTGATTGCCAATACCAACGATTTGCGCAGCGGCATGCACAAAGTTGGCGAAGACATTCAGAGCCACTACGAGGTCGCTTACGTGCCGGAAAACCGTGACTACAACGGCAAGTTCCGCAGCGTTTCGGTTAAGATCCTCCGCCCTGGTGTGTCGATTCAGACCCGCAGCGGTTACTTTGCTCTGCCGGCCAGTCTGGGCCCGGGGGTGATGGCGTACGAAATGCCGATGCTTGCGGCATTGAGCGCCTCGGCGCCTCAGCGCGATTTTGAGTATCGCGGCATTACCTTTCACTTCCGACCAGGTGCAAATGGCGTGCAGTATTCACTGGTCATTGAGGTTCCGATATCGACTTTTCAGTTGACGCCGCAACCGGACGGGAAAACTTATCGGGCCAGGATTGCGCTGCTGGCGCTAATCAAGGACAGCGATGGAAAGGTAATAGAGAAATTCACTCAGGAATCGCCGCTGCAGGGCCCGCTGGAGCAGATGGAGACTCTGAAACAGCGCAACTTCATCCTGATGCGTCATTTTCGTGTTCCTTCAGGGCGCTACACCGTGGAAATGGCGGCGATGGATCGCGAATCGGGAAAGATCAGCGTTCGCCGGTCCATGCTGATCGTTCCACCTTCCAGACAGCAACTGGCCCTAAGCAGCCTTGCGGTTGTGAAGCGCATCGATCCACTACCACCGAACGCAGCGGAGACGGAGGATCCCTTCAAGTTCGGCACTGCCAAGGTCGTTCCCAACATCGGTGGAAATCTTCGCGCGGAGCCGGGCCGCAATCTTTCTCTTTATTTTGTCGTCTATGTGCCTGCAGGTTCGCCGCGGCCGGAACTGGCGATGGAAGTTGCGCAGGATGGCCAGGTTGTCGCGCGCGGCACCCCAGAGCTCCCCGCTCCCAACGCACAGGGTGAGATCCCCTACGTTGCCACCCTTCCTATCGACAGCCTGAGGGCGGGCCGTTATGAAATCCAGGTGACGGTACGCCAGAACGGAGCGACGGCAACGGAGCGAACTTTGGTCAACCTCGAGAAATAGCAAGCCTTCTCTGTCCTCCTTTGAAAGTGAACTCGTAGCGGCGGCCGTCTGTGTGGCAGCCCCATACTGGATCTCAGAAAGCCACAATGTGATTTATGTTGCAGGGACGACTACGCAGGGTCGACCTCCAGCCGAGGGCAAGTTTGTTCACCCGCTCCATGTGCCGCGCAAAGTCGGCCTCCACCAGTCACCTAAGCTCCGGTTGGCAGGCCGTAGCACGCCCTGGACTTTGGACATTTTGCCGCCGAATGTGCTTTTTTGGCAGCCCCGGCAGGGGCGGTGTAATGTTAGCCCACAGCGTTAGCTGTGGGGTTTATAGGTTATTAACAACATTCCAGCCCCGGCAGGGGCGAAAGTATCAGCAGGAAGAAATGAAAGTTATTCCCAGATGAAACGCTCATCATATTGAATGTTGTGCTTTTTCAAGAATGCTAGCAATTCCTCCTTGAACGAGACTTTACGATGGTGTCTTTCTTGATTGGCTATGTAGCTATAGACCTGCCGCGAATTGGATTGGCTGACGCTGAATGCCGCATATCCGATCTGCCAGGCAAAGTTGTGGCGCGATGGCCATTTTTCATGAACCCAGCCGGATGAATTGGCCTTTAGAATGCGCAAAGCTTCTGAAATGCAAATTGAAGGTGGTAAGTCAAATAACAGATGAACATGATCGACCATCCCATTAATCAACAAAGCCTTGCCTTTCAAGTTGCGGATAATTTCCTCCCATGTAGGCGTACAGCTCTGGTTTTATTTCCGGTCTGATGCTGGGGCGTCGATCCTTGGTGCTGAAAATTGCGTGAGTAAGTAAATTGGTAAAAGTGTGTGCCATTGGTTTGTCCTTTCGCTAGACATAACCGGCAAGTTGGCGGATTTGCGAACAAAAAATTTCTTTCGCCCCTCCCGGGGCTAATGGTTTATCGATATGATCATGATTTCCCACAGCTCACGCTGTGGGCTTACATTATTTAGCCCCTACCGGGGCTCGGCCCGCCATGCGGGCCCGTAACACACGGCCCTGCGTCCTTGGCACTGCCATTTATGAAGATCCTAGTTTTCAACGCGGGGTCGAGCAGCCTGAAGAGCCATTTTTACCAGTTGACAGGTTCGTCTCCCCCCGAAGAACCAGCGACACCCTTGTGGGAGCTGGAGGCAGACTGGTCTCGCCACGCCGTCCCGGCACGGATCCAGGTGACGACTGCCTCCGGGCGTGTGGATCAGCGAGAAATTCCGATCGAGCGGTTGCGCGACGAGTTCATTCCGATCATCGAAACATTATGGAGCGGAGATGCTCGTGTAATCGCAGATCGTGCCGAGATCGATGTGGTGGGCCATCGCGTTGTCCACGGCGGAGATACGTTTCGTGAGAGCGCTCGCATCACGCCCGAGGTTGCCGAGGCCATCGACCGTTTGTCGGTCTTTGCTCCCAGCCATAATCCCATCGAGTTTGACATCATCGAAGCTATGGAATTGGTATTGGGTCGGAAGATTCCGCAAGTGGCTGTTTTTGATACTGCTTTCCATTCCAGCCTCCCGGCCGCTTCTTATGTCTACGGCGGCCCGTATCAGTGGGTTGAGCAGGGTATTCGGCGATACGGATTTCATGGAATCAGCCACCAGTACGTCTCGCATCGTGCCGCCCGAATTCTCAACAGGGATCTGAAATCGCTGAGCCTGGTGAGCTGTCATCTCGGCAGCGGTTGCTCGCTGGCCGCCGTTCGAGAGGGACGTTCGGTCGATACCACGATGGGATTGACCACGCTGGACGGGTTAATCATGAGGACCCGCTCAGGCTCCGTGGACCCAGGCATCCTGATCCATCTGCTTCGACACGGCGGCTATGATACCGAGCGGCTCGACCAGGTTCTCAACCGCGAGTCAGGATTAAAGGGACTCTCCGGGATTTCGGGCGACATGCGACAGATCCAGGCGGCGATGGCAGGGGGTAACGCGCGGGCCCGACTTGCTTTCGACGCCTTTGTCCACCGCTTGCGCTCACAAATCGGCGCCATGGCGGTAAGTCTGGCTCGGCTTGACGCGTTGATCTTCACGGCGGGAATCGGGGAGCACTCTGCGGCCGTCCGGCAAGCCGTTTGTGAAGGCTTGGGATTTCTCGGTGTCAAACTTGACGGAGAACGCAACTTGCGGTCTCCACGAGATGAAGACATCGCAACCCGGGATTCACCGGCCCGTGTTCTGGTAGTCCACACACAAGAGGAGTGGGCGATCGCACGCGAATGTTTCCACTTGGCTTATGAAGACGCCAGCAAGTGAGAATCCTGCAGGCAGGCTGCCTTCTTCTCTATTGTTTGAAGATAGTTGCTAGTCACCGGAGCGGGATTTAAGGTGATCCTCAAAATTATCGTCCCCTGCAAGGCCGCCCTTCGAAACCGGTCTGACGACATTCATGCGCAATCATGACTACAGGGCAGTCAATTTGGCCACCCCTGCAGCGATTATTCGACGACTGTCGCGCTCCTGTATAAAGACGATTAGCCGAAGGTTTTCACGCTTCCAACTGTTGGCGAGGGTCAAAGCCACTTGAGCGAGGAAGGGGTTGGGTCCGCGCGAAGTCAATTTTCCAATGACCTGAAGCTGGCGCGCGACGGCACTGTGGTTTAGCTTGCGTCCTGCGTTTTCCCCTCCCCTCACTTCCGAATACAGGTTGTCCTCAACAACTGCAAGCAGCACCTGTCCTATGTCCCCATCGCTGAGTGAAGGAACCCCCTCAGGTCGAATCTGGAGCCCAAGCGCGCCTGGCTTTGTTCCCGCGGAACCGGGGCTGCGGGTGATTTGGACTGTCCCTTTCGGAGCCCTGGTAGCGGTGGCGATAGCCTTGCGCGCCTTGTTTAGGTCGCTGCCCACAAATTCCGCTCGGCCGTCAATGACCATCTGAGGCGTATAAATAGCATCCGTTTTGAACACCTGCGCATATTCGCTCTGGCGTTCAGTAAATTGAGCGGAGGAGTACCGGTCGGTCCAGCCGAGGCGATTCCAGTAATCAACGTGCTCTCCGAGCGCGATGATTTGCGCCCCGGGCACCGGCTGTGCCCTCTCAATCCGGGCCAGTAACTCATCGGCCGGCGGGCAACTGGAGCACCCCTCGGACGTGAATAATTCCACAAGCACAGG
>DASXTB010000330.1:0-4143 GCA_036505615.1 Acidobacteriota bacterium
GGTGATCTTCCACAATAAGAATTTTCTTTTTCACTCTACGTTCCATTACATTGGTGGTTGTAGTTCTTTTTAATCAGAAACTCACTTCGTTAGAACATAAGGCCGTTTTAGTCAATAGCACAAGATTCACTTCATTGGAAGGGAATTCCATGGGTCCCCTTCGATTACCGAAGCATACTATGCTGCGGAGGATCAGCTATTTTTTGGGGAAGAGGGATTTGGAGACCAAATAAGCGGTGAGAATAGGAAAAAAGAAGAATGGCAAAAAAAGGGCCGATCGAAGTGGCTTTCAAGGAAATTGCCCGACGATTGGAGATAGCGCCTGAGGTGTTAAGAGGCAGGGAGCGGCGCTGAGAAGTTTCGGCACAGCGGGCGAACGTCGTGGCGGCACTGGTTAGAGATCATGAGGACACGGTAAATGAGGTAGCGAACTAATCTCCGACGTGATCAAGACGCTATCACGGCTATCCCCTTTCCTTCTTACTCTTATATCACTCTACTCACTGCTGACCGTATCACCACGGCGGATTGTGCCGCCCCGCGCTACAGCAGCATACACACCGACGTTGGCTTGGTTATGCTGGGCCGCCGTGCGCAGGATTCCCGGGTCCCTCGAGAGATCCCCCTGTGCGAGAGTGGTCATCACGCAACGCCCACAAGGACCAGTGATGTTCAGGCGCACCGCCGTTCCAATAGCAAGCGTGTGACCCACCCAGGCATTCTCCGCGAAGCTCTTCTCAGCTGAGGCCAGCTGCACCACGATGTTTGGCCGAAACCGCCGGACCTCAAAGCGGCCTTGCGGATACAGCTCCCTCAGGCGTTCGAGCGTGGCCGTGGTCAATAGATGGACCATGGCACAGTCGAAAAATGTCCCCTCCGGTAGCGTGAAATCGGTGACCGTGTCCCGGTGGTCGAGGCCTTCCATGTCCGGCCAGTACTCCTCAGCATTGACCGCCCCGCGCTGGGTTGCGCCAAGTGTTACCTGGCGGTTCAGTGCTTTCGAGAGGACCTGGTTGAGGTCACCCTGGTCACTGGTGACAGTGGCGCCATCGGGGAGGGCAATTCGGACCCGAGAAACTTTTGCGGCCGCATGCGCCGGCTCTATAAAGGTGGCATGGAAATCGAAGAGACGCGGCCATTTTCGCGGGTTCTTGGCGGTTGCCGCCTTCCCGTCGGAGCTGTCGATGAGGGCATACGCACGATCCCCAAGCAGCCCACGTTGCGTAACCTCAGTGGCGTTCAATTCCTCTCCCATCATGGACTTGACGGGATATCGCCAAAGCGAAACTACCGAACCCAGCTCGATCTGCGCTCCGTTTGCCATACTTCACCTCCTTGCTTGCTCGGGACTGGCCACTCAAGCCCGCGATGCCGAACGTACGTTTTATCCCTGATGCCAACGAGCATGGAAGTTTCGACTAAGATCGAATGGGCACCAGTGGGAATAAACCGGTTGGAGTAAAGCGCCTAGCCGAATTTACTACCGACGATGGAGGATTGTAAACCCTAAGCACCAGGGAGAATGATTCAACCAACTCCGTGCGAACGTTGTATCAGATGGAGTCACGCAACTATTTCCGCTAGGAACAAAAGTACCCGTTCCGCAACTATCAAATCGAAAGTAAAATAAACCAGCAACTCAAGCCAGACACTTGCCTTTCACGACCCGCGGCTCGCTCCGGAACAACTGCCAAACGGAAAGTCCGACGATCGAGCCAAACGGATTCAGATTGACTCTGGGGGATGGTCATATACCCATGCTTTGATTTTTCCCACGTTCTTCGCTTCCACCGGCCGGGCCTCTCTGAGCATTTTCTGCACGTCGCTGCATAAATCGCGCTGTACAAGGTTACTCACAACGATCTGCCCCGGCTCGGCAGAGGATGAAAGGCGAGCGGCCATGTTAATAGCATCGCCAATTGCGCCCATATAAGTTCGACTGAAAGGTCGTAGTGAAAGCAGTTGAACATCCCCCAATGCGATCCCGATGTGACTCCCGCGTACGGCTTGAATACGGTCCAAGTGTCTTTGCCATTCGTTCGACACCGATTCGCCAACCATCAGGAGAGATCTCGCGCAGTCAAACGCGTGGTCGACACAGGCGGCGGGGTGATTGGGGATACCGAAGAATCCGATCACCGAATCCCCCAAAAACTGGTACAGCATACCTCCGTCGTTGATAATCTGATAACGCGCCTTCGAGCAAAATGCCGTCAGACATTCCTGAATGGTGCGGTCATTGGGCGTGTCTCGCACATATCCCGAGAATCCACTAAGGTCTGCAAAGACGACTGCTACCGCGCTATAAGTGTCGGGCGGCAGTATCGCACGCTTGTTTCTTCCTGCCGACTCGAAGAGCTCTCGCAATCGCCAATAACCAAGATGCCAAAGCAGCGCAGCGTCAAGGGGAGAATTGTCATAGGCACCGCCGAAAGCGTAGATACCCTTGGCTCGATCAATTGCGATCCGAACGTCCAGCAGTCTGTCGTGATCCAGTGAATTCACATCGACTCCGAACTGATTGCGCACGCGTTCGAGTAGCCGGTACTCGTCCCATAGCTCAAGTTCCCAATGAACGGGGATGAGTGTCCGGACATGTTTCTCGAGCTCCTGGTCATCGGGATGGTTGTCACGGTCGAATATGAGAATGAGCTTCGAAATCGACTTGAACCAGCCCAGTTCTCGCTGATACTTTCGCGACAGGCTCTCGGCTATGCGCTCCAGGGAATAACCATAGTCAACTTCTACGATGTAGGGCGCCATGCCAGGTGCGCGGACAACGATATCCGCAAACGCGTTGGGAGCGCCGAGCTGAACTTCCTGCTTGATGCGCACCGATTGGGTTCAACTCCATCCTGCGACACGTGCATGAAGCGGCAGATGCTGCACGCGAGTTCTTCTATGAACAAACGTAACTCGACAATATCGAGACGCTGCATGGTGTCCCCGTTAGACATTGATCGGGATCATTCCCCCTTAACTGTTGCAGACGTCCGGGCATCCAGTGCTGTGGTAATTGATCAACAGCCCGGTTGGTGAGTGTGCGACAGCCGATATTCCATCACGCGGTGCCATTGCTAACTAACTATTAGGTCAGCCAATTTACATGCCTCCGCTGTCGGCGGCCCGTCACCTACAGGCCCGCAGCCTATTTCCTCCGCAGACCGGCGTCAAGGCCGATTCCACATAGTTGGCCTTGGATTGATCGCGACGACGCTTCAGTGGAATCAAGACAAAGTGCAGAGCAATTGAACACGGAAACGGCGAGAGCAATTTTAAAATTTATCCCTCATTTATTTTGATCTTCTCTGTAGACACCTCGGCGCCTAGCTAGTCGTAGGCGATTTCGCGGAACTGTTCGAGTTCTTCGACGATTTCCTCGGCGAGAACACCAGGCTCGGAAAGATTGTCGGATTCTTCGAGGCTTTCGTCTCAGAGAAAGAAGCCTCGCGCTGGGCTTATCAGTAAGATTGTCTAGAAAAGAAAGTCGGACCCCACAAGTAAGACGACGTTAACACCTTGACTAATCGCCCCACCTAGCTTTATAGATGAGACGTTCCACCTGTTCCTATTCGCGGGCGAAACTGTGGCGATTTGCAATCGTATCCGGAGGGACCGGGACATGGACGAAGTATATAAATCCCGCCAAATTCACACCTCTCCTCAGCTGAACCAAGATACTGACTGCTGGATTCCACAAGCCGACGTAAGCTGGGATGAGCAGGGTACAAAACAGCGTCAACTACTCGGCGGTCCTCCTGACCGTTTCAAGATCATCGATCAGGCCGAGATCTATGCACTTGAGATGGCAAAGGCGTGGATTGACGCTGAATGCATAGATAATCTAACTCCCTGAACGCGAAGCCTTGCTTGTGCGCGGCTAGACTCGCTACGGTCATCTTACTCGCTTTCTTCTAACTCCTTCAGCCTGTGCAGCTCATCGCCCTAGAAAATCTTCTGCCGGTTGCCTCGCGAAGTGAGGTGATAAACTGCCTCCAGATACTCAACTCTTACAGACCGCGACATGGGGCTCCCTTTAATCTCATTTGATCTGCTATTGCCAGACCGGTTTCAGTAATTTGCGGAGGGCTGCGCAACATCACTAAAAGGCCAGCCAAATGAAAGACCAAAAGTCACGTGATT
>DASXTB010000331.1:0-3677 GCA_036505615.1 Acidobacteriota bacterium
CTCGGGGCCAGCCTCGCAGGGGTACCAGACCGTCCCTGAGAGTAAGTGAAAGAACGGAATGTACCGCGATAATTTGAAGCATTCTATGACACCGGCTGCCCTAAGATAACAGCTGCCCACCCCGCACGCCTAAATTATCGATTTTAGTAACGCCGGTCACAGCGAAGGGTGGCAAGTTTTCTTATTCTTTCCAATTTTGGAACCTTCGGACTTCTTGCAATGGAAAAGGCGTAATAATGAGCTCAAATCGGGAAGGCGGAAAACCATCATGTCAGTAAAATCTCTTCCCTCGCCGCGGCGCTTGCTTTTGCTGCTGAATTTTCTTGCTCTCCTCCTTTTGGTATTCAACATTACCGCGCTTGCAGCCGCCACCGGCGACGACAAGCTGGATGCAGCGCTTCGACTCATGCTCCGTGGCGGACACCTCACCAGCTTGGCAAGCACAAAAATGGTCCGCGGGCGCGAGACCGCGGACGTCGTCATAGAAGCAGCGCAGGACATCGCTCCTCGATTGCGTCAACTGGGGGTTGAGGTTCGCACGGTAATTGGCAAAGACCCGGTAATCATCACTGCCGATGTGCCTCTGAGCGTTGTGCGCGAGTTGACGAATATTCCGGAATTGCTCGGCATACAGGCGTCGCGCCAACTGCGCCCGACTTTGGACAAGAGTATTCCGGAGAGCCGCATCAATCAAGTGTGGGCCACAAGTTTCAATGGTATCCCTGTGCGAGGCAAAGGGGTCATCGTTGCAGTGGTAGACAGCGGGATCGACTGGCGCCACGGAGATTTCAAGGACTCGCAGGGTAACACCCGCATTCTGGAAATTTGGGATCAGGAGGCCGCTTCCGGTACTCCTCCGCAGGGCTACGCCTATGGCAACATCTGCACTCAGAACCAGATCAATCAAGGACAGTGTCCCGAGGTCGACACCAATGGCCATGGGACTCACGTCGCGGGGATTGCCGCGGGCAACGGCCTTTCCACCAATCCGGCAAAGTATGTGGGTGCGGCGCCCGACGCCGACCTGCTGATTGTGAAGTCGAGCTTCGGAGGCGGCAAGGTCATCGACGCCTGGAATTACATCATCAACAAAGCACGCGCGCTGGGCAAGCCAGTGGTCATCAACAACAGCTTCGGAGGGCATTCCGGGCCTCACGATGGAACCGATCCTCAAGAGAGGGCCATTGATCAGTTATCTGGTCCTGGTGCGGTCTTCGTCGTGGCTGCGGGCAACGAAGGCGCCAATGCCATTCATGCGCAAGGTGTCATCGCGGCAGGTCAGTCAATAACGACCACTTTCGCTTTTCCGGAACCCTCGCCGCAGAATGAATCTGCCGTGGTTGTCTGGTACAAAGGCGGGGATTCGATGAGCGTTTCCCTCACCGCGCCCAATGGCCAGGGCTTCGGTCCGGTATCGAAGGGTCAGTCCGCGCAGTTTGACGGTCCCGACAGCACCACAATTTCCATCGACGGCAGATCCAGCGCAGGCAACCCCGACAGCACCACGTTTATCGCGCTGCAGCGCCCTTCCGGCCAGAAGCTGTCCGGCAACTGGTCATTCACGATTCGGGGCGACACTGTTGTGGCAGGTGGGCAATGGGATGCCTGGCTGCCCACGGGCGAAGGCGCTGGAAACGGGACGGAAGGTTGTTTTACTTCCAACGTCGACCAGCGTAAGACGGTGGGTGAGCCCGCCAATGCAATCAAGGCCGTTACTGTGGCGTCCTACACGACAAAAGATTGCTGGAGCAGCGGCGAGGGACAGTTCTGCTACAATCCGCCGCCCATGGTAGGCGCTATCTCAGGATTCAGCAGTATTGGGCCGACCAGCGATGGCCGGCAGAAACCCGAACTGGCAGCTCCTGGAGAGGCGGTGGTCTCGGCCAGGTCTCGGGACACCAATCCCCCCTCGACTAATGTTGACCCTGACGGCGTGCATGTAAAACAGCAGGGCACCAGCATGGCGACTCCAATGGTGGCCGGTTCCATTGCCCTGATGCTGCAGGTAAACCCAACGTTAAGCGCCGATGCCGCATTGGACATTCTGCGGAACACAGCGCGTGCAGACACCTTTACCGGAACCACATGGAATCAAAGATGGGGAAAAGGAAAGCTGGATACTAAGGCTGCCGTCGATGCGGTGCGAAACGCGCCCCCGCTCGTCGAGACTCTGTTTGCCCAGTTTGGGAACGGCGGTAACTTCGTATCATCAGTGACGGTGACCAATCCGTCGCGTACCGAAACAGCCACCGGCACCCTAAACTTCTACAACGATCAGGGGCAGCCGCTCTCTGTCTCTGTTAACGCTCAGCCGGCTACCAGCTCTTTATCTTTCACGATCAAGCCACTCGGCAGCGCTACGTTTACGACAGATGGCACAGGCGGCGTCGTCACCGGGTCGGCTCGAGTCAGCGCCAACATTCGCGTGGCAGGTGTAGTCCGGTTTTCTTTCCCTGGTCTGGGGATAGCAGGAGTGGGCGAAAGCATTCCTGTCGCCGCACTGATAACTCCGGTAGTTCGAGACGCCGGCCGCGGACTGAACACAGGAGTCGCTGTCAGCAACACTCAGGCAGGCGAAGTGCAGTTGTTATTCTCGCTGCGCGGATTGGATGGCCGTGAAGCGGCGGGAGGTTCAGTAACTCTGACGCTGCCTGGAAACGGGCATCTGGCCAGATTTATTGATGAGCTTTTCCGTGATGTGAACACTGCCAGCTTCCAGGGAACACTGGTTATTACCGCGACCTCTCCGGGAGGCAAGATTGCCGCGACCGCAATTCAACTGGGATCTGCTGCCGGCGAATTCACTACCTTGCCGGTGGTAGCCGTTGATCCCGCGCCTGCAACCCGAGAGCTGTATTTCGCTCAGTTCGGCAATGGGTCCGGATTCACGTCTTCGCTGTTCTTAACAGACCCTTTGGGAACGCCGGCCAGCGGTGAGGTGAGCTTCTTTGATGACGGCGGAAATCCGCTGCAGATTTCCATTGGCGGCCAACCGGCTTCAAGCAAAGTCGCGTTCAACATCCAGCCACAGGGAGGCGCGGTCTTTGCAACCGACGGCCAGGGAGCTCTCATTCCAGGATCGGCGCGAGTGGCCGCCAGCACGGCAGTCGGCGGCGTGCTGCGATTCGGTGCCGCCGGGCTGGGGATCGCAGGAGTGGGCGCAAGCACACCGACGTCGGGATTCATCACGCCGGTAACGAGGAGTGTCGCTGGAGGCCTGAGCACGGGCGTTGCAATCACCTCGATCGGCTCACCCGTCTCGTTGACCTTGACGCTGAGGACGAAGAGCGGCGACATGGTGAACGGCGGCCAAGTCTCGTTGACATTACCCGCCAACGGCCATCTGGCACGATTCATTCAAGAGCTGTTTCCCGATGCCGATACCCAGGAGTTCGACGGGACGCTAACGGTGACGGCGCAAGGAGGAAACGTAGCCGGAACGGCTATTCAACTAGGCTCAAAACCGGGACAGTTTACGACGCTTCCGGTGACGGCGCTGCGGTGAGAAGCTTAGAATGTCTGAAAAAAACTGAGCCGCGCGCGTGAGCAAGCGGACACTCTCACCTGCAAAACTCGAGCTGTCTTTGACTTGATCGATCTAAGCGCCAGGAAAATCGATCCCACCTTCACCAACAGAACCGCGGGCGTCAGCCCGCGCAGGGTGAATCCCAAAAGGT
>DASXTB010000332.1:0-6619 GCA_036505615.1 Acidobacteriota bacterium
AGAGCTCCCAAACGAAGAATGTTTTTTGCGAATGTGCTTCCAATTCAAGCTTGTTGGTCTTCCCTAAGAGTTCAAATCTCAGTGTCAGGGTTCTGGATCCCGGATTTGCCACAGCTAGTGCTGAAGTAGAGATCGCCCAACCAATCTGCGGCGCATTTTGAAAGACGGGATCGCCTGCATAAATCTGGCATTTAAAGCTCAAGGCGCGTCCGCTGGCACTAACGGCCCCCACGAGGTTGGCTGCGAAGTCTGCGGTCGTTGATTTGCGGGATTCCAAATGCAGAAGCGTAATTTCCTCATATCCTGATACTTCCTGGTTCGAGCGCAGCTTTGCCCATCCGACAAATGGGCCAGCGGGAAGCTTGACCTCCTTGTCCGAAAATGGAAATCGCTGCACCGAGTGCGGCGGCAATTCTTTGTAGAAGCGGTTTTCCTCTATATCGGTGAACCGATTGTGGAAGAAGAGCGAGCCATCGAGCAGACCAAAGGCAGAGGTTCCGCTTGAATGGAAAACTTCCACTTCAAGCAATGCTGTCTCGTCGGTGGGATTGATGACCACAATCTCCGATTGAAAATTCAGCGGGCCGGATGTACCAAAAACGACTTCGGGAAAGACGGCTTCAAATGCGACAGGGCTGAGCAGTCCGAGATCCTGGACAGTCTGAGCGACTGCGATGGTCGGAGCGAGACCGACTATTACGATTATCGAATTCATCAGAAACTTCGTCATCACTTTCTCCTGGTGGGTATTTTGACCTACTTTCGTGGCTTCACTTGTCTCATCGAAATGATTGTCAGCGCTCTAAAGCGCCGACGCGGGAAGTACTTGCGGCGACTACCTGATCATGAAAATCCCAGCGGCCTGGATAATCTAACATGGCAAACACTCCTGCCCTTGACAGGGCGCTCAATACGCTTCGACAGAGGATGCCAAATGAGAAAAAAGGTGGCATTCGCCTGACGCGTGTTCCCTGGCCTGAGTGTCCTCTCTGGAAGTCTAGCAATAGAAGGTCTTGAGGTCCTAGGACAGGCTATTGGCGGTCTGGCTTTGGCGGTTCCCAGTAGGGCTAGTTTGTCTGGACGTCGGGCACCCTCACGTAAAAAAAATTCCCCTTGACTTCCTGATTGCAATTTGTAATATTAATATCGCAATTTGTAATTTTGGACTGAATCTGATGAAACTGGGAGACAAACTTCGCTACTTACGCTTGGTGGAAGGGAACCTGCGAGGCTTGGAGCGATCGATGACGCAGCTTGAGGTAGTGCGCGCCATAAAGAAGGAGCTGAAGAAAAACATTAGCCAATCTTACGTTTCGCAGATCGAGAGTGGCGCCCGGCGGCACTTGACCGGTACCACGCGCACGCTGCTGGCACAATTCTTCAAGGTTCATCCGGGCTACCTGGTCGATGATCCGGAAGGTTTTCACACCGAGCTTACCTCGGACCTTCGTGGCCTGGAAGACAAATTGGATCTGTGGCTGATCAACGGCGCCGAGCACTTTCGTCATGACCCGGGGATCAGCCATGCCTTGCTGGCGGTGGCGCGACATGAAGATTCGCGCAAGTGTTTGATCCTGCTGGGCGCCATTCTGGAAACGCCGCAGCTAGCCGATCGCTTGCTGGAAGTATTGAAGCCAAGCCGGTCCGGCTAAAGGAGGTGATTTAGATGACATGGGAAACCTTTTACTTGATTTGCTTTGTAGTAGGGCTCGCTTTGAGTTTGCTGTCGTTTCTGGCCGTCAGCTTCCACCTACCGGTCAAGTGGCACCTGCCGCACGCACACGTGGGACATACCCCGCACGGCGCGGGCGTTCATCCTGCCGGCGGCCCGGATGGCGCATATCAGGCATCGCCCTACAATTTCGCAACATTGATGGCCTTCATCGCCTGGTTCGGAGGCACTGGCTACCTGATGAGCCACTACTACGGGAGCTGGTTCTTGTTGGTATTTTCGGTGGCGCTTCTGAGCGGGATTGCAGGAGCTTCGGTCGTTTTCTGGTTCCTTGCGAAAGTGCTTCTCAGTCGAGAACAGAGCCTCGATCCGGCCGACTACGAGCTTGTCGGCATGCTGGGAAAGGTATCCAGCTCCATTCGTGAGGGCGGTACGGGCGAGATCATTTTCGCGCAGGAGGGTGCCCGCCGGGTCTCCGGCGCCCGAAGCGAAAGTGGCGCCGCCATAGCAAAGGGTGAAGAAGTTGTAATCACACGCTACGAGAGAGGGATCGCTTACGTCCGGCGCTGGAAAGATCTCATGAACGAAGAGGCGACGGAAGAAGCTCGCGAATCCGATCAGAGGAATTGATAGCTGGCTGAATTTAGAAGCATTAACCGCGATAGAGCAAAGTTCAAGGAGGAGACAATATATGGAAGGTTCAACCGGTTTTTGGGTGATCGTTGCATTGATGATCTTGTGCGTCATGGTGCTGCTGGCCATGATCGCAAGATTGTTCAGAAAGGCGGGCCCGCATGAAGCGCTAGTGGTTTACGGTTTCCGCGGCACCCGCATCGTCAAGGGTCGAGGGACCATCATTTTTCCAATGATCGAAAGCTGCCGTCAACTGTCCCTGGAATTGATGTCGTTTGACGTTGCGCCCCAGCAGGATCTTTACACCAAGCAAGGCGTGGCCGTCACGGTGGAAGCGGTGGCTCAGATCAAGGTCAAGTCAGACCCTGAATCCATACAGACGGCGGCCGAGCAGTTCCTCACCAAGCCGCCCCAGGAGCGCGAGGGATTAATCCGGCTGGTGATGGAAGGGCACCTGCGAGGCATTATCGGGCAGTTGACGGTGGAACAAATTGTGAAAGAACCAGAGATGGTCGCCGACCGGATGCGCTCCACCTGCGCCGACGACATCAACAAGATGGGGTTGGAAGTGATCTCTTTTACCATCAAAGAGGTGCGCGACAAGAACGAGTACATCACCAACATGGGCCGTCCGGACGTGGCGCGCATCAAGCGTGACGCCGATGTGGCCGCCGCGGAAACGGAGCGCGACACGGCCATCAAGCGCGCCGAGGCGCAGCGCGCCGCGGCAATCGCCAGGGCGCAGGCCGACCAGGAACGGGTGCTGGCTGAAACGCTGTCGCAGGCCAAGCAGGCAGAGGCAACTCGCGATCTGGAGATCAAGAAAGCAAATTACGCCGAAACTGTAAAGAAACAGCAGGCGCAGGCCGACAAAGCCTATGAGATCCAGACCAACGTCATGCAGCAGCAAGTGGTGGCCGAGGCCGTAAAGGTTCAGCAGATCGAAAAGGAGCAGCAGATCAAGGTCGAGGAAGCGGAAATTGCGCGGCACGAAAAAGAGCTGATTGCAGCAGTACTGAAGCAGGCAGAGGTCGAGCGGCAGCGCATTGAGAATCTCGCCAATGCCGAGAAGATGAGGCTGATTGCAGAAGCGGAGGGCCGCGCGGCGGCCACGCGCGTCCAGGGGGAAGCCGAGGCGGAGATTATTTTCAAGAAAGGCGAGGCGGAAGCCAGAGCGATGAATGTGAAAGCCGAAGCCTACCAGGAATACAACCAGGCCGCCGTAGTGGACAAGCTGATCAGCGGCCTGCCCGACGTGGTGCGCGCCATGTCGGCCCCTCTGTCGCAGGTCGACAAAATCACTATTGTTTCCACGGGCGACGGCAATGCGGCCGGATTGAATAAGTTGACCGGTGACATGGTAAAGATGGCAGCCCAAGTGCCCGCTCTCTTTGAGTCGCTCTCAGGCATGCAGATGTCTGAGCTGCTGTCCAAGATCCGCCAGATCGGCGATAAGACACCCAGGCCTGATGCAGGTGAGAGTGCCAAAAGTTCGGGAAAATAAGAAAGGAGCAATATCATGGGATTATTAGAACGAGTTTCAACTTTAGTCCGCGCGAATTTGAACGACCTGATTGACAAGGCCGAGGAGCCGCAGAAAGTCATCAAGCAGGTGATCCTCGACATGCAAAACCAGTTGTTGCAGGTGAAGACCCAGGTGGCCATTTCCATCGCGGATCAGCATCTGCTGGAGAAAAAGCAGAAGGAGAATGAAGACAAAGTGGCAGAGTGGACCCGCAAGGCTGAATTGGCAGTTGGCAAGAAACAGGATGACTTAGCCCGCGCGGCTCTGGAGCGCGTAATCGGCTACCGGCAGTTGGCAGAGAGTTTCTCTCAACAGGTGGCCGACCAAAAAGTTCAGGTAGACAATCTGAAGTCTGCGCTGGGCAAATTGGAACAAAAGCTGGCTCAGGCTCAGAGCAGAAGCGACGTACTGATAGCGCAGCACCGTCGAGCCCGTGCTCTGGGCAAGGCCAGCGACGCGCAAATGGCGATGGGAGACAACTCGAAAATCGCCAGCTTTGAACGGATGAAAGAAAAAGTGATGCATGGTGAAGCCGTCAGCCAGGCGAAGTCCGAGATGGTGGTCGACAGCCTGGACGATAGGTTTGCGGCGCTGGAAAAGGAAGAAGAGATCGAACGCCTTCTGGCTGAACTGAAATCAAGGCAGGGCGCGGCCCGGTAAAATATGCCCCGGTGGCTCAAAAAAGTGAGAAAAAACGCTTCTCGGGAGCGGAGTCGTCATTTTCGCATTTCACCGCAGAGGCGCTGAGGACAGAGCGCGGCAAAGCCGCAACCCAATAAAAGCCGATCACGACCACGAGCACCCCGCTGGGCGGGGTGAACGTGACACCGGACCGTGAAATCTGGTTTTTTTAACCACTTTTTACCTGGGATCACACACCCTCCGAAACCCGAAGGGTTTACAGAATATAGCCGGCGGCAAAGCCCGCGTCCTGTGCGGGCGACGCCGCCGGTTGCCATCCCCCAAAAACGATCCGCCCTGAAAGGGCCTAAGAATTTTTGTCAAATTTGAAACCAAGCCGGTTTAGTTCTTCGACCGGCGATATCTGTGGAACCGAGGCTCTGCGACGCCTTCAGCGTCGGAGGGTTTTATGGGGACGGTTAACCGGCGGCGACGCCCGCAACCAGCGCGGGCTTTGCCGCCGGCTATATTCTGTAAACCCTTCGGGTTTTACCGCCAGCCTCTTACGTCCTTGGTTGTGTGTTCACCGGTTCATGTAGCCGCGATCGGCTTTTGTTTTGGTTGCGGCCTTACGGCCACTGTAGGAACGTGAACGTGGTCGGCTGTTCAGCGCCATATTCTGTCGAAAGCGCGAGATTTCACCAAATAGTCAAAATGTAGAAACTCCAGGAGACGTCCCACCGCGGCGTCTCTACATTTTGTATCCCCGCAAGGCACTATTCTCGCCAGCCCTTATTCTCTCCCGACCCGCCTGACGTATCGTCGCTGGAACCGCCATCAGATCTGTCTTCCGATTCCCGGAAACCGCTGCCTTCGGAATGCATTTCGTCGCTGGAAGGCGTGGAAGCCGGAGTTTCCCGCGAAGTCGGTTTTTGCCACGAGCGCATCGGTGTCTCGGTTTCAATCGTAGTTTGAGGCGGTCTTTCTGGCGGTGTGGTCATCCTGCGAGTCTTCTTCGGGGCCGCCTTCTTAGCGCTCTTTTTGGAGCGCGCGACCATGCGTTTTGCGCCGGAGCGTTTGCTGCTCATAGTCTTCTTGGCGCTCTTCTTGGCTGCTTTAGCGACTCGCTTTACCCTGGCGCTGGCTTTGCGAGTGCTTTTCATTGCACTGCGGGACTTTTTTTTCATTGCGGAAACAGCAGAACGCTTCTTCTTGGGTTTAGCCATGGGCAATCTTCCTCCAAATTTGATGGAGATAGTATAGGACCGAATTTGCACCAGTGTCGCATAAAACTAAGCAGCCATTTGCAGAAAACCAACCCCGTGGTTTCGTGGCTGCTTCTGTCAGAACCTGAAGAAAGAAATTAACTTCACTGTACGGACGTCTCCGTCGAGCCGCTTGTTTATCCAATCATGGCAAACAAATGCGGGCGGCGACGCAGCGGGTAAGTTATTGTCAGCTAGTTACTTTCGACCCGGATTTCTGGCAAAATAAGGGCTAAAGAACAGGGGACTTCAAACCAAAAGGAGGGAGCTTTGTCTGCAAAAAAACAGGATATCCTGGAGCGATTAGCAAAGGCCTACGCCATGGAGCTGGAGACGGTTACCAATTATCTGGCGCAATCAATTAATCTGGACGGCGTGCGCGCTGAAGAGATCAAAAAGGCTCTGGCCGGTGACATCCAAGGCGAGATCGGGCATGCCCAGGCAATTGGAAACCGCATCAAGCAACTGGGAGGCACTGTCCCGGGAAGTCTCAACCTGGAATTCAATCAGAAAACTCTGCAGCCCGGAAAGGATTCCACTGATGTGGTTTCAGTAATTAAAGGAGTGATCGAAGCTGAGAAGGAGGCGATTAGAAACTACAGCGCAATAATAAAAATTTGCGAAGGAGAAGACTACGTAACCCAGGAGCTCTGCATCCAGACTCAGGCAGACGAAGAAGGACACCTGAGTATGTTTAACGGGTTTTTGAAGGAATACGAGAAGAAATGAGGAATTTCGAATGACGAGTTTCGAATGACGAATGACGATTTCGAATGCCGATCAAGAGGACACATCCCAACTGTGCGCGATTATGCTTTTCGTCATTCGACATTCGAAATTCGGCATTCGTCATTCAGTATCCGCGATTCTTCAGAATCTCGTAGTAATCTTCGTCGCCCGGTT
>DASXTB010000333.1:0-9079 GCA_036505615.1 Acidobacteriota bacterium
ATTTTCTGCTGCGTCTTTTCCAACCTAAGGAATAGCGCTCGTTCCCTGGCTGCGTCGGATTCTTGTCCAGCCTTTGCATAAGCGCGCGACAGTGCAAAATGCATCTCAGGACTGTCAGGCGCAAGCTGGATGCCCGCCTCCAGTTCCTTCACGGCTCGGGCTGTATCCCCTTGCTCGAGCAGAATTCGGCCGAGCGCGTTGCGTGCGGCAAAATTTCCTGGAGCTAGCCGGACAGCTTCTTCAGCCAAGGTCAAACCTGCCGCCGGGTTTCCACTGCGCAGGTATTCAAAGGCGATCTGCAGTCGCGCCTGCACGTGGGAAGGTGAAATCTCCAACTCGCGCCGGAACTGTTCCATTGCGGTCCCCGCGCTTTCGCCAAGCAAAAAGACACCGTACGCATAATGAACACCGGGGGCGTCCGGGTAACGAGTCACCAATTCGGCAAAGTGACGGCGCGCCTCTTCCACCCGCCGCCCTGCGAATGCGTAACCAGCCTGCCCTGCGATGAGCACCATTTCGCGCCTGTCCTGAGGTATTTCGGCAGGCAGATAAGGCATGCGCAATATGTTCAGGCCGGCTGCTTCCATAATTTCTGCGCGTTGTTTGTCTTCGCGGGCGAGCAGCCGCAAGGTTTCAAACGCAAGCTCAAACTGCTCGAAACGATTGAAAAGGATCGCTGCATGATAAGCAGCCGCAGTGCGCAACTGATCGTTGTCGCCCAGGCCCAGCGCACGGCCGCGTTCGATGTCCCGCAAGGCGGTCTCATAATCTCGAAGGTGGAACTCGCACAGACCCAGCAGTACCCAGGCGGCTCCGTTTTTTTCTTCGACCGTGAGCAGACGCCGAAGAACATCGACAGCTTCGGCGTGATGGTCCAGCTCATAGTGCAGCGTCCCAAGGTACCACAGCCCTTCTCCCCACTTTGGGCGCATGCGCAGAGCTTTTTGATAAAGTGCAATGGCTTCCTGCGCTTGATCGGCCTGGCGCGCCTGGGCGGCGCGGCTTGCCAGGTCGTCGAAAGAAGGCGAAGGATTTGAGGTTGCGGTTGCGGTTCTAGACGAAGGTTGTTTCTTGTTTTCCTGCGCGATTAATTGGCAAGTGCAAAGCAGCAAACATAGCACCTCGATGGATGTCGCGAAGCGGAGATGAAAGTTGCGTGTCATCGGGCGCTTCATGAGAAGAGAATCAACCACAAAGTTATCTCTAGATTATACGATCTCGCAACGGCGCATGAAAATGGTATAGCCGCGGCGTGTCGTTGCGCGCCTATGGCGAGCTGAGACGCCGAAGGCGTCAGATAAAGTAGCCGGGGCCAGAGCGCGCTTTTTGCGCGCCGCCCCCGGTTGCGATATGCAACTAACCCAGGGCACCCTGAAAGGGGGCGATAGGGAATCGTTCTTGTAGCACCCCTTCAGGGTGCGAAGGTGAATGTTAGGGATGTTGACCGGGGGCGCCGCGCACAAGACACGCTCTGCCCCCGGCTACTTTATCTGACGCCTTCGGCGTTCGGCGACTTAGATATCGCGCTCCCTTCGGTCGTTAGCCGGCGTCTGATCGCTAGAAGTAGAACTTAAACGCCAACTGCACGATCCGACGGCCGAATTTGTTGTCCTTCGGCAGGACACCAAAATCCGAATTGTTCAACTTTCCGTCCTTAAACTGCAGCGTGATATTGTTCTGATTCAGCGATCGCAGCGGGTGATTGAGGAAATTGTACGCCGAGATCCTAAACTGGAATTTCCTCTCTTCACTGATCGCGAAGTTCTTAAACAGCGATAGATCGTGATTCTGGTACATCGGTCCTTTGATGTAGGGGAAGATGTAGGTCCCCTTCTGGCCCGGCTGCGGGATGGTAAAACAACTAGGATTTATGAGCTGATCGCCGCTCACCCCGCCGCGAGGATCGCACGTCAGGAGCGGTTGCACGTTGATCTGCGGCGAACCGGTGAATCGCGGATTTCCGATAGACCTTCCCTGTGCGTCCGTCCCTTGGATGCTAAAGTTTACGGAGTTTGTGTTCACCGTCTGCAGGTTCAGACCGCTCATGAAGTTGGTGATGCCGGAAAGCTGCCAGCCGTCCAAAAGGCCGCGCGCGACGGGATTGTTGTTCATGTGGTTCTTGGCGACGTCGGGAAGCATCAGGCTGTAGGCGATATTGAATACGTGCGTCCGATCCGTTCCCAGAATGCCATAGCTTTCGCTTCTCGGATCCAATCCGCCGTTTGCTCCACCCACGCCTCCGCCGCGGATGCCGAGGGCCTTGGAGAACGTGTAGGAACCCATGTAATTGAAGCGACCGGTCTGCCGGCTCAGCAGCACCTGCAGGCTGTTGTAGTTGGAGTAGAAAGTGTGCCCGCTTCGGATCACATCGCCGTATTGCGGCAGTGGCCGGTACTTGGCCTGGTCACCGTCAGGATCGTTCAGCATCGCGCCAAAGGGAACCGCATTGACGTTATCGAGACCGCCTCCGTTCAGCAGGTCATCGCTCTTGCTTCCCACATAGGAAGTTTCCAGCATCGTGGCGTACGGGAGCCGGCGCTGAATCGTGAAGCTCCAGTTATAAGTGACCGGCTGCTTGTCATCTTTCGGATCGAGGCCGGAAACACTGGTCGGCACGCCTTCGGCCGACGTGGCTTCCAGGTCCTTGAGAGTTGTTCCGCAGCAGATGCTGGTGGAACGAACTCCGGACGGAGTGTCCAGATAATTGAATTGGTTGTCGTGGTAGCGGAAGGCCCCAAAGCCTCCTCGCAGCACCGTCTTGCCCTGGCCGGACAGGTCGTAGGCGAAACCGAAGCGCGGCGAGACAAATAAACCGCGCGTTTTCAGCCCGGAAAGAGGCACGCTGGAATCCTTCTTGTGCCAGTAGATTCCAGACAACGCGCTGGCCGGCGCCTTGGGATCGAACCGGCTCAGGTCGACGACGGCCAGACCGATTCCCTCACGATCATACCAGGCGCCCAGGTGCGAGAATCGCGATCCGAATTCCAGCGTCAAACGCGGAGTGAGTTTCCAGCTGTCCTGCGCAAAAAACTCGATGGTGTTATAAGCGGTGTTGTGAAGCACGTTTTTGGTCTGGTCGTCATAGCTTGCAACTCGACCGAGCAGCAAATCCGCGTAAACGTTTCCAGTCGAGTTCCCTGTCCACGTTGCTGGCACCACGACGCCGTTGGAGTTCCCGTTGCCAGGCTGATTGTTGTTGATCCACTCGTAATAGGCGCCGAACTTCATGGTGTGCGTTCCGTAAACCTTGCTGACGTTGTCTGAGACCGAATTCAGCCACTTCCTCGCAAACAGCACCGGATCGAATCCGCCCGGATTGAAGACCGTACCCACGCCGCCCCACCCTGGGATCACTGAAGGAATCTGATCCAGTCCGTTTTTGAACACCCCCTTATAGGGATAACCGAGCGCCGATTTTGAGACCTTGGTGGGGTCTTCAAAGCGGTTGGGGAAATCAATGTAAGTGGTCGCGAAAATGACTTCATTGGTCAGTGTGGGATCGAACACGTGTGTCAGACTGGTGCTGGTTGAGTGCGACCGGTTGTCGGCCACCACTGAAGTGGGGTAAGGGACCTGGTTGCTGTTTCTCCACCACAGGCCGACTGGAAATGGCTGAGTCTCTGCCTGCCGGTTGTAGCGGACAAACAGTTTGGTGTTTTCACTGATGCTGTAGTCGACGCGCGTGACAAACTGCGTCATGTTCTGGTCGACGGGAATCGCCTGTACAAAGTTGAAGCCGTTGGCGCGCGCCGGATCGACGTTCGCCGCCGGATAGAGATTCATCAGCACTTGGCCGCCCTTGTCGATCATACTTGCCGGAATTTTGCCATTGGTGATGCCGTCTCCGGTGGGAACGCTGGTGACGTTGCCGCCGTTCTGCGTCAACAGCTTCATGTAGCCAGCGTCGCTGAAATCGCCGGAGCGCATCGCTGAGGTTGGGACGGTCGCCTGAAGAATTCCGGTATCGAGACGCTGCTTCATGTACTCAAACCCGGCAAAAAAGAAAAGCTTGTCGCGATTCTTATTGAAGTTGGTGCCGGGAATGACAACCGGCCCACCGATGTTGCCACCCGGAAAGTGAAACTTATTTTCCACCCGCGGCTGGCCGAGTTTGTTCAGCAGCCATTCGTTGGAATTCATGTGGAAATCGCGGATGTAATAGTAACCTTCGCCGTGGAAGTCCTTTCCTCCCGCCTTGGTGATCGTGTTAAAGACAACCGGACCCTTGGAATTCTCGGCGCCGAAGTTTGACTGCAGCACCTTAACCTCTTCGATCATATCCGGATTGGGATTGACCGGTGAGGCGCAGTTACAGCCCGGATCGGAGACGTGCGCGCCATCGGAGACAATGTCCAGCGCGTCCGACCGACCGCCGTTGGCCGAGTAGTTCCCGATGGCGCTCTGTTTGCCGCCATCGCCGTTGCCGTTGATGCCGATGATTTCGCCGTTGAAACCCGGCCGGTTGTCCAGCCCGGTACTTATCGGCGTCAGGCCGGGGAGCACTCTTAACAGCTCGGCGGCACTGCGCCCGACGATAGGAATGTTTTGGATCTGCTTGGAGGTCAGCAGCGCGCTCTTCTCGCCCGAGTCCACCGGCGTCATGATGTCGGGCGTGGCCGTGACAGTGATCTTTTCTCCCACTCCGGCGGCGCTTAACTTTATATCGGAGAGATTGATCTTGTCGCCGACGTGAAAAACCACTTTAGTCCGCTCCCATTTTGCAAATCCGGGAACGTCCACACTGACCGTGTAGGTGCCGGCGGGAACTGCGGCGATGGCGAAGTAGCCTTCGTCGTTCGAAATTGTCTTGCGAACGTCGCCCGACTCTTCATTCTTCATTGTGATGTCGGCTCCTGGAATTACCGCTCCGGTCGAATCCATCACGGTTCCGGTCAGTGTGCCGGTCAACTGCTGGCCCCAGATCAGGGACACGCTTCCAAGCAGCGTGAATGCGGCCAGCCAAACACCAAGTCTGCAGACTGAACTCACCTTCATATGGCCTCCACGGTTTTTTGGTTTAAAAGTGTCGCGAACTGCATTTCCTTTTCGAACGTGAGAAAAAATCGATACCGATTTCTACGTTTTTCAGTAAAAGGAGTCATATGCTCCAATGACGTCGTGGGAAAACTGGTTTCTAGCCCTGCAATAATTGATCCAAGAGAGATGAAACTGCGGTGCGCGGCCTTGTAACGTCAAGTCGGTCTGCCATGCTGGAACTGCAACACTTTCATTTTCAATTGAAAACCGATTGAAGCTCTGAAGCAGACCGAGACCGGCTTTTGGCATTCTCCACGCCAATGAATGTGAATCCATACAAATTCTTGGATGTTTGTCCAAAAAATTGTTCTCATCACCGCTAGCCGAGGCAAAATCCTGAAGATTTGTCCAAAAATGAGACGGATTCACCCCGCTATGGCGACTAAGTGTGCGCAACATTAGTACTTCATTGCAGCCAGAAGGGAGTTAGATACGTGTATAATACGGTTACTTCCCTGAAATTTTGGGGTCAACCGCACGTGGGCTTTCCACGCGATGTAACGTGTTACATCAGATGGACGCTTCAAGAGAAGAGAAGCTGGAACAGCTTGAAAGAATCCTCCAGAGCCGGTCCTTGCGCGGTTCCGAGGGCCTGAGGGCTTTTTTGCGCTTTATTGTCACAGAGAGCATTGAGAACCACGAGGATCAGCTAAAGGAATATACCATTGCGACTCAGGTTTTTGGTCGTAAGGACGATTACGACCCGCGTATCGAGTCAGCAGTTCGCGTTCAAGCCGGGAGGCTCCGGCTGAAACTGCAGGAGTTTTACGCCAATGAAGGCAAAGAGGACAGAGTGCTGATCGAGCTGCCCAAAGGGAGCTACATCCCTAGTTTCAGCTACCGGCAGAACGGCGAGAACAGCGCGTCTGAACTGGAAACAGTTCCGGCGCCTTCCTCAATTCCAGCGCCACATCGTGCGCTTCCATTCCAGACAAGGATGTGGTCGCTATTGAGCGCACTTTTCCTTGTCTCTTCAGTCATTTTAGGCTGGGCCGCTTACCACTATCGCAGCGAGCTTCTAAAATCCAAAGATTTACCGCAGAGCGTGGCTGCCGCAGAGGTTCCCGAGGTGAAGGCCGCGTTGCTGCTCTGGGACGATTTTTTGAATTCAAGCCAGCCAATATTGGTTGCTTATAGCAATACCGTATTCCAAGGGACTCCGGAAGGCGGCATGAAGCTCTTAAAGACGCTCGATTCGCCGGGGACAATCGATTCTTCGAGCATGACCCGAGCTAAACCGGCGCATCGCGACGAGTCTTTAATCATCGACCATTACACAGGCGTTGGAGAAGTCGCCTCAGTTTACGCTCTCGGCAATTTGTTCTTGAGAGCGGGGAGATCCTTCGCCTTGAAGCGCAGCCTGGTGATGACGTGGGACGATTTTAAAACCGACAACGTCGTCATTCTGGGGTCGACTGCCGAAAACCTGATCGCACGCGAAATCCCACAGCAGCAGGACTTCGTTTTTCGCCTGGTGAAATTCCCTGACGGCAGCGGCGCCTGGGGAATAATCAATATTCATCCTAAGCCTGGCGAACAGGAGCGATACTTCACCACGCCTCAGGGCAGCTACACCACTCTGGTTTCCGAGGACTACGCCTTGATCAGCATGTTACGCGGGCTGGACGAAGAGCACAGGCTTGTGAATCTTGCAGGAATCTCCACGTTTGGCACTCAAGCCGCGGCGGAATATGTGACCAAAAGTGAGCACGTGAGCGATCTGATCCGACGTCTGGATATTTCCGGATCGAAGACTTCTCCCGCGCTCCCGCGTCATTATCAGGTCTTAATTCGCGCCAGGATCAAAGGTGGTGTGCCGGTGGAGATTTCCTATGTGACCCATCACGTTCTGCAGTGATGCTAGCTGACGGGGCACGGGAATCGATAGTGACTAAATGGGACACGGATAACACTGGAAACACGGATTAACGAATGTCTTGCCGGGGCGACGCCAATTTTGCAAGTGCCAAAACAGATGATAATTTAGGCGTCGCCCCGGCAAGACATTCGCTGTTCCGCGTTATTCAGTGTTATCCGTGTCCCATTTAGTCACTATCGATTTTCTCTGTTACAGTCCACTAGCCCGGATTTCACTGCGGCGGTTTGTTGTTTGGCTTAGACGCCGGTCCCACTTCAGGAAACTTTTCTCCCCGATAAGCGGGGCCCAGCCCTTCCTGAGCGCCGGGTGCTTTGGCTTGGCGCTCAGCATTCAACTTTTGAATAACTGCCCGTTCGCGATCGCCGTCGTCCTTGCGCTTCACACGATAATAGACGGTCGCCAGAATCACGTGGGCCTCGACAAAATCTGGAGCTTCTTTGACGACGTCTTCCAGGACACGCTGCGCGTCGTCCACTTTTCCCTGTGAGAGATAAATGCTTCCGATAAAGTAACGCACATTCAATTCACGCGGACGCACTAGCAGCGCGCGCTGTAGATAATTGAGAGCTTCGTCATATTTCTGATCTTCCCTGTAGATTATTCCTAGGTACAGGTTCGACTCGAAATCGTTCGGATTCCCCTCGAGCTCTTTTTCAAAGGCTTTTTTTGCGCTGTCCCGGTCCCCAGTCTGCAGCAGCGCGCGGCCGTAAAAGGAATGCGCCGATGGAAGCTTAGGATTCAATTCCACGGCAAGCTTCAGGTCCTTGAGCGCGTTGGGATAATCACGGGCCATCAATTGTGCAGTCGCCAGCATCAGCCGTGCTTCGGCTGAATCGCCCTCGCGCAGAATGCGATCAATTAATACCTGACCCTTTTCTGTCTGGTTGTCGCGGATCAAAGCAGTGCCGAGAAGATATTCGATCGCTCGCTCGTCGGCCTCGGGGGCCAAAGCGCTCTTCTGCGACGTTTCTTCGAAAGGCGAGAGCAGCTCGATTACTTTCTTGAATTCGCCCATCTGGAGGAAACAATCGGCCAGAAGCAGAATAGCGTTTTTGTTTTCCGGTTGGGCTGCGACCACCTGATTCAGCTCTTTGGCAGCTTCGGGAATCGACGCGGATTTGTAGAAGGCCAGTGCCAGGTTGAAACGGATGCTTGTGTTGCTTCCTTCAAACTCCAGAGCGCGCTTGTATTCCTCGATCGCTTCCTGGTAGCGTCCCAGACGCGCCAGCGCCGCCCCTAAATTAGAGCGTGCACTCACCTGGTCGGGCCGCAAAGCCAGCAAGGTCCGGTATTCGCGTACGGCGGCCTGGATGTCTCCTGCCTGCTGCAGGCGGACAGCACGCGCAAAGATTTCGTCCGGCGTCTCTGGCGGCGTCTGAGCGAGAAGATGACATCCAGCAGTCGACAAAACCAGCGCGAGGATTAAAAGAGAACCTCTACACATCGGCATGCGCAACGTCAGGGGGCGGCATTTGCGAATCCAGAAAACGATGATAACGCCCCAGGAAGATGCGTCGCAACCGGAAATCCGCTGTGCGCCGAACTGCGGCAATGCAAATGACTTTTGACTGACAAACCTTTTGTGAGCTTGGCACAAGACTGGGTGATCTGCCAAAATTGCAATGAAATGAAGACCGGCGGCAACCGAAAAAAGTTATTCAGTGTTCTCGTTGTGGTCTTTGCTACGCTCGCACTCTCAGACCTCGTCCTCTCGAGTGGTGGAGGCCCTGCGCAAGCCACGTTCGGTCGCGAATGGCGACCGAATCGGGTTCTCGAAGGAGAACAGTACGCCGGCAACGACGCTTGCGCCAAGTGCCACCGCTCAATGACGGCCAGCCAGCGAGCGACGGGCATGGCCAGAGCACTGGAGAAAATTACGGATTGTCAGATCCTTCAGTCGCGCCCGCGGCTAATCTTCCAGGAAGGTCCTTACTCATATAAAATTGTGCGCGAGGGGAACCGCAGCATTTTTTCGGTTTCTGACGGCAGCAATACCATCTCCGAACCGATTCTTTCGTGCTTCGGACGCGGCGATGCCGGCCAGACCTATGTGTTCCGGCACAACAATGAGTATTACGAAAGCCGGGTCAGTTTTTACCGCGACACCGAAAAGCTGGATTTCACAATTGGCGCTCTGCTATCGCTTCCACCCTCGCTGGATGA
>DASXTB010000334.1:0-4354 GCA_036505615.1 Acidobacteriota bacterium
CGATTGCCGGAGGCGCAATGACTGAAGCCCCGGTGGCAACCGCCTTGCCATCTCTATCCAACGAAGAGATTGCACGTTACAGCCGTCATTTGATCATGCCCGAGGTCGGTCTGGAAGGGCAGCGGCGATTGAAAGCCGCGAGCGTTTTGATGATTGGCACGGGTGGCCTGGGCGCGCCGGTGGGAATGTATCTCGCGGCCGCCGGCGTAGGCCGGATGGGCATAGTCGATTTCGATGTGGTTGAATCGTCGAATCTGCAACGCCAGATAATCCATGGCACCCGTGACATTGGCCGGCCCAAGATTGAGTCAGCGCGTGATCGGTTAAGAGATATCAACCCGCACATCGAAATCGAAACACATGAGACACGCTTAACCAGCCAGAATGCGCTGGCGCTTTTTGCGAATTACGACGTGGTAGTGGACGGCACTGACAACTTTCCTACGCGTTACCTGGTAAACGACGCCTGCGTGATCAGTGGCAAGCCCAACGTCTACGGATCGATTTTTCGTTTTGAAGGACAAGCAAGCGTCTTCTGGCCCAAAGCCCCAAATGGAGGCGGCGCGTGTTATCGGTGCCTCTATTCCGAGCCGCCCCCGCCAGGCCTTGTGCCATCCTGCGCTGAAGGAGGGGTGCTGGGGGTGTTGCCGGGCATTATCGGCGCCATCCAGGCAAACGAAACAATCAAGATCATTCTCGGCGCCGAGGGAACACTCGTAAATCGTCTATTGATCTTCGACGCGTGGCAGATGAAGTTTCGCGAACTGAAGTTGCGCCGGGATCCCGGTTGTCCGGTATGTGGCGAAAACCCTACCATCAAAGAGTTGATCGATTACGAAGAGTTTTGTGGTTTGCGCGGACAACCGCAAGAGCAAGCGGCGACGCTTGAAGAAATCACCGCTACAGAACTAAAGAAGCGGATCGATACCGGCGAGGATCTTCAGGTAGTTGACGTGCGAGAACCATTCGAATACGACATCGCGCGCATCCCGGGAACGAGGCTGATTCCATTAGGACAGGTTGTAGGCCGTATGAATGAAATCGATCCTTCACGCGAAACGGTGATGCATTGCAAGGCGGGGGTGCGCAGCGCCAAGGCGATTGCGGCTTTGAAGCAGGCTGGTTTCCCAGGACGATTGATCAACCTCAAAGGCGGAATTACAGCCTGGTCGGATGAAGTCGATCCGAGCGTGGCCAAGTACTAGAAACCGGCCCGAACTGAAGAGTCGACGGATCCATTCAATTGGAGGTTGAGGAGGCGACCATCAGCGCCTCCTCAATATCTCCCGTGTCTCAGTTTTCGCCATCAACTATCTCAAAATTCCCAATATTCCGACTTCTCCGGCTCCGGCAGCAGGATTTTGTGCGGAGATGCTATCATTGCGTTTGCTTGTCATCCGGACGCTCGACGGAGTCGGATTTTCAAAACATTAGGTGGTCCATCCGAAAACGCACGTCATAAAGAACCTGGAGTTAAATGAAGAAAGCCACGAAAAAGGGCGCTCCGGCTCCCGCACGCGAAAAGAAAGCGGCTAGAAAGGCCACGCGTGTAAAAACCTCAATTGATGTTAACTGGGGCTTCACGGAGGATTGTACCTACGCAGGAACAATTATCAACATGACCGTTTTCGGTTGTGCTCTGCAGAATAAAGAAGGGGTGGAAGTGAAACCGGGGAAGACCGTCTTCATTCGTTTCTGGATGCCGCTGGAGCGCATTATGAAGGTCCAGGTGGTGCACACTTCATTGGAAGGCGTACAAGGCTTTGGGGCCAGGTTTTTGGATTTGACAGAGGAAGAAACAGAGACTCTGGACCAGATAATCCAGATGTTTGGGGAGCCTTCTCGCTACCCGCAGGACTAAGCCGGAAAAGAACTCAATTGATCGAATGCCGCCTCATCAAATTCGGACGTTGAAGGTCAGTCAGCTCTCGTAAACATCACTGCATTCCGGCATAACCAATAAAGACGTGGTCGATCTGGTGAAGCTCGGACTCTCGCCTGAAATCATCGCCGCAAAGATCGCTAAATCCGGATGTAACTTTGATACCTCACCCACCGCGTTAATGGAATTGAAGACCGCTGGCGTCCCTGACACAGTAACGCTAGCTATGATCCAATCGCCATGTGAACGCCCGGTGCCTGTTGCTGAGTTAAAGAAAGGTGTTCGGGAACTGTATGAGGTCCACCGCATTTACCTTGGGGAAATGGGACAGTCGGATGATGTGGAGCGGTTCCGCATGTTGCTCGCAGGAAAACTCTCAGAACATTTTACCGTAGTAGACAAGCCAGAAGAGGCCGACGCGATTCTCAAAGGCGTGGTATCAACTCAGCTAGCAGAGGGAACTACCAAAGCCCGAGCCTCGGTTTCGCTAAGGTCAACTGACGGCCATCAACTATGGAGCGATGATTTTGGAGTGCATTGGGTATGGGGGCCAGCGAGCCGTCGGCGAGATAGTATTAAGTTACGAGCAGAGGATGTGGCTGACGGGCTCTATGGTGCCTGGAAGAAGTCGGTAAAAAGCAACCAGAAGGCCAACGACAAATGATGTGGAGGCAGCGCATCGATTTGGCCCGGTTCCTCTTGGACTATCGGGAGCGTTTAGGACTCTCTTGAAGTTCATCTGGATCGGCAGCCGTACTGACTAGGGTGCGCCACTCATTCAACGCGGCCTCAGCTATAGCCTCGATCCGAACCATAAAATTATCGAGGGCAGCTTGTGGCTCCAGGGCGTCGGAGTAATCTGGAGGAGTTCCGGCTTTATATTTGACGAACTCAACGCTTAGAGCGTGAGCGGCGTTACTATTTTTGATCCAGTTTTCTCTAAATCGGAAAAAACTATTCATGCCCGCCAGCATTCCGACTACTGCCGCTGGAACCGCTCGAAGTAGGTTAGGAACATTGGTATATATCAGAATTGGGATAGCGCCGCTCAATATAAGCATCGCACTATGGGACGCATAGTATTGGATTCTATTTCTCGTTCCACGACTTTTATAGTACTTGAGTTGCTCCGAATGGAACTTCAGTACTGACTTTTCCCGCTCGGTGTAGGATGTTTTGTTATCGAGATCTCTTTGCGAGTCGGACGTAGGCATGAGAATCCACCTCCGAGGAAAGGTGAGACAACGGTTGGCTTATACACCTGGCAGCCACTTTACGGCAAGAGTTCTAGGTGTTGAATAACAAAACCGAAAGGCCAGCTTTGGAGCTGGCCTCTCAAGGTTGGGCGAAAGCATTCAGCTTTCCGATGGTCACTGTCCTCACCCCAGCAACCTATACCTCGCATTCTAACCCGAAACCAAAATCCGTCAACGCAAAGCGCCACGCTCTTGTTGCTCGCGGGTGAGAACCCGAAGGTCGTCAGCGAGAGACTAGGTCACAGTTCGATTGTGATGACCTTGGACACGTATTCCCACGTCCTTCCTTCCATGCAGCAAGCCGCGACTGAGAACCTCGAAAAAATGATTTTTGGTTAGGCTGGCACACTATAGGCACAAAACAAAAACGGGCACTCAAATGGCTGCCCGTAACTCATTGAAAGCATTTGGCTGGGAGGCAGGGATTCGAACCCCGATAGGCGGATTCAGAGTCCGCAGTCCTACCGTTAGACGACCTCCCAGCAAGAGGAATTTCAATGTAAGTGTAGAGGGTTTTCTTTGTCAACCGCACGCTGGTAAATCGCAAAAGTGAATGGTAAATGGTGAATTGTGAATAGCAAGTGGCGGATTCGATAGCTGACTTAGGTGGTGAACAGCAGGTAAATTGTGAAATTTCATCCGTCCACCGGGCTATCAATATGGACTGCGACGAGTGCGCTCGAGGACCTGCAAGCGGATCCTGCTACCCAACATTCACTTCGCCTTCACCCATGGTTAATGACTTCACCAAAATTATCTATTTACTATTCACCGCCAATCAAGGCACAATGGCCCATGTAATTACCTCCCGCGCTAAGCCGCATGTAGGCGAGATCTCCCATTCAAGTTTTAAAACTTATTTGGCGAACGGGAACAGCCATGATTGAACTCGATGAGCAGAGTGCGGTTGACCACGCGGAGAGCGCTTCGGCAGGGAGCAATCCGAACGGCAAAGAGACTGAAGAGAAGCTTCGCAAACTGGTCAGCCAGTACGAAACAAAGATAGATGAGGTGGCCGACGTCATTACTCGCGTGCGGCATGAAATCAACAATCCGCTTACGGGAGTACTGGGCCAGGCCCAGTTGTTGCTGCGTGAAGAATTGAATGAGAAGACGCGGCAGCGTGTGCAAACCATTGAGGAACTCGCGATTCGTCTCCGGGATATCGTGGCTCAATTACGGCAGGTGCAGAAGGTTTCCAAAAGTTGACGTGATT
>DASXTB010000335.1:0-6487 GCA_036505615.1 Acidobacteriota bacterium
TGCTCGGGTCTCAAAAAGATAGCCCGGTTCAGATAGCCTCGGTCAGCACTTCTACTACCTATCTTTTCAATGGAGCGCTGATTTTGAATGGCAGCGAATCGCCGTTAGTAGAGCTTCAGATTGGATGGGTCATGCAGGGCCACAGACCAGGCGAGGAGCGGAAACTCAACGCTCTACAATGGGGTTCATTCATGTCAGTTAGGGTGTCCGTTGAGCCAGGCAAGTCCGGCGAGATCGGAGCGGAATTTGATTGGAGCTTAGCCGATTTGTTATCTCAAGCGATAGATTTAGGGCTTGAGCACTTCGTTCTAAAGTTCGGAATCATAAGAGCGAAGTTTGCGGATGGTACGACTTTTACCTACGATCTCGCGGCGGGGCGTGACTTCTTGGAAGATCCAGATAATGCGCTGGCTATAAAAGCGCACAGGGCTCTCCCAACAAGTGTAATAGAACGATTCACTGAAAAGGCAAGAATTAGGGCGGACGAAAATCAGAAGCTGCTTCATGAGAGAAAGAAGATTTCCCTAAAATCCACAAAGACTCGCCAGGGGCTTACAGGTCCACAGTTTCTTACCCGCGAGGGCAAGCGCAGCCTCACTGCTCCAGCAACCTAGCTTCTGCTGCAAGACCACTAACAGTAAAATCTATTGCACCAATAGTGGCTCAAGCTGTAGCGTCTCGTTCCTGGAGACAAGCGGCGGGCCCGACCACATAAAAGGCCAATGGGGCATCTAATCGAGCGCGCCGTAGATTTTTTCTTGTCGCTCTTCGCCGCCTCTGGCGTTCCTGCATGGCTTTCGCGGAATCGCCTTGCGCAAAAGCGCGGGCAAAGACAGCCATTTCGAGTGAGCCGTAGAAATGGTAAACTCTTGATTTTAAACATGTGCGCCTGTAGCTCAGGTGGATAGAGCAGGGGTTTCCTAAACCCCGTGCCGGGGGTTCGAGTCCTCCCAGGCGCATTTGAGCTGTCAGCTCTCAGCGATCAGCCGTCAGCTATCAGCTCAGCAGTGATCAGCAGTGGGCGAAACGCCACATTGCAGATGACAGCTGATGGCTGAGAGCTGACAGCTGAAAGCTCAGAGCTGATAGCTCTATTTTCAACGAGGAAAATTCTTTGGCGACCAAACACCTTACGCGGCGGGAGCTGAAACGCGAAGATACAATTTATTCTTCTCTTTCAAAGGTGTCATCGGCACTGCAGCAACGCACGTCTCTGGTCATTACCATAGCAGGCGTCATCGCAGTGGCCATTTTAGGATTTTTTCTGTGGCGCAATTACGAGCAGTCGCGGGACGTGCAGGCGCAGAAACAGTTCGGGGATGCGCTGGAGCTTTTCCACGGCGCAGTGGTGAGTTCCTCTCCTGCGACGCAGAGCCAGAACAACCGGCCCCTTTTTGCAAGCGAAGAGGAGAAGTATCGAAAAGCGCTGGATAAGTTCAACCAGGTTTATCGGCAGTATCCGTCTCGGAAGATCGGCGTCCTGGCCCTTTATTACACCGCGCTTTCGCAGCACAACTTGAAGAATGACAAAGAGGCAATGCGAATCCTCCAGCAACTCGATAAGAGCTCCGACGCGGAAGTGCGCAGTCTGGGGCGAGGCGCGCTTGCAGACATATATCGGGCCAACAAGATGAACGAACAGGCAATGCAGACCTACCAGAGCATGTTGAAGGATCCGGAAAACCGGTATCCAAAGGATGCGCTGCTGGCCACTATGGGGGAAACCGCTGAAGCGATGGGCAGGAACAGCGAGGCGGCCGGCTATTACCAGCGTCTTGCGCGCGAACATGCTCAGTCGACTTATGTTTCCCAAGCGCAGGCGCGGCTGGCGGCTCTGCAACCGCCCAAATGATCCATGCCTGATCTCGCTTCGTACGCCATGCGCGAAAGTGAGTCGCTGGGGCGTCGGTTTGCAGAACCACCGCATCCTTACCGCTCCGAGTACCAGCGGGACCGCGATCGCGTCATCCATTCGCGAGCTTTCCGGCGCCTGGAAAAAAAGACTCAAGTCTTTGACCCCGATCTGTCGGATCATTTCAGAAACCGTCTCACTCATACTATCGAGGTTGCCCAGATCTCCCGCACTGTGGGCGCGTGCCTGAATTTGAACACCGATCTGTGTGAGGCGCTGGCCTTGAGTCATGACGTCGGCCACAGCCCGTTCAGCCATACCGGCGAAAAAGTCCTCGACGCAATAATGCGCCGCTACGGCGAGTCTTTCGACCACAACATTCAAGCTTTGCGCATCGTGGAGAGTTTCGAAGAGAAGTATCCAGATTTTCCCGGGTTGAATCTGACTTTTGAACTGCGCGAAGGGATCGTGAAGCATTCTCGTGACTATGATCCCAGCGACGTTCGCAATGCTGAGTTGCGCGATTATCTCTTAGATCAGCGACCGCCCTTGGAAGCGCAGCTGATCGATTTGTCCGACGAGATCGCCTACAATGCCGCCGATATTGACGACGGTTACGAAGCTAAACTGCTTACCGTGGAGATGATCGTCGCCGAACTTCCGTTGTTTCGGCGTTTTTTTCAGATCGCGGAGCGGGACTATCCGGGGAGAGCCGAGAAGCTGAAATTCAACGTCGCTCTCAAACGTGTCCTGGACGCGCTCGTCACTGATTTGATCGAGCACTCGCGGAGCCAGATCAACGCTGCCGGAATAGAGACCCTGAAAGACGTGCGCCTAGCGCCGGGACGGCTGATCCGCTTTGGAGAACTGCAGGAGCGGAACGAGGAGATAAAGCAGTTTCTGGGGCGCCGGCTGTATTGTCATGAAAAAGTAACCACCGGGCGCCAGGAAGCTGAAACGATTCTAAAAAGGCTATTCGAATTTTATATGGCGAATGCCTCACGCTTGCCAAGAAAATATTTTCTTAGAATCAGTGAAGAATCCCGTCCTCCCCACCGGGTCGTGTGTGATTACTTGGCAGGAATGACCGACGAATATGTACGCAGAAAATATCAGGAGCACCATCTCCAGATTGAAAGTTAGCAACCTTTTTTTGACTACTTGAATTAACGTATAATCAAAAATTTTAGCTGATTATGATTATCGATGTACTTGAACTTCAGGAGCGGAAGGAACCTCTCATTGTGGAGCACACCTTCCTGCCCCATGAGATTCCGCTGAAAAACCATCTGTTCGCGCTGCGCAATCCAGTGCGATTCGCCGGTTCCATCACTCCTGTTGCTGCTCACGACATTCGCATCCAGGGGACTCTGTCCACTCGGGTGGACTTGGTGTGCGTGCGCTGCTTGCAGGGCTTCCAGGAGGAGATTAAAAAATCTTTCGATCTCACTTACGTGCCAAACGAGGAAATACAGTTTGCTGAAGAAGTCGAGCTGACATATGAAGACCTGGATGTGGGCTTTTTCAGCGAATTCAAGATAGATTTGAATTCTGTTATAATTGAACAAATCATGTTGGAAATCCCAATGAAGCCGGTTTGTTCTCCAACGTGTCGGGGATTGTGCGACCAGTGCGGGGCAAACTTAAATTTGCGTTCGTGCGATTGTGTCAAGAAGAATGATGATCCTCGCTGGGCTCGTCTTGCAGAGCTGCGTGACCGATTTAAAAAGTAAGGAGCTTTGATGCCGAATCCCAAAAGACGACATTCCAAATCCCGTTCTTCGAAACGTCGCGCTCACGATGCACTAAAAGCGGTGTCGCTCTCCATTTGTCCTCAGTGCCACGAGCGCATTCTTCCCCATCGAGCCTGTCCGCACTGCGGCTACTACAAGGGCCGGCAGGTAATCGAAGTCGAAGAGAGCTGATACATCTAGGGGCAAAGGCTCGCACTCCTACATGGGCTCGACCCAAGTGGCCAGATGAATACTATCGTTGTCGATGCAATGGGGAGCGACAATGCTCCCTACAGCGAGATTGAAGGAGTGGTCAAAGCGGTCAAGGAATTTCCTGTTGCCGTGACGCTGGTAGGCCGCGAAGAGTTCATACGCCGGGTCCTCAGGCAACACGACGTTAGGGGATTACCTATCAAGGTTGTTCACGCCGCCGAAGCAATCACGATGACTGAGGCGGTTGCCACCGCGGTCCGCAAGAAGAAGGAAAGTTCCATCCATGTGGCCTGTCGGATGGTTCGCGACGGGCTTGCGCAGGGCTTTGTAAGCGCCGGCAACACGGGCGCCGTTATGGCCGTCAGCAAGATGGTCATGGGAACGCTTGAGGCGGTAGATAGGCCCGGGTTGGCTGCCGTCCTTCCCACCAAGAATGGAGCATCTGTGCTGATCGACGTGGGAGCCAACGTCGACTGCAAGCCGCATCAGATGGTCCAGTTTGCAATCATGGGGCACATCTACTGCAAGAATATTCTGCATAAGCAGAAACCCACCATCGGTCTGATGTCCATCGGAGAAGAAGAGAGCAAGGGTAATGAACTGACCAAGGAAGTTTATAAGATTCTCACCGCTTCGAAATTGAACTTTGTTGGGAATGTAGAAGGACGCGATGTCTACGATGGCAAAATCGACGTGATTGTGTGCGACGGATTCACCGGAAACGTAGCATTGAAGATCAGCGAAGGTTTAATCGAAGCCGTGTTGAAGCTGTTGAAAGAGGAGCTTTCCCGAAACTGGACGTCGAAAGTCGGAGCCTTGCTTACCCAGCAGTCTTTTCGATCGCTGAAGCGAAAGCTCGATTATTCAGAGTACGGCGGCGCTCCTCTGCTTGGCGTCCGGGGTATAACGATCATTTGCCATGGCCGTTCCAACAGCAACGCCATTAAGAACGCGGTTCGAGTGGCTAATGAGTATTGTGAAATGAATACCAACGACCGGATCCGGCAAGAGATTTCCTCGTTAGCGGCTGTCTAGATTATTAACAAACACTCCATCGCAGTGGCGCAGGGAGCGCCGTCGCAGAGTTACTGACTGGTGAAATCTTGTTTTTTTGGAAAGATTGCGACTTTTTTCAACACCGGGCCGTTGACGTGATACCGGACCGTGAAATCTGGTTTTTCTGACCAAGTTTTCAGCGAGGAGGGCGGTGGCCGCTTCAGCGGCCATTCCCGGAGGGTTTAAGGCCCGCCGTCCTTACGGCGGGTTGGCGGCCCATTAGACAATCCCTGAAGCCGCTTCCAGCGGCTTTCTGGATGCCGGCTTTAGCCATTCCCCCGGGGCAAGGGAAAACTTGTCACGCGAAAATGACGGCTAAAGGCGGGGGAGAAGGCCGCTGGAAGCGGCCTCGTTTGGACTAATGATGCCTGATCAACCCGCCGTAAAGACGGCGGGCCTTACACCCTTCGGGGAAGGCCGCTGAAGCGGCCCGCTTTCACGCTCTAATGGATCATGGATTCAGTCAATTACCAGCTCTTTGGTTGTGGCCTTACGGCCACGGTGGGCACGTGCGCGTGATCGTGAACATGATCGGCTCTTTAGGATGAGCACCGCCTTCATCTTTCCCGGCCAGGGATCTCAGGCGGTGGGAATGGGAAGGGCACTGGCTGAGAGATTTCCGGAAGCCTGCGAGGCCTTCGAACAGGCGGATCGGGCGCTCAAATTTTCCATCAGCAAGCTTTGCTTTGAAGGCCCGATCGAGGAACTCAGCCTTACAGCGAACACCCAACCGGCGGTTCTTGCCTGCAGTGTCGCGGTTCTGAGGGTCCTCGAGCGAAAGGGGCTTCGGCCCTCGATTGTGGCCGGCCACAGCCTGGGAGAGTATTCAGCTTTGGTGGCCGCTCAAGCTGTCGACTTCGCCGATGCAGTGCGTGTAACGCGCAAGCGGGGAGAGTGGATGCAGGAGGCCGTGCCGGTAGGGACGGGCAGCATGGCGGCAATACTCGGGCTGGGAGAACGTGAAATACAGGAGATCTGCTCATCGATTCATGAATTCGTAGTGGCGCCGGCCAACTTCAACGGCCCTGGTCAAATCGTCATTGCCGGGCAGAAGCAAGGCGTGGGACTGGCTTCGCAAAAAGCTATGGAGAAGGGGGCAAAAAGGGCAGTCCCACTGCCAGTGAGCGCTCCGTTCCATTGTCCGCTGATGAAACCGGCTGAAGAAAAACTGGCTCAACTGTTGGCAGAGGTGGAGTTTCGCGATCTGCAAGTGCCTCTGATCTGCAATGTGGATTCACGCGTCATTGAATCGGGCTGGGATGCGCGGGAATGCCTGATTCGCCAGGTTTCGCGGCCCGTCCGCTGGCAGCAAAGCATCGAACTGATGGTGGCGCATGGTGTTAAAGAATTCATAGAGATTGGACCCGGGAAAGTCTTAAGCGGCTTGGTGAGGCGGATTTCCAAAGAGAGCAGGGTCTTGAGCATCGAAGACGTTGCAGGAGTGGAAGCGGCGACAACAGGCCGGCGAGCTGGTTGATGACTCGGATTATTCATAAATTCTGAAAAGGCAGGCCACGAATTACACGAATTAACGCGAATTTCGGGAGCGGGAGGAGGGCGCGGCCAATATGGAAGAGCGACACTATATAAGTCAGCGCCCCTCTACCGATCGCGAAGTTATCCGCGTTGATCC
>DASXTB010000336.1:0-5004 GCA_036505615.1 Acidobacteriota bacterium
GTATCGTTATTGGTGATGGTGACATCGGCTCCCGGAACAACCGCACGATTTGCGTCCCGGACTGTCCCCGTTACCACTCCGGCGCCCGTCTGCGCCAGCGCCGGTTGAGTTGCCAGTGCAAGTGCCATCAAAGCTGAGAGAAAAAAAGAAGCTTCAATGATTCTAGTCTTTTTGGTTTTAAAGTTTTTCATACCTGACCTCGCATCTTCGCAAAGAACCCATTGGGGCAATATGCTCCTCGAGCCGTTGGTTGGGACGACAGACAGTACACGTGAAAGGCGGCATTGTGCCTACTCCAAAGATTCACGGGTTAGGTGCCGGGGAATGAGAAGAACTTACCACTGGGATTTGTTGCAAACAACTAAAAAACGGGCGCCAGAAAGATTTTCGCCAATCATCCATCATCTGTCACCCATAAGCCTGTTGAATCAACCAGGAAATCCCTGATAACATCCGCTCAAATCTCCACGGACAAACATGAAGACTTTCGCGCGATCGCTGCCGCTTTCGCTACTGGCCCTATTTGTTTTCACGCTTGAATCCGAGAGTCTCTACGCACGACTTGAGGTCTTCGCTTCTTTCGAAAACCCCGCTGAAGTGGCCGCTGTAAATGGCTCCAACGGTGTTCGGATCGCTGTTTCCAAGCGCTTTCCGGCATGGGGTGGAAATTCTCTGGAGGTAGCCTTCCCCGCAGGCGGAGGATGGGCGGAGCTCTCGAAAGTACCTGCTGATTGGCGCCGGCAGGAGTCGCTGCTTGTGTTTATTTGGAGCGAGCAGCTCGCGACGGTAGAACTAGAACTCCGTGATTCTGCCAGCGGCCGCTTCCCGAAAATCTTCACTTTGCGCCGGGGCGCGAACCACTTGCAATTGCGCCTGGCTGACGTCAAAAACATTGATCTCCTCCACATGCGCTCTCTCGCTTTGAAATCCTCCGGCAGTGGGACCTTTTATCTGGATTATTTCGCTCTGGACAGATTCCATCCCCTGCTGGAAAAGCGCGGGCGGTGGGATATCAACTATTCACTTCAGGTCGAGACGCCTCACATTCCTTGGGCGCGTCCTTTCGTTTCTGGACCGATCAAGGCCTACGCAATTTCCGACGTAGCCGATGGGCGCGGCATTGTTGAACTGGCCCAACGGCTTGAATTGAACTTCAAGGCCACTTCCATTGGCCGCAATCCGAGCACCAACAAGTGGGGGTTTGGCGACTTCTACGAGCAGCGCAGCAGCGGCGGAGAATCCTGGAGCGATCCCTACAGTCTCGCTTATGCATACATCGCCGATGACCTGCTCTACGGGCCAAATTACGATGTGATCCTCTGGCCCGGATTGCATCCTTGGGAAAGTTATCCTCGCGAGGTTCGCGATCAGATACGAAGACGAGTAGAAGCGGGAGCCGGTCTGGTGTTGCTTTATCCCTTCACCCGCGCAGGTGCGGATGGAGACCTTTGGACTCTCTCGGCCTTGACCCGAGCTGAGAACGCAGAGGAGGTCAGGAACCCGGCTGGTTTGGATAAGACTCCATGGCGCCTCAAGAATGATCACTACATCACGCATGGCATCCCCTTGGAGGCTTTTCCCTGGGGGCACATCGGCGTGGACTCTTTCCGGCTTACGGGCGAGGTTTTGTTGGAAAGCTCGGCGGGCTCGCCTGTGCTCGCGGTGCGAACGGTGGGAAAAGGGCGCGTTGTCAGCTTTGCGTATCTCGAGAAAGGGATGATCCCCGAGATAGAGAACGTCTTTGAGACCGGTTTGAATTATCCCTACCACGAGTACCTCTGGTCTCTGTTGGCGCGTGCGGTAATCTGGGCAGCCAAGAAAGAACCACATGCGGCCATTCAGTCGATACAGCAGTCGGCCAGCGGTGTAACTGTGAGGCTCAAGGATCCTCCTCAAGGGGCCCTTCTATGGGCGAGGATCAGCAACAGCTTCGGTGAAATCGAGGGAGAGATATCGGCTCCGATCCCGGCGGAGGCTGTAGCCCTGAAGTTTCCCAAACCCCTGGGAGGCGGGCGCCATTTCGTAAATGTTCGACTGCTCGATAGAGGTCGTTGCATCGACTGGGCCACAATTAATTTTGACACACCTTCGAAAGTCACAATTCACTCGCTTGCGTTGGAGAGTAATCGTGTCATGCTGGGCCAGCCGGTTTCGGCCCGCCTGCGCCTCTCGGCTTCAGAGAAAGTCGACTGCATTGTTACAGCCCGCCTCTTTGACAATTACGACCGGCTGGTGGATGAGCACCGCCTCCGCGCGACGGTACAAGGAGAAAGCGAACAGGCGCTCAGGTTCAATTCAAAAGGGGCGCTTACGCATTTAGCGAGGGTGGATTGCCAAGTGCGTGTCGCCGGGCTCAGGAGCGATCGCCGCATTGCGGAGGTCTTCGTCCTCCAGCCGAGAAAATGGGACGATTACGACATCGTCATGTATCGCTTCGGCCCGGATCCCATACCCGGAATCTGGCCCGCTATCGATCAGCAATTGCGCAGATTGAATGTGACCACGCTTTCCTCTTATTCCCTCAGCCACAGCAAACACGCCAATTACGACGTCCAGGCACAGACTCGGATCAGCGGACAGGAATCACCGGACGGTCCCAAGCGCGACTACTACAACGGCATGAAGAAGAAATATGCCGAGACGCGCGACAAAAGGGTTCTGGTGCGGGAGTACTGCCTCAACAATCCGGCCTACCGGGAATTGATTCGAAAGGAACTACAACAAAAGACTGAGCCGTGGGTGCCGTTTTCGCCGCTTTCTTATTATGTTTACGAGGAGCCATCCTTCACTTGCTACGAAGACGATCTCGACCTCTGCTTCTCTTCCTACTGCATGACGGGAATGAGAGCCTGGCTTAAGGAGCAGTACCGCACACTGGAAGCTTTAAACGGCCAGTGGAGCACTCGCTTTACCGCGTGGGATGAGGTGGTGCCCGACGACACTTACGAAGCACGGGCGCGGGGCAACTATGCATCCTGGGCGGACCACCGCACCTTCATGGAGAAAACCTATGCGGAGTGCTTTGAGTTCGTGTTTGGACTGCTGCGCAAAATTGATCCCGCAGGCATCCTTTTAAATTCCGGCACTCAGGAATCCGGCGCCCACAACGGCTGTGACTACAGCCGGATCAATCGATTCACCCGGCACCTGAATGCATACAGCGGCGGCAACCAGCTTGATTTTCACCGATGTTTTAACCCGGACCTTAAGATTTCTGGAGGCGCCGGTTACGGGGTGCTCGGCAAAGACGTGTTCTACAATTTTTATGACAATCTCTTCAAGGGCTGTAACGGCGGGGCCTACATCTTCTGGCAATACTCTACGCTGGATCCCGATCTGACCATGAGCCAGAGCGGCAAGGACATGGAGGAAGGCTTCCGAGAGCTGCGTGGCGAGGGAATCGGCAAGCTGGTGGGCCTGGCTACACCGGACAACCACGGAATCGCCATCCATTATTCCTACCCCAGCATTCACGGCACATGGATTGTAGATGGCCAAATCACGGAACGTGTTTCTCACCACACAAGCCCCACCTTCAGGCGTTTCAACTCTAATCGGGACGGCTGGGTGAAGGCGCTCAGAGATGCGGGACTGCAGTTTGACTTCATCGCCTACAGCGACGTGGAGAAGGGCGGGCTGATTTCAAAGGGTTATAAGACGTTTGTCCTGCCGATGAGTGTGGCGCTGAGCAACAAGGAAGTCGAAGCCATACGCGAATTCGTGCGGCAAGGTGGAACGGTCATCACCGACGCTCTCCCTGGAATCATGGACGAACACTGCACTTTCCGCACCAAGCGCGCGCTGGCAGATGTTTTCGGCATCGCTGCAACGCGGGCTGATCGTGACTCAGTAGTTGCGATGAGCAGTGAACCGAATCTGAAGCTCGACGGAGCGAATGCTTACCTCACGGACGCAGGTCGGCCGATGCTGTTGCGCAATCGGTTTGGTGAAGGGAATGCGATTTTGCTCAATTATTTCCTGGATCGGTATCCTGAAGACAGGCTCGAAGGGAAAAATGGGCCAGCCCTTGAGAAGATCAAGCGCGTCCTGACAGCGCTGCAAATCATGCCCAAGGTACGGCTGACCTCGCTCGGCGGGAATCCTGTAGCAGGCTGCGCGAGTTATTTTTTCAATAACGGGTCGACGCGGCTGTTGGGACTGGTGCCGGACAAGGAGAAGGCGGCCGCGCAGAAAGTTCGCATCAACCTGGATCAAGCCGCCACGATTTATGACGTGCGGCAGAAACGCTATCTCGGTTTCAAATCTGTCTTCGAGACTGAAATCGAGCCGGCCGTGCCAAGGCTTTTTGCGCTGGTCAAGGGCCAGATCGGCGCACTTGACCTCCGAGCGCCTTCCTCGAGCCGCCTGGGAGAAGAGGTAAAGGTTGAGTTCCGCGTTCATGGCGTCAGTGATTTACGTTCCGTGGCCAAGCTGGTTGTCACCGACCCTAGAGGCCGCGAAATATCAATCTACGGCGGTAACGAAAGCATTATCGACAGCGTAGGAAAGGCTAGTTTTAAAACAGCACTCAACGATCCAGTGGGCATCTGGCATGTTGCCGTGACTGACGTCATTAGCGGGAAGACAAAAACGGTGGAAATCACGATTCAATAGTCGGGAAAGTCCGCACAGCGTCTGCTGAAAGTTTGGACATTTTCAGGCGTAGAGACCCGACGTGCCGCGCCAGAGCCCGCACAGCGGGCGAAAGCGCGTGGCCCAGGGCGAAGCGCAACGGAGCCCTGGGAATGTGAAACTTCTTAGATGTTGAAGCCCGCCCCTCGTCCGTATAATTCGTGAATTAAAAGAACTAGCCACGGATTTACGCTGATTACACGGATAAGTTCGGGGCCGGGGGATGGGCGCGATGAACTGCTTCGCACGCAAGTCGGGGCCCATCCCCCGACCCCGATCTTATCCGCGTAAATCCGTGTAATCTGTGGCCCGTTCTTTCGGTTCACGAATTATACGAGTTCGGGGCGGGCGCTGGACTTTCTACCTTTTGGG
>DASXTB010000337.1:0-25099 GCA_036505615.1 Acidobacteriota bacterium
AGTCGTTGATGTAGAGACCACCCATAAAAGTCTGCAGAGAGTCGTAGACATCTGTTGTCGGGATTCCGAGGGTCTGCGTCTTTTCGTTGTCCAGATCGACGCGGTAACTCGGTACTGCCACGCGGAAAGTATTGGCGACCCGACCAAGTGCTGCCTCAGTCCGCGAAGTGTCTACCAGCGTCTGCGCCACCGCGGCCAGTTGGTTGACGTCACCGCCCGCGCGGTCTTCGAGCATGAACTCAAAGCCACCCGAAGTACCCAGACCGAGAATTGGAGGCAGCCCGAAGCCGAATGCGAAGGCCTCCGGCACTTGGCTGACCCGCATATTTATCTGGCCAAGAATGCTCTGGAATTGCAGGTCCTTCGACTTTCTTTCCTCCCACGGCGTCAGGACCGCGATGATTGTTGATACATTCGAGCCATTCGTCCGGTTTGTGATATCCAGCCCACCGAGGGTCGTGCTGTCCTGCACACCCGGTATCGACAACACAATATTCTCGACTTCTCTCGTGACCTTCTCGTTTCGTTCCAGTGACGCGCCGTCGGGCAGCCGCACCAGGACAAAGATCACACCCTGGTCCTCATCCGGAAGAAAGCCCGTGGGCAGGAGTTTGAATAGCCCGCCCACAGCCACGTAGAACACGAGTAGAGCCGCGAGGGACAGCGCCGTCTTCCGGATGAAGATCCCGACTCCGGCCAGATACCGGTGGGTAGTCCATTCGAAACCACGGTTGAACCAACCAAAGAAGCCGGACAGCAGGGCTGCCGGGGTGTTCCGGAAGGTCCGCTCCCCCGCTGGGCGGGGTGCGGCTCGGTTTTTCGGCCGGAGAATCATCGCGCTCAGTGCGGGGCTGAGCGAAAGGGCACTGAATGCGGAAATTAGAACCGAAGCCGCAATCGTCAGCGCGAACTGGCGGTAGATCTGACCGCTGATCCCTCCAAGGAAGGCTACCGGAATGAACACGGCACTCAGAATCATCGCGATCGCCATCACCGGCCCCGACACTTCGCTCATCGCCTCAATGGTGGCATCGCGTGGTTTCATTCCCCTGTTGATCTTATGTTGCACCGCCTCAACCACCACGATCGCATCGTCGACGACGATACCGATCGCCAGCACCAGACCGAACATGCTGGTCATATTGATGGAGAAGCCAAGCAGCGGGAACAGTGCAAACGTGCCGATGATCGCAACTGGAACCGTGAGCAGCGGTATCAACGTCGCGCGCCAGCTCTGCAGGAACAGAAAGACGACGATGATTACCAATGCCACCGCCACGAATAGAGTTTTGACGACGTCGGCGATGGCGGCGCGAACGAACCTGGTCGCATCGTAACCCACTTTGTATTGGATGCCGGCTGGGAAATTCCTCTTAGCCTCCTCCAGGAAGGCCAGGACACGATTCGCAGTGTCGACAGCATTTGCTCCAGGCGAGAGATAAACAATGATTACCGCGGCAGGCTTGCGCGTAAGCTGGCTAAAGGACTTGTAATCCTGAGCGCCCAGCTCCACTCTTCCGATATCACGGAGTCTTAGCAGAGAGCCGTCAGGTTGGGCGCGCAAGATGATGTCTGAGAACTGCTCGGCATCCAGAAATCGTCCACTGGCGGTCACTGGATACTGAAAGTCCGTACCCGCCGGAGCAGGCGGCTGGCCGATCGAGCCAGCCGGGTTTTGCCGGTTCTGTGCTTGAATGGCGCGGCTCACGTCGGTGGCGGTCAAGCCCAGCGTCGCCATCTTGTCGGGATTGATCCATATGCGCATACCATAGTCTTGGGCAGCCGCCAGCCGGACGTCACCGACGCCGGGAATACTGCCAATCTTATCGAGCAAGTTAATCGTGGCGTAGTTGCTCAAGAACAGGGAGTCATACCGGTCGTCTGTCGCGGAAATGCCGATAGCCAACAGAAACGCTGACGACACTTTCTTAACCGTGACGCCGACGCGCTGTACTTCGGGAGGGAGAGAAGGCAAAGCCAGACTGACTTTGTTCTGCGTCTTGACAGTCGCAAGATCAATATTGGTACCGAGCTCAAAAGTCACGTCGATGGTCAATACACCGTCGTTGGAGCTGCGTGAGAAGAAGTAGAGCATGCCGTCCAGGCCAATGAGCTGCTGCTCGATCGGTTGAGCGACGGTTTTCTCCAGGTCCTGAGCATTTCCGCCGCGATAGTTCGCGATGATTTGCACGACAGGAGGAACAACTTCAGGGTAGGTCGCCACGGGCAGATTTGGAATGGCGACCATTCCCAGGATCACGATTACAATCGCGATAACGATCGCGAATACAGGACGATCAATGAAAAACCTGGCCATGAGTCATCTCCGATTGCGGTTGATCACATCACCACGCCGCCGCCAGCGTGGATATTCTGGCCCGTTAGCCAACGTCCCTGGTCGCTCACCACGAACGCTACGACATCCGCGATATCCCGAGCCGTGCCCAGGCGTTTCAGCGGCGACATCTGCGTACCTAACTCCGCGAACTGAGGATCCCCGCCGCGGAGCATGTCCGTATCGGTGAAGCCTGGCGAGATAGTATTCACTGTCACCCCGCGGGGCGCCAGCTCGTGTGCCAGCCCCTTACTGAACTGCTCCAGAGCACCTTTGCTACCCAGGTAGGCCGTCGCCCCTGGAAATCCCAGATGCGTGCCATCGGTTGAAATGTTCACGATACGGCCGCCATCTGCGATCACCTTGGCGGCTTCCTGCATCGCGAAGTAGGGCCCTTTGGCATTCAACGCGAAGATTCGATCGAACTCCTCCTCTATCGTTTCCACCAGCGCCTTGGATAGGAACATCCCGGCGTTGTTCACCAAAATATCCAGCCGACCGAATTTACTCACCGTGTCCTTGACGAGCCGGCGGACATCAGCGGCCTTACTGATATCGGCTTGGATAGCGATGGCTTTTCCCCCTTTGTTTTCGATCTCAGCAACAACTTGCTTGGCCTTGTCGGCGCTCTTGCCGTAATTCACGACGACGCTAGATCCTTCCTGAGCCAGCCGTTCCGCAATGGCGCGGCCGATTCCATTGGATGCTCCCGTTACAATCGAGACTTTTCCCACCAGTAATGCCATTTCTTCCTCCTCTTCTATCTAACGTAACCTTTCACACGTTTTCGGAACCGGACCCGTCGCTGACGCTCCGGGCTCTGACGCTGGTCCACTTACGGAATAACCACGCCTCGCGCTCACCCGCTCTCTCGCTCACCCGCTCTGTCCTGTCGTCGCGTCCCTCTGTCGCCGTGTCCCAAACGGCTTTGGATCCACCACGCTCCCGGGAATTGCTTTCTGCAGCCCTTCGACGATGACGCGATCCCCGGGTTTGAGTCCTTGCAAAACGATCCAGCGGTCGCCGACCCGCTCACCTGGGACGATGCTGCGCACCAGTGCCTTGTTATCGGATCCGACGGTGAGAACAGACTGGAAGCCCTGCAACTCCTGCACTGCCCTCTGGGGAACGAGAATCGCGTTCCTGCGGTCCTCCAGCCTCATCCGTATCCTCCCAAACTGACCGGGAAGGATGGTTCTCAGCGGATTTGGAAATGTGGCCTGGATCTCCAATGTTCCCGTTTTAGGGTCGACCTGATTTACGGTGTTCTCGACGCGCCCTGCATAAGGATGGAGTTCACCATTGGCGAGGACCAATTGCAGAGGTATTTGCCGGTTGGGTTCGCTTTCCTTGCGGCGCTGGTAATCGAAATATTCGCTTTCGCTCAACTTGAACCGCACCCAGATGACATCAAGCGGCACGATGGTTGTCAGCGGTTGGGCGGAATTGCGTGTCACCAGACCGCCGACCTGAACAAGGCTGTCGCCGATGCGCCCGCTGATGGGCGCGCGAACGATCGAATATTCGAGATTCAGCTCCGCCGATCGGAGTGTGGCTTTGTTGGACTCTACCTGCGCGCTGGTCGTCTCAATTTGCGCTTTTGTGGAAAGCCGGGCCTGTTCGACGCTTGCCTGCTTGGCCCGAACGATGGCTTGATTGGCCTGCAAGGCCGCCAGAGCATTGTCGAGGTCCTGTTGGGCTGCGGCGTCTTCCTTCACAAGGGGGCGCAGACGATCGACGTCTTGCGTTGCTTTCAGAAGATTCGCTTGAGCCTGTGCCAGGTCTGCCTCCGCCTGGAGGAGTGCAACCTGACGACTGGCGAACTCGTGGTTAGCCTCAGTCTGCGCCAGATCGCCTTTGGCCTTTTGCACTTCAGCCTGATAGGGGCGGAGATCGAGAACGTAAAGCGGCTGGCCCGCCTTCACATCTGAGCCAACCTGAAACAGGCGTTTCTCTATGTAGCCATCCACTCGGCCCCGCACTTCGACCATGTCGCGGGCAAACGTCTGAGCGGCATATTCCTTATATATAGGCGCGTCCTCGGGGCTCACCGTAATCACGGAAACCGAGGGCGGCGCCGGTGTAGTCGCAGCTCTCGTGCTGCTCCCGCAGGACAGGCACCCGAGGCTGGCCAGGCACAGGAACAAAAAGACTCCAAGCCGCGTCCGCAAAATTCCGGGCCGCGCGCGTAAGCAAACAGACTCTGCAAATGTCCGCTCCCTGACAAGCGCAGGTCGAATTTTTTCATGCATTTTCAATGCAACGAACATTCGTTGCGGCCAGTGACTAAAAGGCATTGCAACCTCTCTCATAACCCACACTCCATAGAACATTTCCCGCTCCAGGCTATATGCATGTTCAAATCTGTATGATTCATATGCTGTATGGTCTATTAATGAACATTAGCTGCAAAAAAAAGGAACCCTACAACTGCTACTCTGGGAAACAGGAACTGATTTTTTCATAAATTCTTACCTGGCACCGGACACTTGATACCCGACACCCGCTTGTTCTTATCTGGCACTCGACACCTGATACCCGACACCCGACACCTGCTTGTTCTTACCTGGCACCCGACACCTGATACCCGACACCCGACACCCGCCTTAGTAACTCCGCCAATTCCTTACGATCCGATTCGGTGAGACCTTCCAGTAATTGCTTTTCGGCTTGGGCCAGTGCGTCATTTCCCGCTTCATAGAGCCGTCGCCCTTCGCCGGTTACTGCTGCCAACACGCTGCGTCGGTCCTGCGGATCATCCACTCGCTTAACCAGACCTTCAACTTCGAGACGATCAACCACCTGGGTTACATTGGATTTTACGCAAGAAAGACGTTCGGCGAGCCGGCTGAGCGGCAACGCCTCATCAGCTTGGATTAAATGATGTAATACACCAAACTTTGAGAGAGAGAGTCCCGTTTCACTTAGAACTGCTTCCAGTTGGGACTCGACCAGGCCCGCCGCTCGCAGTAGCAACAACCATAATGGCCTTTGATCCTGTTTCTTACTAGCTCCAAACTCGTTCATGCATGAACTGTACTTTGCTGAACAACTGTTGTCAAGTCAAAACGTGGATGATCTCAGAGTGATTGCAGAATTCGTTAGTAACAGGCTCACGTCTCGCGCTAGATCAACCAGCAAAATCCCAGGAACGTCATGATATTCTTTTGGGAGGCTCAACTCATCGCCGGGCGTGTTGACATTTCGCAAGTTTTCGTTTCCGGCGCGAAGAAGATTTGGAGGAGACAAGATGATCACCGTCTCTCTCTTTCTGGCTCTCACGCTGCCCATCAGCGCCAACCCCAGAGAAGCAAAAACTGAACAAAAGCTAGAGACTCAGGGCTCGCTCGCTTTGGATAAGAAAGAGGGCAGGAAGCTTGCTCCCGGGACTGTTCACGTCTGGGATTTGGCTCTCGAGGCTGGCAAGTACGTGTATTTGGAGGTTCTCCAGAAGGGTATCGATGTGATGATCGGCATCGTAGGTCCTGATGGCCAGGCTAAGGAACAGTTTGACAGCCCCGCCGGGCCTTGGGGAACAGAGAAGGTTCACTGGATCACAAGTGTCGCTGGCAGATGGAAATTAAAAATTGTGCCTGTCGGTGGCGCGCGTCCAGGTTATTACGAAATCAGATGGGTAACCTTGCGGGGGGCAAGTGACCGTGACCGCATGATAGTGGAGGCGGCCAGTCTGCAGAACCAGGCGTATCGTTACTACAGTCAACATAAGTACACCGAGGCAGAGCCGCTCTACAAGCGCGCGCTGGAGATTCGGGAGAAGGCGCTCGGAGAGGATCATCCCGATGTGGCCCAGAGCCTAAACAATTTGGCGATTCTCGATAGGGCACGGGGCAGACACGCCGAGGCTGAGGCGCACTACAAACGATCGCTGGAGATACGCGAGAAGGCGCTGGGACCACATCATCCTGACGTGGCCCAGAGCCTCAATAGTCTAGCGATCCTCTATTACATGCAGGGCAAATACACAGAGGCCGAACCGCTTATGAAACGGTCGCTGGAGATTCGGCAGACGGCCCTAGGATCAGATCATCCCGACGTCGCGCAAAGCCTCAATAGCCTGGCAATACTGTATCAGACGCAGGGCAAGTACTCCATTGCTGAACCGCTGGTTAAGCGTGCGCTGGAGATTTGGGAGATTGCGCTGGGGCCCGATCATGGCGATGTAGCTCAGGGGCTCAATACTCTCGCAAGTATTTATTTAACGCAGGGCAAATACGCCGCATCCGAAGCGCTTTACAAGCGCTCACTAAGGATTCGGGAGAAGATGCTGGGACCGGATCATCTCTACGTGGCCCAAGGTCTCAACAACCTGGCGCTTCTGTATCGGATACAGGCCAAGTATGCAGAGGCGGAACCGCTCTTTAAGCGCTCGCTGGAGATTTGGCAGAAGGCGCTGGGGCCAGATCATCCTAATGTGGCAACTGGCCTCGAGAACTTGGCAATACTGTATCGGATGCAGGGTAAGTACACCGAGGCGGAACTGCTCTTTAAGCGCTCGCTGGAAATTCGGCAGAAGGCACTGGGACCAGATCATCGCGACGTGGCCCAGAGCCTCAACGGTCTGGTAAGTTTGTATGGAACCCAGAGCAAATACGCCGAGGGCGAAGCGCTCGCTAAGCGCTCGCTGCAGATTTGGGAGAAGACGCTGGGGCCAGATCATCCAAACGCGGCCCTGAGCCTGAACAACCTGGCAGATTTGTATCTCTTGCAGGGTAAGTATGCAGAGGCAGAACCGCTCTTTAAGCGTTCGCTGGAGATTCTGCAGAAAGCGTTGGGGCAGGATCATGCCAGCGTCGCCCAGGGTCTTACCAACGTGGCAAGTGTGTTTCGGATGCAAGGCAAATACGCAGAAGCTGAAGCACTCTACAAGCGCTCATTGGAAATTAGGGAGAAGGCGCTGGGTCCACAACATCCCGAGGTGGCCGAGACGCTCAACAATCTGGCAACTCTTTATGAGATACAGGGCAGATATGCCGATGCGGAGCCGCTTTACAAGCGCTCACTGGAGATTCGAGAAAAGGCGCTTGGACCAGAACATCCCGACGTAGCCCTGAGCCTCCTCAGCTTTGCCAGCAACCTTTCAAACGGGAGTGAAGACCAACACAGCACGGCTCTTGGCTTGGTAGACAGGGCGCTTCAAATTCTGGACAGCACCTCGGCTTACCCGGAGTCGAGGATAGATGCTTACGCCTTGCGGGCAAAATTGCGCAAAGAAAATGGGAATCTGGATAACGCGATGGCTGATCTCGCTGAAGCTCTTCGCTCTGCTGAAGAACTCCGGCCGAAGGTAGGCGGAGGCGAGGAAACGCGGGCTGCGTTCTTTGAGAAGTATGCAGAGCACTTTGAACGCATGGTGACCTGGCAACTTCAAGGAGGTCAAATCGAAAAGGCATTCGAATATGCCGAACGCCGCCGGGCCAGGGTTCTGCTGGATCAACTGGCTGCAGGAAAGATTGACTTGCGCTCCAGTATTCCGCCCGAGATACGTGCGCCGCTGGAAAAGCGCGAGAGCGATGCGAAAGCTGCCCTTGCGGAATACCAGCAGCGAATTACTCTCATGCGCTCGCGGAAGGATTTGACCGATGAAGAACGAATAAAGCAGATCAATGATTTGCAGGAGAGGCTTGGGAAAGCTCAGCGGGATTATCAGCAGATCTATGAAGAAATCAAGAATGCCAGCCCGCTGTGGCGCGACCTGATCACTTCCGGCGGACAGCCCGTATCGATGGCCACGGTCCAGCGCGATTTGGTTCCCCGGAAGGGAATGCTGGTTCTTTACCAAATAGGACAGGAGCAGAGCTACGTTTTCGTTATCCCACCGGTAGGGCAGAAGCCGGAGGCCCTGCCACTCAAGGTGACTGAGGAAATTGCTCAGGCGTTGCATATAGAAGCCGGACCATTGAAGCCTTCCATACTGCAAAAAATACTGACGGGCGGCTCCGAGAACCTCTCGTCGGCCGGTCTGCAGCAACTTGGCAAATTCCCGCCACGCGCCCATGCTTTGTGGCGCTTACTGGTGCCGGAAAATCTTTGGTTCAAGATCACACGGCTCAGCGAGATCATCATTGTTCCCGATGGGGCCCTCCACCTGTTGCCCTTCGAAGCTTTAGTAGTAAAAAACCCTGCTGTGGACCAGGACGTTCGATACTGGCTCGATGAAGGACCGGCAATAATTTATGCCCCCTCCGCTAGCTCTCTGTACAACATCGAACGACGTCCGGACTCAAGCGTGATGCGTTTGACTACGGAGCCGTTGGTCCTAAGCCTTTCGGATCCCATTTACAATCCGCAGAAGGTGGCCCTGGCGCGCCAAAAGGAATCGCTTGGCAACCCAATCGCAAGTAAACCTAAGCCGGAGGATAAATCGGCTCGGGCACAACCAGCCCTTTCAAGAACGCGTGACGCATACGAGCGCGCCGGAGGTGTATTGGTTGAGCTCCCGGGAACTGCGCGCGAGACAGATGAAATCCGAAAGGCGTGCGAAGGCGACGATGGGAGAGGAGGCGCAGTGCTGGAGCTAAGACGGCTGAATGCTGACGAACCCCAATTGCGCGCTTCATTGCCTGGAAAGCGCTACATTCATTTGGCCACTCATGGTTTGTGCAGCGAAGGACTGGACACTCTCTTTTCTGCCCTCGCCCTGACGCCTCCAGCCGCGGAGACATCCACTACGGACAACGACGGATTTCTCCAGCTCTATGAGATCTATGATTTAAGACTTCCGCAGTGCGAGTTGGCGGTGCTGTCAGCCTGCCAGACCAACGTGGGGAAAAATGTTAAAGGAGAAGGAGTATTTGGCCTGTCGCGGGGCTTCCTGGCGGCCGGAGCTCGCCGCGTCGTTGCCAGCCAGTGGTCGGTAGATGACGAGTCTACAGCCAAGCTAATGGGAGATTATTTTCGACGGATCATCGGCGAAGAAAAAACGGGAAAGCGAATCGATTATGCTTTGGCCCTGCGAGATGCCAAAAGAGCAATCCGTTGCCAAAAACAGTGGGTGGAGCCGTACTATTGGGCGCCATTTATTCTTATCGGCAAGCAGTGAGAATTGCTTGTCCCTGAGTCTCTATATTTTGGGAGCGAAGAGACGACGTGAGGGCCGTCTCATTGCAGCCATCTGCTGATCTGTTACGATGAGACGCGGCAGCGCCGCGTCTATCCAGGGCCCGTCTACGGCGCGCAATGTCCGCGTGAAAATCTAGAAAGTCCGGCGCACGCTTCTAGCGTGCTAAGAGCTGTCCCGAGGACAGCCCGGCGCGCCCGGAGGCCGAGACGGCCCTCAGGCCGTCTCTCCGCTCCCAAAATGGTCGGGCCTCCCCATCATCGCAGCTTAAGGAATTGCGACAGGCTTTCCGCAGCGCGGCCGGTGGCGCGGGCCAGGCTGAGTTTAGCCACGTTGTGGGCAAATACGCTATTAATGTAGTCCAGTTCCGCGGCAGCCACCCCCTCCTGAGACTGCACCACCTCGACATTGTCGGTGACTCCAGCTTCGAAACGCTGGCGCGTAAGGTTGAGATTATCTCCCGTTACTTGAAGATTCCTCTGGGCTACTTCTACCTGGCTGGCCGCGGCCTGCAGGTCAAAATACGCCTCGCGCACTTCGCTTTCGATCAGCCCTCTGATATCTTCCAGTTCAGCGCGGCGCTGGGCCAAAGCTGCATCTGCCTGTTCGATGCTGCCTTCTGTGCGCCCGCCCTGCCAAAGTGGAACCCGAAGCGTTCCTACAACCGAGAAGGTTCCGCGTGCCTGCGAGGGATTTGTTCCGATTACTCCGTAATCGGCATTCAGCGACAGTGACGGAAGACGTTCGGCGCGGGCCGCCGAGCGCGCGCGCTCGGCCGCTCGCACCTGGGCCTCTGCCGCTTTCAAGTCTGAACGCTGCTCCAAGGCCTGCTTTAAGGCGTCTTCGATGCTGGTCGCAGGGATAGCCGAGAAGGGGACGTCATCGGAGATGTCGTAGCGGTCGTTGGGCGGCAAACCCGTCAGCCGCGCCAAATTGATTTTCTGTTTGGCGAGATCATTCTGCAGCGAGACCAGCCGCTGCTGTTGTGTCAGAGTTTGGACCTGGCTTCGATTGACGTCGACCTGAGCCACCAGGCCCACAGTGCGCTTTTGCGAAGTCTGTTGATAGAGCGCATTGGCGGTCTCCAGTTGAGCGCGCGTCGCATCCACTTTTGCTTTCGCCGCGATCACCTGAAGATAAGCGCCACCCACTGCGAGCACCACCAGATCTCGAGCGTCCTGCGCCGACAGTTCGCTGGCATGCAAAGCTTCGGCCGCCGAGCGATAGTTGTTCCACGCCGTGAGGTCCAGTACTGCTTGTGACAGCCTCACGCGCAAATCGAAAACGCTGAATGGCCCGACAATGGTCGGGGGTGAAAAACCAGGCGAACTGAAACGCAAGCCTGTCGCCCTCAGGTTAATTTGCTCCACCGTTTCGGTTAAATTCCCATTCAGGTTGGGAAGCAAAGCGCTCCGGGCGACTCTGCTTTGACCGCGTGCCTGGTGCACCGCTTGTACAAGCCCCACAGCGCCCAAGTTGAATTCAATTCCCCGTCGGACGGCTTCCCGCAATGTTAGGGTGCCCGAGAATGGAATCTTTCCCGTGCTCAGGGCGCTCCCCGCGTACGGGCCTTGCACCTGCACCGTCGGGTTGAGTGTATTGATGCTGGTCGTTGTGCCCGGTACCGGCGATTGTATGGCTCTCACAGATCCGTTCTGTCCGCTTCGTCCCGAAAGCGGAATCTGCTTTGACTGCGCGCTCTCCGATTGGGTGGCCGGCGGTCCGAATTGCGCCAGTGCCCGACCATTGAAAATAATGATCGCCAATATTAGGACCCAACTTCCGCCAGTCCGATTTGCTGATCTTCTTGGTCTTCTCATCGCCCGAACCTCCGCCTGTTCTCTGCCCGAACTAACTGAGCTGTTTCCGGAAACGCCACACGCTTAACGAGACCAGAACAACCGTAAACGCCAGCAGGCCCAAAAAATTGGGCCAAAGCGCTGTAAGGCCGCTGCCCTTGAGCATGCTCGCACGGACAATGGCCACGAAGTGGTGGACCGGATTCAATATCGTAAGAGGCTGCAACCAGGTGGGCATCGCCTCTATGGGATAAAAAGCTCCTGATAACGAAGCGAGGGGAGGATTTACGAAAAAGTTCGTCAGCTGTGCCTGCTGCCTGGATTTACTGAATGTGGCGGTGACCGTCCCGACGCTGATACCCGACAGAACGCATAGAGCCGCGCCGCACAGCACAAGCAACAGGCTCCCTTGAAAGGGCACATGGAAAACGAGCTTCATCAGTCCAACCGCGAAGAGCGCCATCACTGAAAGGAGGAAAAATAACGGTGCGATCTTGGCGAAGATGATTTCAGAGGTGCTCGCGGGTGACATGAGCAACTGCTCGATCGTCCCGGCCTCGCGCTCCTTGACCATCGCGGCTGATGCAACGAGTGAGCTGTTTAAAATCAACAGCAGGCCGAAAACACCGGTCACAATAAACCAAGACCCAACCAGACCAGGATTGTAAAGGAAGGCAGGATGCAGCAGTACCTGACCGCGATGATTTACTGGAGCGTAGTCCGCGGTCCGTTGTCTGTTGTCCGTTACCGGCCCGGTCGAGTCTGTAACAGCGCGTTCTGCTGCCGACGACGGACGGCGGACGATGGACGAGTTGTACGCCTGGATCAGACCTTGGGCGTAGCCCTGACTGATGGCGGCCGTGTTGGCGTTCATCGCATTCAAAAGAACCTGCACCGTGGTGGTGCGACCGCGCTGGATATCACGCGCATAGTCGAAGGGGATCACAACTCCGGCATCCACCTTGCCGCGGGAGATTGCATCACCAAGCTGGTCGACGGAAAAATAGTCGCCGGCTGACTGAAAGCTCTTGCTCTCGGTCAACGTTGCAACCAGTTCGCGGCTCTCGGGCGTCCTGCTGTCGTCGACTACTCCCAGCCGGATGTTCGATACATTGGCGCTGAGAGCGAAGCCGAAAAGCAACAATTGCAGCGTGGGCGGGAGAATGAGGGAAACTGCAAGACGGCGGTCGTGCCGGATCTGGTTGAATTCCTTTCGCATTAAAGCTCTAACGCGATAATTGAACAGTTGTGGGATCCGCCTTCTCATCGCCTATGCCTTGAGCTGCATGCGCCGCATGCTGCGCCACGCCAGCGTGTAGAGGATTACTCCGATGAAGCCGATGACCAGAACCTTGAACCAGGTCGCGGGCCAACCGCCGCCCTGCAATAACGCGTCGCGCACGATCTCGATGTAATACCTGCCCCAGATAAGGTTGGAGATCCAGCGCAGTCCCGCAGGTATGTTCTCGATAGGGAAAATCAAACCGGACAGCAGGAATACGAACAGGAAACCGCCGATAGCAACCGCTTGCATCGCCGCTGCCTGGTCGGGAATGATCGCTCCGACCATCGTGCCGAAGGACGCTACACAGAACGAGTACAGAATCGTAGCCACAATGAAAGGGGTGGGATCGCCCACCACACTCAGGCCGAAGTACGTGAACAACAGCGCCAGCATGAGCAGGCATTCGCAGAATGCCACAGTCATGAAGGCAAAAATCTTTCCCAAGAGAAATTCGTGAGCGGAAATGCTGGAGACATACACCTGAAGAATCGTTTTCTGCTCTCCCTCTCTCGCCATAGCAAGCGAAGCCAGGAGTGGCGGGAACATGGACATCGCAAGGACAAAAATTCCAGGACCGTAGAACTTCTTGGAGGAACGCCCGGGATTGTACCAGAGCCGGATGGCTGCTTGGACCGGTTGAGGACGGACCGAACCCGTCATACGCTCGTTGTAAGCGCGCGTCACTCCGCTCGCATAACCTGCAGTCAATTTGGCTGTATTGGCGTCGGAGGCATCCACCAGCAACTGTACAGGCGAACTGATCCCACGCGCCCTGTCGCGTCCAAAGTGCGCCGGTATAATTAGAGCAGCTCGGGCTGTGCTGGCTATCAATGCCTGTTCCGGCGGTTTGTCCACTGGCCAGGCGACGACGTAAAAGCTAATCGAGGCACGGAAGGCGTCTATAAGCTCACGTGAAGCGGGCGAATCGTCAAAATCCTGCACGATGATGGGCAGGTTGCTGACCGTCAGCGAGATCGCCGTTCCCATCAACATGAGCAGGACCATAGGAAGCGCCAGCGCCAGCACTAGTGCCCGCCGGTCTCGAAGGATCTGGGTCAGCTCTTTGCGTGATTGCGCAAGAATACGTCTCATTATTCCTCGGCCCCAACTTTCCCCTGCTGGCGCGCCTTTTCCACAACATTGATGAACACGTCTTCGAGCGAGAAGCGCCCTTCCCGCGCCCTGATGACGCGAATTCCATTCGCTTGCAGCTTCTCTGCGGTTGCCTGCTTGCCGCTTTCAGCATCCTGATCCGTAATGACGTGAAGCCGGTCGCCAAAGAGTGAAACCCGCCAGCGCTCGGCGTCCTTCTTCAGCAGGTCTGCCGCGCGTTGTGGTTGATCGACCACGAATTCCAGCAAATGGCCGGTCTGCTGGCTCTTGATGTCCGTCGGGCTGCCTTCGGCCACCAACTCGCCTGCTACCATCAGCCCCAGGCGATTGCACTGCTCGGCCTCTTCCAAGTAGTGCGTGGTTACAAGGATTGCGGCGCCCGCATCGGCAAGCCGATTAATCATGGCCCAGAAAGCGCGGCGCGCCAGCGGATCGACGCCAGAGGTCGGCTCGTCGAGAAAGAGCACACTTGGTTCGTGCATGATCGCCGAACCAAACGCCACGCGCTGCTTCCAGCCTCCGGGCAAACTGGCGGTGATTTGATCTTCCTTGCCCTCCAGTCCCGAAAATGAGAGCACCCATTGCCGCTTTTCTTTGCGCTCCTGCTGGGGCACGCCGTAGACGCCGGCAAAGAAGTCAAGGTTTTCTTGAATCGTCAGATCTTCATAGAGCGAGAACTTTTGCGACATGTAGCCGATCTGCTGGTGTACCCCCTGGGAGCGCAAGCTGCCGCGTTCCCCCGCGAATTGAACATCTCCGCTTGTTGCATCCAGCAGTCCGCATAGCATTTTGATTGTGGTCGTCTTACCGGCTCCATTCGCGCCCAGAAGGCCGTAAATCTCGCCATGTCGAACTTGCAGGTTGACGCGATTGACGGCGGTGAACGACCCAAATTGCTTTGTCAGGTTCGCCGCGCCGATGGCGACACGGCCGCGCAGATCTTCATGTGGATGGCGGGCTGGAAACGCCGTGTCGCGCTTTCCCTGCCCCAGGCTGCGGAGAGTCGCGACGAAAGTGTTTTCCAGAGTCGGCTCATCGACACGGATCTCCTCGATTTCGAGCCCGGCGGCGGTCATTCTCTGCTCCAGAACGCCTTTCGCTTCGTCCGGCTCGTGTGCCAGGAGATCAAGGCGGTCGCCGAATCGTTGTACATCGATGAGTTGTTTATCTGGTCCGCTGATCTCCGAAAGATTCCGCTCAGCTTCGCCCAGGTTTGAGACGCGGACCTCCAGTCGCCTCGCCTGCAGTTTTGCCCGCAGTTCGGCCGGCGTGCCAAGCTGCTGAATCTCACCCTGGTACATCAGCGCCGCGCGGTGGCATCTCTCGGCTTCGTCCAGATAGGGAGTGGCCACAAGAATCGTTAAACCGTCGGCCGCCAGGTGAGCGAGTGTGTCCCAGAATTCGCGACGCGACACCGGATCCACACCCGTCGTTGGTTCATCCAGCAACAGCACGCGAGGCTGAGGCACAAGCGCGCAAGCCAGGGCCAGTTTCTGCTTCATGCCGCCGCTCAACTGACCTGCCAACCGGTCCGTGAACCGGTCCACATCGAACATCTGCAGATAAGCGCCGCCACGTTTTGAAATCTCATCGGGAGGAACACGGCGCAGGTCGCCGATGTAGCGGATGTTTTCCATTAGCGTAAGGTCGGGATATAGGCTGAATGCCTGTGTTAGGTAACCGGTTTGTGATCGCATTTCGCGAGCAGGACGGCCAAAAACTTCTGCCTTGCCGGCAGTGGCTTCCATCACACCCGCCAGTATTTGTAAGGCGGTGGTCTTGCCCGCTCCGTCCGGACCAATCAGGCCGAAGATTTCACTTTGGCCCACATCGAAACTGATGCCGCGAACAGCTTGGATCGGCCCATAATGTTTGGCAAGATTTCGGACGTGTATTGCGGATTGAGGATTTCCAATTGCGGATTGTGGATTGCGGATTGCGGATTGAGGATTTTCAATTGCGGATTGTGGATTGCGGATTGCGGATTGCGGATTTTCGGCTTCAGAACTGCCTGCTCTCGAGTGCTGAGACGGCGCTCCTGACTTGTCTTCACGGCTCTTCATCGTTTCAATCCCTCAATCAGCAGTCCCTAATCCGCATTCCGCATTCCGCAATCCGCAATCCGCATTCCGCGTTCCGCAATCGAAAAATCCGAATTCCGCAATCCTCAACCGGAAATCCGCAATCCGCAATCGCAAGTCCGCATTCCGCAATTGAAAAATCCGCAATCCTCTTACTTCCTTCCCTTGCTTTCCGGCCACACATCGCCACGCACCAGGATCTCTCCATCGGCGGGCATGCCGGGTTTGGCAAGTCCAATTGCGCCTTTCAACTGCAGCTTGACGCCTACCACTTGTTTTACGCGCTCGTCCCGGAAATAGGTATTCTCGGGCGTGAACGTAGCTTGGGGATCGATACGGGACACGTACGCGTCTATGGACTGACTGGGGTTGGAGTCGAGATAAACGCGTGCGGCTTGCCCAGCTTTGACTTTGCCGATCTGTCCTTCGGGAACAAAGCCCCGCAAATACACTTTGGTCAAATCCAGCAGAGTAACGATGGCAGTTCCGGCCGGGACCACTTCTCCCGGTTCTGCGGCGCGCGTCATCACCATCCCACCAAACGGCGCTGTGACGATCAAGTCACTGCGATTCGCCTGAGCCTCGACAAGTTGGGCACGAGCTTGTTCAATATTCGCAGAGGCGCCGGCTGCTTCCGCTTGTTGCTGCGTAATCTGCCTTCGCACCTCCTCCACCTGAGCGCTCTGAATATTTGGATTTACCAGACTCGCTCTGGCAGTAGTGAGCGCCCCTCGCGCCGCTTCGACTCGGCGCTTGGTCGCTGCTACGACCGCCGCTTGTTGATCGGCAGCGGATGCCGCCTGGATTCCCTGGCGCTCCGACACCGCTCCGGACTTGGCGAGCCGCGTGTAAGCTTCTTTGTCGAATAGCGCAAGCCGATAAGAAGCCTCCTGCTGAGCGAGGTCAGCCTCGGCGGCCGCCAACTCCGCCTCTGCCTGCCGTACGCGCCCCTGAGCGTCGATTCGGGCTTGTTCTGTCTGCAACTGATTCTGTCGCAACTCCTCCTGTAGAACTGCAATCTGGCCTCGTGCCGATTTTGCCTTCGCCTCTGCTTCCGAAAGCGCGGCGCGGGCCTGCTGCTCGCGTGCGCGCACCTGCTGGTCATCGAGGATCGCCAGGGTGTCGCCGGCGTTGACGCTGTCGCCCTCTCTAACGCGAACCTCGAGAATTCGTCCGCTGGTCTTGGGCGCGACTGCAGAGTCGTCCCCTTCGATCCGGCCGCTCAGGGGGACGATGCTGTCTGGCACGCGAGGCGCGGCGAAAAACACCCTCCAGATGAAGAACACAGCGGCTGCGAGCACCAAAAACACAATCAGTGGAGCGACCCAACGGCGGGAGTGCTGGGGACCGGGCGGGGAAACAGAGGTTTCCGGCTGGGGTTGCGGCTCACTGCGCTCTGGGGAACCGTCGGCTTTTTGCAGTTCGGTCATTTCCGCCTCCCGTGGCGAGCGTTTCGCGGCGGCACTGAACTGGCTGCTCGAAGGTAAGCAAGCGAAAACTCGGCAATATGATTGGCTATCTTTTCCAACTGCTCTGGCGTCATCTTCAGCTCCGGCCAAAGCCGAGCCAGGACACGGCGTGAGTGTGCGTAATGGGCAACTTGTCCGATGATGCTGTGCGTGCAGAGCCGAGTCTTTTCGTGATCGCGAGGCAAGTGGATGATTGCGCCGACAAGTTCGCGCAGCCGGTTGTAAATGGGCCGCATCGTCTCATCGATGACGCGCGACATGGCCGGAGTCGGCTGCGCCAGCTCGTGCACCATCAGCCGGAAGCGCCAGTTGAACCGATCCGAGCCGCACGCCTCGTTTAATCTAGCTCTGATCACCTGTCTCAAGATTTCTTCGGGCGCCGCATCCTGATCAAACGCCTTGTGAATCGCTTCATTTTGGGCGGAACCCACCGACTGGCGCAGGACGGCGGTGTACAGCCCGAGCTTGCCTCCGAAGTGATAGTTCACGGCGGCGATATTGGTGCGTGCATGGCTGCAAATCTGGCGGATGGTTGTACGGTAGTAGCCGCGTTCGGCAAAGACCTCTCTGGCCGCTTCGAGCAACTTGGAGCGCGTACGGTCAGCGACCATGGGTTGCCCCCCTGTTGGGTCATGATGTCCCGGTCGAATTGCTTGAGCCCGCATATAAACAGAAGTTTAAAATGAATGTTTTAAGTGTCAAGGCGCTCTTAAGTCAAAGGTCGAAAGTCCAAAGGCGAAAGTCCAAAATCGACTTTGCAGGCAGTGACTTCAGACTTTGGATCTTGGACTTAAAACTGGTCGCGGCTCGGATTTTTCGCGGGTCCTTACGGCTTCGGGAATAGAATCGGGAGCGCCGCTTCGGCAGTGAATATGCAGCGGGCATTGTGCCCACAGAGCGGGATAACGACTACCTTATGCTGGGCGCCGTACTTCTGGTTGACGTAGCTGGCAAAAGCTTGTCCGCGCGCAAGACGCGTCGGGCCCTGGGCCATCGCCGGGCATGATGAATCAAAGCCAGCGAGAGGCAATGTGTCTAGCTCGCCAAGCAAATACGTTACTGGCCGTGCCGCAAGCTGCTTCTTCAGTTGATCGTCCGTGAGCTTGGCCGTGTACCCGGTGCGATTCTGAAGGCCGTAGGGCCAGCGATCAAACGTGGTGCAGTTACGAGCGTCACCGAAGGTGCGCAATTCGCTGTTACTGCCCGCCGGACGCTCGGGGTCAAGGTAGGCGTAACTCGAGGGGTTGGAAACGATGTAGTGGATCGGAACGCCGAGCTTGTCGTGGACCTGGTTGGCCATTTCATAACGCGTCACATACTGCCCGCCGGCGGAATGGCCGGAAACAACGATCGCTCTTAAACTGGGGAAGACGTCCTTGCGGGCAAGCTTGCGCAAAATCTCATCCATCAAGTCGTAGGACGTCAACTGAGCGTCGCTGGTCGCGACTCCGCCGGAGCGCCAACTGTCGCCTGAGCAACTCCAACTGATTTCGTTGGGAGCGAGCGTGTCGCGACAGCTTCGGCCGTCATGGGAGGCAAAGCGCGGCGAGATGACGATGGTGTCTTCCAGAGTGCCGGCCAGGAAGGCGGCTGCGATGGCGGTGCGGAAATAGTTGTCCGCATCGCGTCCAGCGCCGTGCACCATGACGAGTGCTCGGGTAATTTTCTCGTTCCTTGTGTCCAGAGCATACGTGCGATAGACCAGCGAGCGGGCCTGCCCGCCGCCAAGGTGGACCCACTCAGTACAGTTGGGCGCCGCAGTGGTACAGGGTGCAGCATAGGCAGGAACGGAAACAGCGACGGCGACCAGAAAACCCAGTTTGAGCGTCATGGCCAGTTTGTGAATCATGGCCGGAGGATATATACCTTTTCGCCTCGACACGCAATATCGTCAAGCAGGGGGTAGTGGGCTTTACGCCATGACCCCGCTAGCAAGCATGGAACAAATGAGCGGTCTGATTCTTCGGCTCCCCATTCAATATGAAGAACAAAGAGAACTAAATAATGACCGGCGTTGCGGGCGTCTTCAGGTCGTGGGCGCAATTGGGACAGTAACGATCACTGGCTCCGACTTCACGCCGGCATTGCGGACACGAGGGACGGAGGTTGTTCTGGCAACTGGGGCAATAATTAAAGCGCGCGCTGACCATAGCTCCGCATTGAGGGCAGTTGAAGGACAAAGGTTCGCGCAGCAAGAAGTAAATGATCACGCCAAGGAGGTAGGGGACGAGAATTGCCAGCAGCGTCCAGAGCGTAGCATTCATTCCGCGCCGCTTGGCGTCCTTATAGATGTATCCGAACAAGAAGACCAAACACGAGGCCACAATGCCCACACCGGTGACGACACCGGCCAGCGCCAGAGCGCCAACCTCGGGTCTGAATTCGGGGAACGCGGGATTAATATGGTTGGCGATCTGAGCCACAACCTCCGCAATAATCAGCAGCACGATCATCAGCCATACCAGCCGCCGCGGAATTAGGCGGATTTCGTCAGAAAATCGGCTCGACTCCCGCGTCATGCGCCAGCGGATTAGCCGCATTCTTTCACTCATAGGTTTCTTCAGCTCGCTCATCATTGATCTCCTTAATTCTTGTGTCTTGCCTCAGGCATTCGACGCGCCTGCCGCCAAGACTCGTCGACCCCTGGCCGCCGCTACCATTCGTAATTACTGGCATGCGGTTTTTGGAACATAAGCACGGCGGCCACTATCAGCGCCGGTAGGATCAGCCACAGTACGAATCCCATTTGCCACATGAGATCCGGCATTTTGGCCCTCCGTCCGATCCATTCGAAGACATGCCATAAGGGCGGGGCGGTCACGATTCCCAAAATCCACGAGAGTGCGCAGAGAATCCACAACGACAACATCCGGACGGGGCGCTCCTGAAGCTCGCGCGCTCGCAGGTGAACCGCCATGCGAGCCGCTTTGACCAGCGCGGGATCGACCCGAACCGACAGGGAGCGGAGCGACCGCAATGCGTTTTCAATGGACTGGGCGTACTGGCCGCAGCGGGAACAGGTATCGAGGTGGAGATTAAGCCATTTGAGTTGGTCGGTTGAAATACCTTCTACTCGCTGTGCCGTGATCAGCCGCTCTGCCCGCTCGTGAAGACTTTCGCTCATGCCTGCGCTCCTTCCAGTAGGTGACGAAGGTGATTTAGCCCGCGATAGAGGCGCGATTTCACAGTCGACAGCGGCGCAGCGACCAGCTTCGCGATTTCTTCCAAAGTGAAATCTTCGTGAAATCGCAGCAGCAAAATCTCGCGTTGGACCGCGGGTAACATTCCCAAGGCCGTCTGGATTCGCTCGCTCTCTTCGCCGCGCCAGACAAAGTCGCTGGCCGACAGCGCGTGCTGAAGGGCGAAAGGAACCGGTGCGTCCACGCCAGTGGCCTCGCCCAGCTCTTCCAGCTCGACCGTCAATTTGTTTCGCCGCCAGTAGTCAATTGTCAGATTTCGGGCGATGGCGAACAGCCAGCTTTCGAATTTTGATTTCCCATCATACTGATGACCGCGCTCCAGAACACGAACCCAGGTTTCCTGAAAGATGTCCTCAGCCTTGTCGCTGCTTCGGGTGAGATACAAAAGATATCGGAACAGGCGATATTGATACTGCTCGACGAGCTGTCCCACCAAGTCAGGGTCACGGTGGCTCAAGCCTCGGACCAACCCATCGGCTTCTTGGTTCCCCGTCATATTTGAAAAACAGCAGATCGTTGCGCCCATTCTAATTGCCAGTACGCAACAGACGGCCGAAAAGACGCAGCCGTTGAAAGAATTTTGAGTTATTAACGTTTTACTCCGCCGGTTGCTCGAAACGCGTGAAAAAACTGGAACGCGCCTGATTGTAGGGCCGGCCTGCAGGCCGGCCCTAACTTGTCAGCATAAACACCGCTTGGGTCACGGCGAACTCGAGAGTATCCTGTGTCGAGACACAGAATACGTAGAGGAGGGCAAGGCGGGAGGCCGGCCCGATTATCCAGGCGGAAACGTGTGCTCTCCCTCTACGCGATGTGACGGCCGCCTGAGAAGGTGTGAAAAAATTGATCTGATTGTACGGGCGGCCCTGTGTGGCCGCCCGCCGCACTAGCTGACGGATTAGCCAAGAAAATTGCACAGTTCCCGCATGCACTGCGGAACTGAGTCAAAAAGAATCCGCCGGATTCGGCAGCGGGTGACCACACAGGTCGCCCGTACAGATTGAATCAATTTTTTTTACAACTTCTGAAGTGCCGGGCTCTGACGTTTACCTCAACTACTCAGGAGGTCCCATGGCTGCTACGATCGCAACGTCCAAACCTTGGATCATTCTGCCGGCAATCGTGCTGTTATTTTGCAGCGGCGCATTCGCGCAAAGTGTAGGCGCCAGCCTGCGGGGAACCATTACCGATCCCTCCGGAGCCGTAGTTCCTGGAGCGCAAATCACGGTGCGCAATGTAGGCACGGGAGCTTCTCAGGAGTTGCTCAGCGATGACGCGGGCCGCTACCACGTCCCGCTGCTTCCTTCAGGAGACTACGAGTTGAGCGTCTCAGCGCCCGGGTTTAAAGCGGTCGCGGGCCGCGGCATTCACCTGGCGGTCGGTCAGGATGCCATCGTGGATGTCAAATTGGAACTGGGCGAGATATCCACAAAAGTGGTCTTAGATGTCACGGGGATTTACCCGCACATCAACCTCACTTCGGGCGGGGTGAGCGGCCTGGTGGATGACAAGCAGATTCGAGACCTGCCTCTCAACGGCCGCTCCTTTCAGCAACTGGCACTGCTGCAAACGGGCGTAAGCGCCGCGCTGGCTGCGGGCAACGACGTGGTAGGGGGGCGCACGCCCAAAATTTCCATCAACGGCGCGCGCCCCGAACAAAACAACTTCCTGCTGGACGGCACCGACATCAATAATGTGTACAACAAAACTCCTGGCTCGGTGGCGGGAGTGTTGCTTGGCGTGGATGGAGTGCTGGAGTTTCAGGTGCTCACCAATGCGTATTCGGCCGAGTTTGGGCGCTCGGCGGGTGGGGTGATCAACGCAGTCACCCGGTCGGGAAGCAACAAGCTCCACGGCTCGCTTTTTGAGTTTCATCGCAACTCCGCGCTCGACGCCAAGAACTTTTTCGATGATCCCAGGCAGCCCATCCCGGCCTTCAAGCGCAATCAATTTGGAGGAACCCTGGGAGGCCCGATCCGCCGCGACCAGACTTTCTTCTTTGCGGCCTACGAAGGATTGATTGAGCGGCTGGGAATCACGGGTGTGACTGCCGTGCCGGATGCCAATGCGCGTCGCGGCATTTTGCCTGCGCCCACATCCTCGGATCCGACGCGCACGCGTACCATCACGCTGCATTCTGCGATTCCCGTTTATTTGGACACCTTGTTCCCTTTGCCCAATGGACACACCCTGGGCGGTGGAGCTGCCGAATATTTGTTCTCTCTTTCGCAGCCCACTGATGAACACTTCCTCCAGGGGCGCATCGACCATCGCTTCACTGACAACGACTCGCTCTGGGGCCGGTATACGTTTGACAATGGCAAAGTGAATCGGCAGCCCACCAATAAGCCGCCGATTGCATTCACCAAGGAACGGTCGCGCAATCAATACCTGACGCTGGATTATGCCCACACCTATTCGGCCAACTTGCTCAACACGGCGCGATTCGGATTCAACCGCTCCACGCAGGAAGCCGACAACCAACGAACGATTGACATCCCGCCGTCGCTGTCATGGGTGCCAGGCGAGCCTTTTGGTTATCTCACCATAGCGGGCTTGGTCACCGAAATGGCCGGTGATTTTCGTCTGCCCCGCTTGGACCGGCTGAATAATTTTCAGTGGGGAGACACTATATTCCTGACGGCAGGGCGCCACAGCGCCAAATTCGGAGCGCAGGCGCAGCGCATCCAGTTCAATCAAAACACAGTGAGCCAGCGGGGCGGAATTGTGAACTTTGCCAACCTGGAGAGCTTCCTTCAGGGGACTGCGATCAGCGTCGATGTGGCTCTGCCGGGACTGGTCGATCCGATACGCGGCTACCGGCAGTCCTTGTTTGCCTTCTTTGCGCAAGACGATTTCAAGGTCAGATCCAACCTGATGCTCAACCTGGGTCTGCGCTACGAATTTGCCACCGTGCCCACGGAAGTCAACGGCAAGATTTCCAATCTGCGAAACGTGAGCGACAGCAAAGTGACGGTAGGCGATCCCTGGCACTCAAACCCGTCGTTGCTTAACTTCGCCCCGCGCATCGGTCTTGCGTGGGATCCGTTCGGCGACGCGAAAACTTCGGTGCGTGCCGGATTTGGAATCTTTCACGATGAGATTCTGCCCAAGTACTATTTTTTCTCGGGCAGTTTGAATCCTCCGTTTACCACACGCACCTCCATCCCCACTCCGCCTTTTCCCAATGTCGTCGCCAACTTTGATCCCACCAAGCCGATACAGGCGCAACTGCAAACAGTGAATTTCGATCTGCAATCTTCCTACATGATGCAGTTCAATCTCAGCGTCCAACGGGAGTTGGCGGGAGACGTTGACGTCACGGTTGGTTATGTCGGCGCGCGCGGAAATCATCTGGTGCGCTTGGGTGATGCTAACCTTGCGCCCGAGACCATCGTGGACGGAAAGAAAGTGTATCGGCCCGAGCTCAAGCGCCGTAACCCTAACTTCACCGGCATCTGGCAACGCGTCACCGATGCACAGTCCTTCTACCATTCGCTGCAGCTTAGCGGGATCAAGCGGCTGTCGCACGGCCTGAGGGCGCAGGCTTCTTACACTTTCTCGCGTTCGGTGGATGATTCCAGCGGCATTAACTCTCAGGACTTTGACAGCGTCGTACAGTACGGGCTGGACTGGTATGACCGGACAATCGACCGCGGGTTGTCGGCATTTCACGTCAAGCACAACCTGACCTTCAACTGGACTTACGATTTGCCTTTCGCTCAGTCCCTCAGCGGGTTCGGTGGATTGCTGTTGAAAGGATGGCAGTTGAACAATATTACTTCCATCCGATCGGGGACCCCCTTTACGGTGCGGCTTGGTTTTAACCGTTCGGGAAATCTCAACACCACCAGTTTTTCAATGAATGAGCGGCCGAACTTGAAATCGGGTCAGTCGAATAACCCCATCCTGGGAGGACCGGATCATTATTTCGACGTGAATGCCTTTGAACTGCCGCCGGTCAATCAGCGGGGCAATCTGGGGCGTGACACTTTAATCGGGCCCGGAACAGTAGCTGTAGATGCGGCGCTGTCCAAGTCGTTTAAGCTGGGAGAGGATCGGGCGCTGCAGTTTCGCACCGAGATTTTCAATCTCCCCAACAGGACGAACTTTGCGGTGCCTTCCGGGCGCGTCGTCTTCACCAATGCCGCCGCAGCGATTGCGCCTACCGCCGGTCGGATCACCTCAACTGTGACCACGTCGCGGCAGATCCAGTTCGGCTTGAAGCTTACGTTTTAAACAGGGGCTGTAGATGCACACCGCCGTCTTCTACTGGCTGATTGCTTGTATAGCGGCGTCTGGCCTGTCCGGGCAGACACCAGTTCCGGCTCCGAATTCTCAGAACTCTCCGGACATTGTGATTCTCGGGTTCAGTTTTGCAGCAAAAAACCAATCAAGGCTGGAGCTCATTGATATCAGCAATAGGATCGCCCAACAAGGTAGGATTCCGACCGGCGATCTCCCTTTCCGGGCTGAGATGCGCGGCCCGCCCGTTCCGGGAAAGCAGTATCTGGCTTATGAGTTGAGTGGATTTCACGAAGCTGTGGGCGCCGGAATCCCCGGACTACCGGATGGTACAAGGTAGGGGCAAAGATAAAGCGCGCCCAATTTGAGGATGGTTCTGTGTGGCGGTCACCATAATTGAGAATCGGGGGAAATCATGCAACTGAAAATCAATCGGCGGAACTTTCTCACGGCGATGGCAGCGGCTACAAGCGCCGCAGCGGTTGGGAAAAACC
>DASXTB010000338.1:0-10342 GCA_036505615.1 Acidobacteriota bacterium
GAAACTTGTAAGAATCCATCAATCAAAACAAAAGGGATGCCGAGGGAATCAGAACTGGTTACTCTTGCCCCTGAAAACTTGTCACTTGAATGCCCATCGCATTCTGCACCCTCGAAATTCACCTCTCCTACGCTCAGTCCCTTAAAGACAAGCGGATGGTGTTGCGCAAGCTGCAGGACCGGCTTCGCTCCAAGTTTAATTTCTCCATCAGCGAGATCGATCACCAGGACCTCTGGCAGCGCGCCCTGATCGGGGCTGTCAGCATATCCGGGGATCGCGGCGCGCTGGAAGGTATTACGGAAGCCTTCGTGCGCGAAAGCGAAAATATTCTTGGAGACGACCTGGTACAGTGCCAGGTTGAATATATTGACTTTTGAAAATTGAGCAATGAGCTTGTTTATTAGTTGCCAGTTGCCAGTTGCCAGTTACCAGTTGCCAGCTAGTTACCACTGTGAAGATGATGACCGATGACTGCTGACTGAGAACCTATATTATGGTCATGTCTGATAACTGGGAACTGGCAACTGGTGACTGGTAACTGGTAACTGGTAACTTGTAACTAGCAACTGACATGGACCGAAGTGCCCGCCTGGCCGAAGAGATTCAACACGTTGTTATGGAGCTCATCCCTTACGGCCTGGATGATCCCAGGGTCGAAGCGGTTTCGGTGACCAAAGTGAAGATGACTGCCGACCTGAAGCTGGCAAAAATCTTCGTGGAAGTTCGAGGTGATCGATCAGCCAAAGATCGGGCGCTGAGGGCCCTGGAACATGCCCGTGGCTACTTGCGACAAGAATTGGCGGTCCAGGTGAACGTTAAGCGCATCCCGGAGCTCGCGTTTTATCTGGACGTATCGGGGGAATACCAGGAGCGTGTGGAAGAAATCCTGGATCAGCTCAAAAAGCAAGAATGATCATTGGTAGAATCAGCCAGTTCATACACAACCAGAACCATTTTCTGATTACTTCTCATGCTCGCCCTGACGGAGATGCCCTGGGAAGCGAGTTGGGTTTGGCCCTGGCTTTGGAAGCAATGGGAAAAAAGGTCGATGTTGTCAACCGCGACCCGCATCCTTCCACATATTCGGAACTGCCCGGAATCGAAAAGATCATTATCGCCGATCGCGTCCCCCATTTGAATTACAAAGGAGCATTTGTTCTCGAATGTGGTGATCCGCAAAGGCCGGAACTGCCAGATCTGGAAAAGCTACCACTGGTAAATATCGACCATCACGTTACCAATCAGAACTTTGGCTTCCTCAACTGGAATGACACTTCAGCCGCCGCCGTGGGAGAAATGATCTATCGTTTGCTGCGCGAGATGAACGTTCCTCTGGATTCAAGCATCGCGACCAATCTTTACATCGCTCTTTTTACCGACACCGGGTCGTTCCAGTACCGGGGCACCACGGCCGAAAGTCTGGAGACGGCCGCAGCTCTGGTGCGAGCGGGCGCCGACCCCACATTTGCGGCCCGCATTATTTACAATAGTAATCCCTATGGAAAGATTCGCCTTCTGGGTCTGGTGCTTACTACCCTGCAACGGGATCAGTCCGGCCGGATCGCATGGATTTGTCTGAGCGAGGCAATGTTGAAAGAATCCGGAGCCAATAAGGCGGATACCGAGGGACTGGTAAGTTATCCGCTCTCGGTGAAGGACGTGCAAGTGGTTGCGTTCCTGCGCGAAGACGGCAATGGAACTTTCCGCGTCAGCCTTCGATCCAAGGGCGAAATCGACGTTGCTGCCGTGGCCCATCGCTTCGGCGGCGGGGGGCACGTCAATGCGGCGGGTTTCAGCTTGACCGGGCCCTATTCAGAAGCATTGGAAAAAGTCCTGCAGCAACTGCGACCGCTGGTTTCTCAGAGGAACTAAGACTGACCCGAAAACGCCGTCATCCGTTATCAGTGGATCAGCCATCGGTCATCAGTCATCGGTTTCAGGTCAACAGGTCAACAAGTCCGCAGGTCAACAGGTCGGCAGAGCAAGGACGTTTTTCTGACCTGATGACTTGTTGACCTGCTGACCTGATGACTGTTGACTGATGACCGATGACCGATGACCGATGACCGATGACCGATGACCGGTGACCGGTGACCGGTGACCGATGACCGATGACTGATGACCGATGACCGATGACCGATGTCTAATGACCGCTTCTAATCCGCAGTCCGAAATCCACAATCCGCAATCAACCGATGGCCTGCTGCTGATCGACAAACCTGCCGCGATCACTTCTCACGATCTGGTGGCGCATCTGCGGAGGCTCACTGCAATCAAGAGGATTGGTCATACCGGTACGCTCGATCCTTTCGCCACCGGCCTGATGCTGCTGTTGTTCGGGCGGGCGACGCGGCTCTCGCAGTTCTTTATGGGCCTGGACAAGGAGTACCGGGTGTGGCTGCGGTTGGGTGAAGAGAGCGATACATTGGACGCAACAGGAAGAATCCTGGAGACCAAACCGGTGGATGTGTCCGCCGAGCACCTTCGGCAGATCTTGAATTCCTTCCGAGGAGAGATCCAACAGATTCCACCCATGTATTCCGCGGTCAAGGTACAAGGCAAGAAGCTCTACCAGTTGGCGCGCCAGGGCAAGACGGTGGAACGCGCGCCGCGGCTTGTCTCCATCCATCAGTTGCAAGTGCTGGAACTGAAGTTGCCGGAGTTGGAAGTCCTGGTGTGCTGCTCCGCCGGGACCTACGTTCGCAGTCTGGTGCACGACATCGGACAGAAGCTGGGATGCGGGGCTATCGTCACAGCACTATGCCGTACGGGAAGCGGTCCTTACCGGTTGGAGCAGGCGGCGCCTCTGGCCGAACTCGAGTTGAAAGCAGACTGGAAATCCTCGCTCGTTCCCATGGAGCGGCTTCTTACGGACATCCCTTTCCAACTGGTAGACGAACGCGACCTGGAGCGGGTTCGACACGGCAAGGATTTGCCCCGGACGTCACAGCTCATCGGCGGCTGGGTGCGCCTGCTGGGTCCGGATGAAAAGTTAATCGCACTGGGAAAAGTTGGAGAGGTTTCGATCCATCCCAGTATTGTACTTGCCTGAGCATTAAATTCTTTTCGGGCCGCAAAGTTTTGGTTTGTTTTATACCCCGCCCAGCGGGGTCACCGTCTCCTGTTTGCCATCCTCGCTGCCCATATTAGGTTGCGGCCCTGCCGCACTGGGTAACAAGTTGGCAGAATCTTGTTTTTTTGACCAAGTTTTGGCCGAATGGAAACCACCGTTCACGTGCACGTTCACGACCACGTCAACCTCCACGACAACGTTCACCAATCACTGCTCTTTTGAAATTGTTTGTCGTTACCGTGGACGTAGCCGTGGTCGTTGACGTGCACGTGAACGTGGCCGTAGACGGCTTTGCTTTTGGTTGTGGCTTTGCCACTCTAGGCCTTTGTGGTGAGCGTTGGTGATTAATCCCGGCTAGCTGGTTGACTATTTTCCGGAGATGAGGATGGGTCTCTGCAGACCGAGGCATGGTAGCGGCAGGGCTTAGGAAAAACGTAGAATAGGAAGACCCGACGTCCAGGCACTAGCTAGGATTCGATACTATTGGGCTGATTTGCTTGCTAAACCGAGATTCCGGCTGTTCGCGTCATTAATCAGGGGATGCTTCGCTTGCTTTGCGCATCCAAGGAGAGAAATATGAAAAGAACACTTTCCGCTTTACTGCGGTTAGCGGCTTTATTACTGACTTTATCCGCACCGAATGCGCTGGCGCAAAATGGCGGCAACGATCTGCAGCCACCGGTAGCCCGCAGAATTCCGCACGTTACCGAAATTCACGGCTATAAGCTGGAAGACAACTACTTCTGGCTTCGAGAAAAGAACAATCCGGATGTCATTAAATATCTTGAAGCAGAAAACGCCTACGCTGACGCAGTGCTGAAGCCCACTCAGGAACTGCAAGAGGCGCTCTACAAAGAGATGCTGGGACACATCAAGCAGACGGATCTGAGCGTGCCGTCGCGCATCGGCCAGTATTACTACTACTCACGCACCGAACAAGGCAAACAGTATCCGTATATATGCCGCAAGAAGGGAAGCATGGAGGGTCAAGAGGAAGTGCTGCTTGACCTGAACAAGATGGCTGAGGGCCATAGTTTCCTGGGTCTCGGCGCATACCGCACCAGCGATGATGGCAACTTGCTGGCCTATTCGACCGACACCACGGGTTATCGTCAATTCAGACTGCATGTCAAAGACCTGCGCACCGGCCAAACCCTGGCGGAGGATATCGAGCGCGTGGGCTCAGTGGTTTGGGCCAATGACAACAAGACGCTCTTTTACACCACGGAAGACCCGGTCTCTAAGCGCTCCGACAAGTTCTGGCGTCATGTAGTGGGCAGCGACCAGAGCGATTTGATCTATGAGGAGCCAAACGAACTGTTCGACCTCGGCGCGAGCCGCTCGCTCGACAAAAAGATGATCTTTCTCGGTTCGCACGCGAAGACTTCAAGAGAGTTTCGCTATTTGCGCGCTAACAATCCCACCGGTCAATTCAAAGTGATCCTGCCTCGTCAGGACGGGCATGAATACGACGTGGACCACTATAACGGTCTCTTTTACATCACGACTAATAAGGACGCGAAGAATTTCCGTGTTGTTACCGCGCCCATCGGCGATCCTTCCGAAAAGAATTGGAAGACTTTCATCGCCTACAATCCAAAAGTAAAGATTGACGGTGTAACTACTTTTGCCAATCACTTCGTCGTGTCGGAAAAAGAAGGCGGTCTGAATTACCTGCGCGTGATCGACATGAAGACGAAACAATCGCATCGGATCGCAACCGACGAATCGGATTACGCGCTGTTCCTGGGAGCCAATCCTGAGTTCGACACCACCGTGGTGCGCTACAACTATCAGTCGATGGTTACTCCATCCTCGGTTTATGACTACGATATGAGCACGCGCCGGCGCACGCTGCTGAAGCGGCAAGAGGTGCTGGGCGGCTACGATCCGGCCAACTATGAAGCAACCCGCATCTGGTCGGTCTCGCGCGACGGCACGAAAGTGCCGATTTCGCTGGTCTACAAGAAAGGCGTGAAGCTTGACGGCACGGCGCCCATGCTGCTTTTCGCGTATGGTTCGTACGGCGCCTCCGGGGCCCCGACGTTTTCGTCAAATCGCCTGGTCCTGCTCGACCGAGAAGTCATTTACGCGCAGGCCTACATCCGCGGAGGCGGTGAACTGGGCGAGGATTGGCGCGAGCAAGGCCGGATGATGAAAAAGTTAAATACGTTTTATGATTTCATCGACTGCGCCGAATACCTGGTAAAAAACAAGTACACTTCGTCTGACCGTTTGGTCATTCAAGGCGGCAGCGCCGGAGGGCTGCTGATGGGCGCCGTGACCAATATGCGTCCGGATTTATTCAAGGCGGTAGTGGCACAAGTGCCGTTCGTAGATGTAATCAACACCATGCTCGACGCGTCGTTGCCGCTTACCACCAGCGAATTTATCGAATGGGGCAATCCGAAGGAGAAGGCTGCGTTCGACTACATGATCAAGTATTCGCCGTATGACAACGTCGCGGCGCGGAATTATCCGGCGATGCTGGTGCGCGTTTCGCTCAACGACAGCCAGGTGCCGTATTGGGAAGGCGCTAAGTTCGTTGCCAAATTACGCGCCACGAAAACGGACCACAATCCGCTGTTGCTGAAAGTCAATTTGGGCGCTGGCCACGGCGGCTCATCAGGTCGTTACGATGCGCTGCGCGAGCAGGCACTCAACTATGCGTTTATGCTCTGGCAATGGGGAATGGGGAAGTAGTGAGAGCTGTGGAAAAATTGATTCAATCTGTACGGTAGGTAAGGAAGTGCGATCGCCAAAATCCGGAGCCGCCCGCTGCGCGGCTTGACCCGTTTGTTAACCTCAAGATCCAGGGCCCAGAACGTGTGAAAATTGATTTCATCTGTACGGGCGACCCTGTGCGGTCGCCCGTTTTCCAGTTTCAGTTGCGAGTCGCCGTTAATATATAATTGATATGTGAGACCTATATCTGTTTATGTTTCTGAGAAAACTTACTCGGTGTTTCTGGAATATGCCAGACAGCAGGATCGGCCTGTCGCGGAACTGATCCGGGAAGCAATGGAGAGCTACCGGAGCAGCCGAATTGCCCCACAGACGCGCCTGCGGCGAATGCCAACAACCGCAAAGCCGAAACTTAAGCGACGCTGGAAGAAAGATGAAATCCACGGGGAGATGCTTGGTTGATCTTTGGTGTTGATGCAAACGTGCTGATCTATTCGGCCATTCAGTCGATGCCGGAACACAAGCGGGTGCTGTCATTTTTTGAGCGGCGTGTTTTGACCCGGCGAGATCACCTGCGCGGTAACGTTCCCGGTTCTCCTGGAATTCATGCATGTCACTACAGATCCGCGTAGGTTTAACCGTCCGCTCACGCTGGAGGAAAGCGCTGGTATCGTGGAACAATATTGGCACTCCATAGACTGGCGACAGTAGACTGGCGACAGTTACTCCCGCAGCCCGGAACCGGAACCAGAACCTTGGACCTATTGAGGCGCTACGGCCTCGGCCGAACTGGTGAGCCACGCCGGGTACCAGCGGAAGACGTTGCCCGTTAGGCTGGCGACAAAGATCTCGCCGTTCTTGGCGATAGTGATCTTGTGGCCCGGGCATTCCATGGCGCCTAGAATCTTGCCCGTTTCAAGATCGATCTTCATCAGACGGCCCGCCAGTGTGTCATACGTGATGTTCTCAACGTCGTTCCGATGGGTGATCACCCACATTTCGTCGCTTGGTGTGATGAACAGGTCCTGCGTGGCGCCAAGGTGAGTCCACTGCTTGAGAAACTCGCCTTGGGGAGTGAAGACTTGGATCCGATTGTTTTCCCGGTCGCTAACCCACACGCGGCCTTTGGAGTCAACTGCGACGGAGTGAACGGTGTGGAATTGGCCCGGCGCGCTTCCTCGCTTGCCCCAGGAGAGCAGATACTTGCCTTCCTTGCTGAACTTTACAACGCGGGAGTTGCCGTAGCCGTCTGAGATATAGAAGTCGCCGTTAGCCGCAAAAGCAACATCGGTGGGAGCGTTAAAGGTCTTGTCATCGTTTCCGGCCTGGCTCTTGATGCCCCAGCTCTGCAGCAGCTTGCCGTCGCGCGTGAACTTGTAGACCTGGTGGTTCTTGTTGTCCACGGCCCAAACATTGTCGTCCTTGTCTACCCGCAGGCCGTGGGGATTGCCGAAGAAATCCCTGCCCCAGGAACGGAGATAATTGCCTTTAGGATCGAACACAATCACCGAATCCGCCTTCTTTCCGCGATGAAAAACGTACACGTCTCCCTTCGAATCCGTCGTGACGGCCGAGACGCGACCAAACTTCCAACCATCGGGCATCGTGTCGGGCTCTTCTCCGAAACGTATGGCCACGCGATACTTCAGCAGGCCCCCTTCATGCGGATACCAGCCTTCGGGCACGTAGCCTTGCTCCGGCGCCTTCGATTTTGGCTGCTGCGCAAAGGCAACAACCGAGAACAGAACGAATGCTGAAAGCAATACTGGCTTCATGGTGAACTCCGTTTCGATCCGGCTGCCTCAGCCGGCTGCTTCCTGGACTTCCCTAGCGGCGCGATTGCCGGATTGAAGTGCGCCTTGCATCCATCCAGGCCAGGGAGAGGCATGATCTCCGGCAAAGTGCACTCTGCCTTCAGGGCGCGCAATGTGGGGAAATAAGGAGATCATCTGTCCCGGCCTAAACCAATTGTAATCACCTCGCGACCATTCGTCATCATCCCAGCACTTGGAGGCGCCGCCTTCGATGTGCTCTCTCGCTCCCGGAAAGACTTTTTCCAGGTGTTCGAGCGTGAACTTCAAGCGTTCACTCTCTGCGACTCCCGTTACCAGCCGGGCTGAGGGTCCCGACATGTAGGACTCCAAAATTCCACGAGGCCCGGGCTGTTCGATTGTGGCATTCAAGCACCGCATGATGGGAAGATCGGTAAGGGCGAAACCCGCCAAGTTCGCATCCGTCCAGAATCTGCGCCGGAACTGGAGGTAAACCCGAGCGACAGAGGTGTAAGGCAGTTCCCGAATCGCCCGCTGTTTCGCTTGCGAAAACGGAGGGTCAATCTCAACGCGGCCGAGTACTGAGAAAGGGATGGTGCAGATCACGCGGTCCGCCTCCAGCGACTGGACTCCGCCACCCGCCAAAAATTTCACTCGCACTCCCCTGTTGTTATGTTCGATCCGAACAACCGGCGCGCCGTAACGGATGTTGTCTTTCAGCCGTGCTGCGAAGGCTTTTGGAAGGAGGTCCACTCCACCGTCAATGGTCTGAGATGTCTGCTCCACTTTCTCAAGCGCTGACTCGCGCAGCGCGCTTAATGCTGAGTAACTGTCTATTCCGTCTCCCCATGCCTGCAGCAGACCCAGTTTGGTTAGTGTGACAAAACCGGGCGACGCTCCCCGGCTGCGAAGAAAATCCGAAAAGGTGATCTGATCGTACTGCTGCAGTGAAGGCGCAGGCCAATTGGGCGCCGTTGGGTCTCCGATCTCACCCAGAACAGAGCCAATGTATTTTTCCCATCTGCCGCGCCGGCCGAGTGCTTTTTCTTCTTCCGTAAATTCGACGATTGAGTCGCCGGGTTTGGGAATGATCCTTTTACCGTTGAGGAAATAAACGATCTGGCGACTCTGAAAATCGACAGGGATCAGCCGAAGATTAAACTCCTTTACGTACTTAACGGTGAAATCGTGATAACCGGGAACGAAACGCGCCCCGGCTTCAACGTGCAGCCCGTCCGAAAACGGCTCGCGGAGGGTGTAGACGCGACCGCCAGGACGCATGCGAGCCTCCAGAACAATTATCTGGTGCCCCAATCGAATCAGCTCATAAGAAGCAGAGAGCCCGGCAAGTCCTGCCCCAAGCACGATCACCCGCTTCGCTGGACCGCCGGCTTGCGCCGCGGCGCGACTCGACTCTCGGTCTGGTGCCAACGAAAAAGGAAGCGCGCCGGCCGACATTGCGCCGAATCGCAAAAAATCTCTTCTGCTGACACGTTGTTTCATTGGTTAGCCTAGCTCTCGATTGATCGGCGCCTGCCGGAATTATAATCGACCTGATGCGTTGAGTCTTAATATCAGTTCCTGAGCTACAGCCAGACCTTTCTGGTCAAGCGAGGTCTTGATGAAAGCGTCGATCGGATTTGCTCGCCAGCGCGCGTCAGCTACGTAGGGGCTGCAGACCGGATCGGCTTCTGAAAGGCCCACCACTTCCGATCGTGCAGTGTCCTAATTTCCGTAATTAAAACATCAACTTCAACGCAAGCTGTATCTGCCGCGGGCCCGATGCTCCGCTGATCACGCCGAAGTCACCTGAAGGACGGTTTGTTCCCGGCCCGTTGAATTGCGTCGTATTGAACGCATTGAAAAATTCGGCCCGGAACTGCGCATTAAACTTTCCTTCACGTAAATAGTTGTTCTTGAAAATTGAGATATCGAACAATCGTGTTCCCGGATTGCGCGCGTCGGGCAGCGTGCGCGGCGCGTTGCCGAAAGTAAAGGCGGGAGCGAAGGTAAAGACAGAAGTGTCAAACCATTGAGCGATCCTGTCTGACGTCTTACCGCCCGTGATTCTTGCGCTGCGGCCGGTCAGATTATTGAGCCGCTGCCCGGGGCTGAAAATACCGGCGTTGTTCTGCCCGCTGACGATCACCAGAGGTATTCCGCTTTGAAAAGTGCTGATGCCATTGATTTGCCAGCCACTGGCCAGCCAGTTTGCCGAAGAGAAGTTATTCAGAAATGGCTTCCCTCTTCCAATGGGAAGTTCGTACACATAGCTGATCACCAGCCGCTGGGCCACATCCTGCGTTGAGACGGCCCGCTCGGCTCTGCGATCGTAGGCGTTTTGCTGCGAGCTTGCCTGTCCCAGAAAGTTTACAGTCGTCGATACGTCATCGATCAGCTTTGACTTGGTATAGGAGCCCAAAAAGCTGATGCCGTTGGCGAATCTTTTGTCCACTCGCAATGTGAGCGCATGATAGGTCGAGAAGCCAAAAGGTTTGCGAAAGGCGCTGACGCCAGTATATTGCGGAAAAGGACGTAGCAATTGACCTCGTGTAACCATGGATCGACTCAGCGTTGACGTGGGATTGGTGATGATCCCGAAGAAAGGATTGGGCACCAGATCCTGCAAACTAGTTCCTAGTTTCTGAAATTCGGGCGGCAGTTGATTCAGAACCACTCCGCTTTCTCCCCAGATCAGCCTCGTCCCCTTGCTTCCCAGGTAGGCGATCTCAAACACCATATCGCCCGGCAGTTCTCGTTGAACATTTAAATTCCATTGCTGAATGTAAGGATTGGCGTGTTCAACGAACAC
>DASXTB010000339.1:0-8251 GCA_036505615.1 Acidobacteriota bacterium
TCTGGCCGCTCTCAGAAGGCAGTAGGCAGAAGGTGGAAGGCAGAAGGCGGAAGGCGGAAAGCAGAAAGCAGTAGGCAGAAAGCAGAAGGCAGAACGCGCAAGGCAGGAGGCAGGAGGCAGTCGATAATAAAGGTCAAATAGCGTTCTCTTATGAAAAGTCTTCCTTCATCATCAGTCTGATTCTGCCTTTGATAGTTCAGTTCGACGTGGGCATTTCGGGAAGATCAATAGAGACCAAGAGCCGCCAGATAGGTGGATGGCTACCCCTGCCTACCGCCTTCTGCCTTCTGCTTTCTGCTTTCTGCCTTCCACCTCCTGCCTTCTGCTTTCTGCCTTCCCAGCACTCAACACGGGCCTTTCGACCTACTTCGGCTCATTCCAATAAATCTTGACGTTTCTTGTGGCGCGTCCCACGGCGATGATTTCGGGCCGGCTGTCTCCGTTCAGATCGGCCGCTGTCAGGTCTTCGGTCGCCATTCCGCCGTCATCGACCAGCAAGGCGCGATTCCACTTCCCATCGGGCGCGTGCTTGTAGATGGCGATGCCAAAGTTTTTCTCACGCCAGCCGACAGCCAATTCGTCACTTCCATCGCCGTCAAAGTCAGCCCAGGCCAGCGCGTGCGCTGACGCAAGCCCGTTTTCGATAATCTGACGCTCCCATTTCCCGTTTCCGGCGTGGCCGCTCGTCTGTTTTGGCTCTGCGTAGATCACGATTGAATTTCCGTGCCAAGGTTCTACTGTAGCTAAATACCGCCTCCCACTCACGCGGCCCAGTTTGATCTCTCCGGGTGAGCCTTCTCCGATCTGTGTCCTGGACCATGCTCCATCGCCGCCGCGCTTCAGCACATGGAGCCCCTCGCGGCTCGCCGTCAGGATTTCGTCCTTTCCGTCGTTGTCGAAGTCGGTGACAAGAAAGTTGTGCACAATGTGCAGGGAATCGTCAGCGACTTCCACCGGCCAAGGCTCGCGCGCCGGCTGTTTGGGGACATGAAATACCAAAATCCGGGCGCCCTGACCATCCCAAGCCGGCCCCTTCGTGCCGCGACCGTGCAGGGGGACGACTACCAACTCTTTCTTTCCATCGCCGTCAATGTCACCCCAACGGATGCGGTGCAGTGTCGGTTCCTCAGCAATTGGAGTGAGGCTCCAGTGGCCGTGGGGATCGTCTTGCCTGCGCCCGATCCACTGTAACGTGCCACCGCTGGTTGTATTGCTCGGATGCCAGTCGGCGCCCAACGCGAAGTCGATCTTGCCGTCGCCATCAATGTCATTGGCAGCGATGCAGACGTTGTCTGGCTTGGTAGCGCCGTCCAAAAGGACATGTTTTTCCCAGGAAGGATTTTCGAACCAGACCACCTGAGTGGGGTTAATCGCGACAATGTCAGGCTTGCGATCTCCGTTTACATCTGCCGTTAGCACCGCGTATCCGATGCCGAAATCCTTCTGGATTTCCTGGGGCCGAAACCTCATTTGCGGGGAAGGGGCCAATATCAAAATTAAAAGGGGTAGGATCTTGCGCATAGAGTGAAATTTTATGACCAACAGGACCCGAAGACACAAGATTTTTCAGGGCATTTTGAAATTTTACGCACTGGCGTCGTCGTCCGGATGTTTGATGGTTTCTACAGCAGCGAAGGGTGTGGACTTGTTTGCGGCGTCGCGCTCGGTCGGATTTATGGGAGTTTATACATTTTCTCATGCTGCAGTGCGCTGCAAACCAGGACGTCCGCGAAGCGGACCAATAGCAGTAGCCGGGGGTGCCGACGCGCGAAGCGCGAGACACCCCCGGTAAGCAATCCCCAATATCGCCGGACCGCGCAAGCAATCCCATTTAGCTTCGGCAGACGTCAGTCCCAGAGATAACGCTCGTCGTACTGCACTCGGTGCTTCTTAAGTAGCTGCAGCAGCTCATCCTGAAAGGACATTCTCTTGTGATGTTGCTTCTGGCGAACGATGTAGCCGTGAGGTGAGGAAATGCAGGTGATCTTCAGTCCCATTCACTTCAATGCAGGGGAATGCAGCTTTGAGAGAGTTCCTCGGATATTCGGATATAACGATACAATTCCGACGGGCCGCCGGAGAATTTACGAAGAAAAAACGAAGGAAAGTGAAGGAAAGAATAGGACCGCTTGCGCGGTCCGATTCCGTGTGGGGAATCGCTGGAAGGGGGTGCCTGGCGCTCCGAGCCGGGGCACCCCCGGCTACTGCTATTAGTCCGCTTCGCGGACAAGACGGCCCTCAGGCCGTCTCCTCCACTCGCAAAATGTAGAAACTCCAGAGGCCGCTGAAAGCGGCCCTCGGGTGCATGTCAGCGCGCCTCTACGGTACACTTGGGTCTTCCTCGTCGCGTCCTTTGTCCTTGGACATCGGAATTTCGAGATTCGCAATCCGAGGGAGTGTTATTCCGTCACGGCGTGCTTTACTTTCTTGGCCGTCTTCTTCGTGCTGTGGGCTGCCTTTTTTGCGCCTTCCGCAGTCTTGTCAGCCGCATCCTCAGTTTTGTCGGCTACCTCTGCGCCCGCCTTTTTTGTTCCCTTTGTGACTTTCTTAGCGCCGTGTTTGGTCGCCCTGCCGGCCTTCTTGCTGGTGTCGACGGCCGTGTCCTTCGCGTCTTCGGTTTTGTCGGCGATCTTTGCACCAGTTTTTTTAGTTCCCTTGACCACCTTCTTCACTCCGCTCTTTGTGGCTTGGACGGTCTTTTTTGCAGCGCGGACGGTCTTGTCTTTGATCCCTTCCTGATTCATTGCTGCGCTTGTGTAGCCGACAAGCGCAAGGGCAAGAACCAGGCACGTCAGCAGCGATAGCTTTATTCGTCTCATATGCATCCCTCGTTCAAATTTTTGGGGGTTCGATATCAATCGACACCCCTAAATTATTGAAGCATGGAAAAGTTGAATGTCGAATTTCGAATGCCGAATTTCGAATGCCGGGTGACGCTTTGCCCTGCGGTAGTCTAGAATCGATTCCCATGATGGAGATAGAAAGAGCCGCGTTGGACGAGCAGGGGTACCTTGTTCTGGAAAACTTTATGGGAGAGGAACTGCTGGGACAGGTTCGTGCCAGGGTAGAGGAGCTTTTTACGGAAGAAGGCGAGGCAGCCGGCTCTGAATTCAGACAAGAACCCTATACCCGACGGCTGGCCAATCTGGTCAACAAGGGAGAAGTCTTCCAGCGTGTGGTGGCGACACCTAAGATTCTTGAGTGTGTTGGGCACGTCCTGGGACCGCAGTTCAAGCTCAGCAGCCTGAACCTGCGGTCTGCCGACCCTCACTCTGACTGGGTCCAGCCGTTGCATGCCGACGTAGGGGCAATTGCCGACGAGAAGGGTTATTGGGTGTGCAATTCGGTGTGGATGCTCGACGATTTCACTCCGCAAAATGGCGCCATCCGCATGGTTCCCGGCTCGCACCGGTGGAGAAAATTACCGCAGGACACTCTGTCTGACCTGGTGGCGCCCCACCCGAACGAGGTACTTCTGACGGGGCACGCCGGCACCGTGGTAATTATGAATGCGCACATGTGGCACGGTGCCACAGCCAACCGCACCTCCGGCCAGCGCCGCGCAATGCATGGCTTTTACACGCGAAGCGACAAGCCGCAACAGCAGTATCAGAAAAAGCTTCTCAGCCCCGACGTGCAACGTGGCTTAAGCCCGGCGTTGCGCCAGTTGCTCGCCCTAGACGATCCACTCAACGACGAACTGAGTTCGACGATGAGCGGCCGCAGCGGATTTTTGAAGTGAGGCCTTCGGCGCACACGCATCTCGCGTTCCTGCCTTGTGGAGATGCCGCGTTGGGAACGTCTTCCTGTCCGCGAAGCGGACCCTGGAGTTTGGACATTTTGGAGAGACGGCCGATGGGCCGTCTCCCGCACAATCTTTCATCGTGCAGGAGACGCCCCACGGGGCGTCTCTCCAATAGCGCCGCTTCGCGGCGCCCTGTCCGCGAAGCGGACCAATAGCAGTAGCCGGGGGTGCCGACGCGCGAAGCGCGAGACACCCCCGGTAAGCAATCCCCAATATCGCCGGACCGCACAAGCGGTCCCATTTATCTTCGGCAGACGTCAGTCCCAGAAATAACGCTCGTCGTACTGCACAATGAAGGGGAAATGGGACTGCTTGCGCGGTCCGATTGCGTGTGGGGAATCATTGACCGGGGGTGCCTGGCGCTCCGCGCCTGGGCACCCCCGGCTACTGCTATTCGTCCGCTTCGCGGACAAAGCTTTGCCTTTCAGCGCCACTACAGCGTGAGCGAATGTAGGAACTCCAGAGAGATACCTCTCCTCTCCGCCTCCCCGGTTACTTCACCGGCGGCTGCGTGACAAGATAGAGAAAAGCTTCCAGAATTCGAGTGCGCTGCCTTCCATCAACCATCAGATAACGATGCTTCCCCTCATTGGAGGAGGCAAAAATAGTGTTCCCATCGGGAGAAACCGTTATTCTCCCCGGAGCTGACAACGAGAAGTAACCGCGGTCAGGTCTTACGGCCTGCAGCACTGCGGTCAAATCCCAGGTTGGTCTGTCATACGGCATTTTCATGTACGCGCGATAGGCGTCGGCGATCGGGTGGTGTTCAACATATCGAAAGTCGTCTTCGATGCTGCGCGCCGGATAGAGAATTGAATCTCCGATTTCAAATCCGCTGACGATAATGGGTGTGGGCCAGTCGCTGAACAGTTTCTGTGCCGCAGGCAAGTCTGTCTTGACATTGAACTCCGGCTTGCCGTCGTCGAAGTTTCCGGCCATTATGGTCAACAGGCGTACCTTGCGGCCGACCAGTTCCCGGCCGCTACGCGGGCTGATTCTGTCCGGGCCCGAAGCAAGCAGCCGGGCCAGGTTGGTGCTGAATCCCACCTGCACGATTGTGACGGCGCTGTCTTTTTCGGCGGAGAGAATCCGGCGCAGCAATCCTGTCGCCTCGGGAGCTTGACTGCCGTCAACCAGATGGTGGGGATAGACCGGCGTTCCGTCGTTTCTCTTCATTTCGGCGGGCCCGCGGATCATTGCGCTGTCCTCGGGAGTTTTGCCGTCCTTTACCACGCCCACGGGAATATCGGGACGCCCGTAGAATGTATTGACCAGATTTATGTAAGCGGCGGCCCAGCGGTTGTCCTTGGTGACCGTCACGGCAAGAACCTTCACTTCTCCCCGAGTCTCGAAAGCATGAAGCATGGCAAGCGCCAGCGCATCGTCGATGTCATTGCCCATGTCAGTGTCGAAGATTACGCGTACCGGGTCGGCAGTATTTGCAGTTGGCGGCGCCGCAAGAAGGATCAGAAGCGTGGCGGATAACGAAAAACCCACGGCCAAGCGAAGTTTCATAAAGCGACTCTCCTTTCTGAGGATTGCCTTGTGTCTCCGGCTCAAAATATGAGAAAGAATCGGTAGCGTGAGCGTGAGAATCTGCGACAAAATCCATCTGATCGTACGGGCGGCCCTATGTGGCCGCCCCCCGCGATAACCGACGGATTAGGCAAACAAATGCTCAGTTCCCGCGGATGCGCTCCGGAACGGAGCCAAGAAAGTCCGCGGGTCCTGCAGCGGGCGACCGCACAGGGTCGCCCGTACGGATCGAATCCAATCTTTAACAACTTCTGAGCGAGCGCTAGGAGATTTCAATAGTATATTTTTTCACATCTTCTCAGGATAGCATTACGGATTTTTTCTCACATTCTCAGTCAGGAAGGTATGCTTTTATAGCCCCGCGCCTTTGATCGCGTCGAGCTGTTTTCAAAGGAAGGAAGGAAGGTTGATCTCGTCCCACTATGTCCCACTCTACACGCTCAGACCACGTCAATGCGGTTATCGCAAGCTTTCTCGGCTGGACACTGGATGCCTTTGATTTTTTTGTTTTGGTCTTCGTTGTGCCGAGCATTGCCAAGGATTTCGGAAAGGACATTCCCGCCATCGCCTTAGCCATCTCGCTCACGCTGGCGATGCGGCCCGTAGGCGCGTTTATTTTCGGGCTGGTGGCCGACCGCTACGGAAGACGGCTGCCGCTGATGATCGACTTGGTTTTCTTTTCCGTGGTGGAAGTACTCTCAGGCCTTGCACCCAATTACACGGTCTTCATGATCCTGCGCGCGCTGTTCGGAATCGGCATGGGAGGGGAGTGGGGAGTAGGCGCCTCGCTGGCTATGGAGAAGGTTCCGGCCAAATGGCGCGGCGTACTATCGGGGTTTTTGCAGGAAGGATACGCTACCGGATATCTGCTGGCGGCCTGCTGTTACTTCTTTGTTTTTCCCGCGTGGGGATGGCGTGCCATGTTTTTTATCGGCGGTTTGCCGGCGCTGCTGGCGCTGTTTGTCCGTTATCGAGTCAAGGAGTCAGAAGTATGGAAAAGAACGCGCCATGAGAACTGGTCGAACTTGGGTCGCGCCATTATTTCAAACTGGAAATTGTTTCTCTATCTGACGGCGATGATGACGATGATGAATTTCATTTCGCACGGCACCCAGGACATGTATCCCACGTTCCTTAAGGAGCAGCGGGGTTTCACCGCCAGGCAGGTGGCTTTCATCGCGGTGATTTACAATGTGGGCGCCATTCTTGGAGGCCTGGCGATGGGACTTTACTCGGACCGGTTTGGCCGCCGCCGCAGCATGATCACCGCTCTGTGTTTGGCGATTCTGGTGATCCCCCTTTGGGCCTATTCTCCCAGTACGTTTCTGCTGGTCGTGGGCGCTTTTATTCTGCAATTCATGGTGCAGGGAGCCTGGGGGGTGGTCCCGGCGCACATTACGGAGCTCTCGCCGGATTCGGTGCGCGGATTCCTTCCCGGCTTTGCGTACCAGTGCGGCGTCCTGATTGCCGGCACAGTGGCGTACATCGAGGCGGTATTTGCCAAGCGATTCAGTTATTCGAGCGCAATGGCGTTGACGGCTCTTACAGTCTTTTCGGTGGGAGCCGTTGTGATTGCACTGGGAAAGGAAAAGCACGCCATTGAATTTGGGGTGGTTGTAAGTGAGTGAATGAACAGGGTGCTGGGCGTCGGGTGTCAGAACTGCTTGAAACCCAATCGACACTGTTGCTTCCGTTCTTTGTGTTTGTTCCTTTTGGCTGCATCTCTCAATGCCTGTGGAATGGAAAATGAATATCCCAAAGTGCACTTGCAGGATCTGGTGAATGCTTATCAGAAGAAGGGACTATTCCACAACCAAATCAAGGAGTGGCATGGCTTCAAGCATGCCGGGGCAGTCGACGGAGCGCGATTTTTTCCTTACCAGGATGAGCCCGAAAAAGCGCTTGAGCTGTACGAATACGATTCTATTGCCGCAAGAAAAAAAGCGGACCAGGCTGTCGAGGACTACTACAGCAAGCACCACTTGCCGTACGATTCGGCTTCGGCCATCGGCATCAGCCGATTCTCGCTTTACGGGCACAAGGCATTTTCCAGAGAGCGGGAAGGGGAAATCATGGAAACAATTCGGTCGGTTTTCAAGGTTCGGTAATCGAATAACCGATTCCGCCCTTTATGACTATACCCTCTGATCAAGGCATTAGCATTCTTTGGCGCAGGATCGACCGCCCGGGCCATGAATCGGCCATTCTCATGCAACGAGAAGGGAACTGGCACCTGAACGGCGTGGCTGTTTTCCTTCACGAAGGAAAATCCTGTTGCCTCAGCTATCGGATTGTTTGCGACTCCGACTGGCGCACTCGCTCCGTGGAGGTGACCGGGTGGGTGGGGCACAGTCAGGTGCAGGTTCAGGCGAAGGTTGAGCCGGCGGGTGTCTGGAACGTAAATGGGGAAGTGGCGCCACATGTTGCCGGCTGTACCGACATCGATCTTAACTTCAGCCCCTCGACAAATCTTCTGCCGATCCGGCGCCTTCGCCTGGCAATTGGCGAGGAGAAAGAGGTTGTAGCGGCGTGGTTGCGCTTTCCAAGCTTCAATATCGAGCCGTTGCGGCAGAGCTACCGCCGACTTTCGCAAGATTCCTATCGTTACCAAAGCGGGGGTGGGAGGTTTGAAGCTGAACTCAAGGTGAATAGCTACGGTTTTGTCACTCTGTATCCCGAAGTCTGGCAGGAAGAAGGTAGTTGAAGTGCTTCGTCCGCGAAGCGGACCAATAGCAGTAGCCGGGGGTGCCCAGGCGCAAAGCGCCAGGCACCCCCGGTCAACGGTCCCCAATATCGCCCGGACCGCGTAAGCGGTCCCTGGAGATTGGACATTTTTAGGCTGGTTTGGGTAGATCACATAAGCCATTTTGCACGTGTTTGACCATGTCGCAGATGGAAACAGACGTTTCG
>DASXTB010000340.1:0-4040 GCA_036505615.1 Acidobacteriota bacterium
GGTTCCTATAAGCCGATAGAACCCGACCCAGAAGAACCCGAGCTCCTGTTTGACGTAACAGCTGATGGTGGCCATGGCTGCCACCGTGTCTCGCTCTCCTTGCAGAGCATGCCGCAAATCCGAGTAGATTCTTTGGTACGCTTGAGCTTTGTGGATGCGCAAGTCCAATTCTGGGTTCTGCACGGAACTAGTCTACTCTAGTCGCTGCCAGACGACTGAGTACCGCTACAGCAAATGGTTCCTCACGCATGATCCCGGCAACAGCTCGCCGAACAAGCTATGGGCTTCGGAGACCGTTCCGATCGAACTCGGAAGCGAGCTCATCGAGAGTCTTCATCATAAACCTTCACTTCAAAGCAGCGCTTGGGCGTTGCGAACCATTCCCCGATGCTTTGTCCTGCGTATGGCACTGTTCTTTGAAACTGCTCGGAACTCCTCTTCAGTGATGCGGGAAAGCTCCTCCAATGACAGACTCAGCAGTTCAGGCCGAGGTTGAAAGGCAGGTTCCTCCGATTTCCGCACAGCGTGGTTCCATGGACAGACCTCCTGGCACACGTCGCATCCGTAAATCCAGCCGTGAGTGTCGACCTGGAGCGTGTTCCCTCGATATTCGATTGTCTGATAGGAAATACACTTGCGCGAATCAACGACATAAGGCTCAACAATCGCTTCAGTAGGACACGCCTCCAGACAGAGCGTGCAGGTCCCGCAGTGATCCGGCATCGGGATCTCCTCACACTCAAGTTCTGCGTTCAGCAGCAGTTCGCCTAAAAAGAGCCAGGAGCCAAGATCGGGATGGATTAGATTGGAATGCTTCCCGATCCATCCGATCCCGGCTCGAACTGCCCAGACCTTGTCCATAACGGGGCTCGTATCGACGCAGATTTTTCCGCGGCATCCGGTCTCTTGCTCACAAATCCAGTCCAAGAGCAGACGCAACCGATCACCTACAACCTGGTGATAATCGTCACCCCAGGCGTAGCGAGAGATTTTTCCATACGCGGGACGATCTTCTATTTCATGGGAAGTGCGGTAATTGAGCGCAACGCATACAACGCTGCGAACATCGGGCATGTGAAGGAATGGATCGGTTCGCTTTTCAAAACTCCGGTCCATCCAGCCCATTGTCCCCGCAAATCCGCGGTCAAGCCAGACCCGGAGCCGAACAGCTTCATCGGTGAGCCGCTCCGGTCTCACGATTCCGACCAGATCAAATCCCAGTTCCAGAGCTTGCTTCTTGATAGCTGCTGCCAGCGACATACCTTTATTATCCATCAGGGGCTTGCGAACGTCGAATTTCGAATGACGAGCTTCGAATTTCTAATGACCAAGGTCGAATTTCGAATGCGAAAGGCATTCATTCTCGACTTAAACCGTCATTCGTGACTTAACGTTCGTCATTCGAAATTCGTCATTCGAAATTCCCTACCTTTTTTCCACACTTTTTGTGGAAAAACGGGCACGTTTTTTTCAAATGAACTGCTTAAGTCATCTAAGAATAATTCCTTTTAGCGAAATGCTGAATCTGTGTGCACACTGGTCTGGCAGCCAGGATAGTTTTGGGCTGCACATGTGACGATTGCGCGTGTGACAGATTTTTGGCGGTTAGCGACTGTGCTACACTTTGGCGGAAGTTGTTGCCGCAACGGAGATCTATGGAACTACTGAAGGGAAAAACTCCGAGCGAGTCTCGAGTAGAGATGGTCGAAGTGGTTCTTCCCAATGATGCCAATCCCATGGGAAATATTCTCGGCGGCACGGTAATGCACTTGATCGATATGGCAGGCGCCATAGCGGCTCATCGGCACAGCCGCAGTGTGGTGGTGACCGCCGCCATGGACCAACTGGAGTTTCTTTCGCCCATCAAAGTGGGCCAGTTGATTATTTTGCACGCGCAGGTGACCTGCGCGTTCAGGACGTCGGTGGAAGTCGAAGTGAAAGTATTTTCCGAAGACGTCATCACTGGAACGCGACGCCCCACAAGCACGGCCTTCCTTACTTTTGTCGCAATCGATGATAAGGGACAGCCTCGCGTCGTTCCTTCGGTGATAGCCGAAACCGAAGAAGAAAGACAGAAAATGAACGAAGCCCGCCGGCGCCGGCGGGAAAGATTGAAGGAAAAATAAATATCGCCTTTCGCGATTCCGTGCTCTCAGAAGTTGTGAAAAATCGTTTTCATCTGTACGGGCGACCCTGTGTGGTCGGCCGTTTTCCAATCGAGGCGCGCCGGTCCGGGCGGCCACGCAGGGCTGCCCCTACAATCAAATTGATTTTTCACACCTTCTCAGGCCTAGGGCTCGGAAACCCGGAAATTCAAGGAACAACGGAGAATTCGCGGAGCATGTACTGATAGAAGGGATCGCTAGTGTATTCCTTGAACCAGTTCAGGCCCAGAACGCAGCGCTCGAACTGGTCCGCCATCTTGCGATAGAGAAACGTCGACTCGGCCTGCCGTTGAAGTTCGGATGCGGCCATATAAGAGCGGCGCCCCTGCGATGCCCAAAAAATCGCGTCATTGCTGCGGCGCGGCCTCTCTAAACTTTCCGGAAACACACCCAAAATGAATAAGACATAGTCGCCGACATAACGATAAATCTCCTGCTTGGCCTGCAGATCAGACTTCTCGGCCATCAATATCATGTCGCTGACATGGGAGACCTGGTTCCCAGACTCATCCACGTAAGGATAGAGATTATCTGTGTGCATGAAATGGAGCAGCATCTCAGAGACATACAGCACGACTTGATTGTCCGACAACTGCGCCTGATTCATGGCGCGCTCGGTCAACACGCGAAACATCCTGGACACTGGATGGTTTTCAGGAATAGTCTTCAAGGCGATACCTCCAGCGAACGAAAAGGGGTATTGCGCAAGGGCGAAGCGAAGGCCTGTTTCGGTCGGGTGTCGGGAATAGCCTGCTCCGCAATGTTAAAAGAATCACGTACTTCCTGAGTGGATTATAGACAACCGCATTCAAAATTCAAGTGATTGTGATCATGTTCTCCAATTCTCGGGGCTTGTCGATGATCGCGTCGGCGCCGCAGATTTCCTTACTTTTCATTCCGTAAGCGACTCCGCAGGTCCAAGCCCCCGCTCGTCTGCCTGTTTCCATGTCGATCTGCGAATCGCCTACCATAAGGGTGCGTTTTGGCGTCGCATCGAATTGTTTCATCAGTGATCTTAGTCCACGAGGATCCGGTTTTCGATGCTGGAAAGTGTCACCGCCAGCGATTGCGTCAAAGAACTGTCGCAGCTGCAGCCCTTCCAGAATATGGTTTGTCGATGCCGACGGCTTATTGGTCAGAACCGCCAGTTTGACTTGCTTGTGTAAGCGCTGCAGCGTCTCCGGGATGCCCGGATAGGGGCGAGTTGTACTCAGGCAGTGTGGCTGGTAGTGCTTGAGGAATTCCGGGAGCGCCTCCTGCCAGCGGGACTCAATCCCCGCAGCCTGAAAGCTCCGCTGAACCAGCGCCTGCGTCCCATCGCCCACGAAATTTTGAATCGACGAGGCCGACAGCGCGCAGGCGCCATAATGCATGAGGGTGAAATTGACCGACGCGGCCAGATCTTGAAGCGAATCTACCAGAGTGCCGTCCAGATCGAAGACCACCAAGTCAAAACGGTTCACTGACCTGAGACTCTACGCTTAAGGTAAGTCTGCAGCCCGCTCCGGATGCCTTTTGCGACGGCGGCGACTTCTGAGGAGGGACGCAGTACAGCCTGCTGAATTTCCGACGTGGCTTGCTGCATTCGGTCAAACACGTCATCTAATGACTGGCTGAGCTGCTGGAGTTTTTCCCGCCCTGTTTCCAGGGTGTTATCGATCCGCTGCTCGGTTCGGTGAACCTGAGTCAACGATTGCTCAAGCAACACAGCCGATCGCCGGTCCAGCGTCTGTACGGCACTGACCAGCGGTTGAGCGGTTGCAATCGCAGAATTGATGCGGCCGAACGCGTCTTCAACTATAGCTTCCAGCCGCTCCAGAAGGGCCACCATTGTCCTCAGTCCGTGATCCAGTTTGATTGCGATGACGAGCATGG
>DASXTB010000341.1:0-12632 GCA_036505615.1 Acidobacteriota bacterium
GTTCAAACGGGGAAGGAAGCGATGGCTGGAGTATTTTGTCGATGTAGAACCCAGAGGTCTCCGAGGAGGATGGCGAGCCACGGACTGGCGCCCGGATTTTTCCTTTCCAATGCCAGTGGGGGGAATTCTGGAGCGGCGCGATGTCTTTGATGACTTTTACCGGTTCGCGTCTCAAGTGTTGAAGCAGGGAATTATGATTCATTTTGACTACGGAGAAAAAGCCGAAGATCTAAGCCCGAAGGGAACGATTCGTACTTTTTACAAACACCGGCTGGGAGAAGATCCTTTTGTTCATCTGGGCGAGCAAGATGTCACGGCAAGCGTGGATTTTTCTCACCTGATTCGGTTGGGTGACGCGCGTGGCTTTCGCAGCCGGCTTCTTAGCCAGCGGCAGTATCTAATAGAACGAGGAATCCTGGAAAAAATCGCGCTGCGATTTCAGGATGCGCGATCCGATCAAGTCAAAGTTTTGCAGGAAAAATTAGCTCTTAAAAATCTCATCGTGCCTGGAGGCATCAGCGATCAGTTTCAGGTGTTAATACAAGAAAGGTTGAATTTTAGGCGCGGAGAGACGGCCTGAGGGCCGTCTCAGCTAACTTTGCCTTTTCATCTCCCATCTGTGCGGGTTCAACTCGATATATTCTCTCAGGTCATTCAACTGTTTCTCGCTGTGGACAACTTGATCGCGGAATCTTTCCTGCCATTGAAAAGATGGTTTCACTTCTTTTCGAATTCGAGCGGTACAGGCAGCTTTGAACTGTCCCATGATCGAACCGAGAGAATCCGGATACAGGCGTGCGGGTTTGCGCTTTTGAAGGAGATCTGCCGACACTACGGGAATGATCGATATCAACCCGTGAAAATGGTTGGGCATCACCTGAAATCGATCCAACAGGATGTTGGATCTGAGTTGAGCGCTTCGCAACTACTCCTCGACGACGATTTCTCCTGCCCTGGACAAATACATCTGGCCGTGTTGGACCGCGCCAAACCAGTGTTTTCCTTCTCTAGTATTTACCGTGACGTGAAAACAACCAGCCCGATAGTCCCAATGCTGCAGCCTGGCGGATTCAACCCGGTAATGGTTTCGGAAACGAGTCATGCAAGACATAACCCGACGGGAGTCGATTTTGCGAAAAAAAAGAGCGGAATGGGAGTTGAGACGGCCCTCAGGCCGTCTCTCCGATTCCAAATGGTCTGTCTTGCTAACCTGCGAACTTATTCCGCGCACCCTACGCGGCATTCTTGCTCGATCAGCCGGGGGCCCAGCGAGGGGCGTCGGTAGGAACAATCGGTCCTACAGTGACGCCGAAGGCCCTGGCAGCTTTCTGCGCCAGCTTCTCCCAAAACGTCTCCGTGTAGCCGAAATCGCTTGCCAGAATCTGTCCGGCCTGGTCCACCAGGAAGAGCGCCGGGACATTGCTAATGCCCAGCGCGTCGCTCAACGGATAGGGTTCCTCTTCGTACAACACGCGCGTGAAGCGGCTACCCCACTGCCGGAGAAACTCCTCGGTCTCGCGGCTATCGTCCTGCGAGATACCGACGAATGGAAGTTGTGGAACCTGAGCCACCAGGTTGTTTAGGTAGGGAAGGGAGAACTGCGACGTGGGACAATCTGATTTGAATACAGCAAACAGGACTGCAGGAGCTTGCCCCAGAATGGAGAGACGCGAGTAACGGCGCCCGTCATCAGCCGGCAGATTAAAGTCCGGAAACAAGGCGCCTACTTCCAGGAAGCTATCGGATTTTTGTTTCAATCTTCTGTTCCTTTGCGTTAAGTCTTTTACCGGAGATTTGTGAATAATAACCAGTGACCAGTGACCAATGACGAATGATTCGATCACCTATTCCCCGCCCCGTCCCCGCGCGGTCCTAAACCTACTCATTTTAGCAGCGATCATTCTTCTAGCCGTCATGCTACGCCTTCATTTTCTGGACTGGGTGACCATCGACTGGGACGAAGATCTCTACCGTGCCTATGCTCAGGACCTGCTGCGCGGAAAAATGTTGTATCGCGACATCTGGGACCACAAACCGCCGGGAATTTTTTATCTGTTTGCGGTGATACAGGCGCTGCATCCATCGATCACCTTCTTTCGCCTGGTCGGCATCGCCTGCAGTGTGGCCGATGGCTTGCTCCTGTATGCCATCGCGCGGCGGCTGTGGAATCCGCAGGCGGGGTGTGCCGCTTTTCTCGCATGGACTGTGGCGACCTGCCCGCACTGGGGCGCGGAGTCTAACAGCGAACTGTTCTTCACGTTTTTTACGCTGGCCTCGGTTTGTTTTTTCGTGAAGGCGATAGACGGACTGTTTCCACCCGTAGGGGCGACCCTATGTGGTCGCCCGTCGGTTCAACAACGGCAGACACACGTGGGCGGCCACGCAGGGCCGCCCCTACCTTCGCTGCGAAAGGTCGAAGAAATCAGGCGCTCCCCACTTGTAGCACCGGCCTCGGGCCGGCCTGGAATGGAGCGAACAGACAAAAAGTGCCGGCCAGAGGCCGGCGCTATAATTTCTTCGCACGTTCCCGGGCCCATGGCTGGGGCCTCTGTGCCGGCGCCGTTAATGTTGGTCGCCGGCTTCCTGGCCGGCCTGGCCTTCCAAATCAAACCAGTCACGCTTGCTGATTTTGCCGCAATCCTCGCAGCCGTGTTTATTACGCTGCCAGCAGTACGGATGCGGGTTATCGTGTGGGCGCTGATTGGGTTCTTAGTTCCCAGCGTTTTGGTGCTGGCCTACTTTGGTTTCCATGGCTTGGCGCGCGAATGGTTCTACGCAGCCTACTGGTATAACCTCTTCTACGTGTCCGAGCCAATTCCGGAAACTCTTTCCTACGGCCCGCGAAACCTGCTGGAAGTGCTAATTGAAAACGGACCGTTTTTTGTGACCGCGGCGGGCGGCCTCGCGTTACTGCTGGTCAGAGAAGATGGCAAACGACGCTGGCTCTTTGCGCTGTGGGTGCTCTTTGCATTCTTCTCGGTCGCTCTTGGCTTGAAGTTTCTGAAGCATTACTTCGTTCAGTGGCTGGCGCCGCTTTCTTTGTTGGCCGGCTATGGATTGTACCAAACAAAAGGGCCTCGATTGCGCTTGCTAAACATTACCATGTCGGCACTATTCTACGGATGGGTTGCCTCCGTCACAGTTTTTCAGGGGTGGGATCTGGTAGAACGGGTCAAAAACTGGCGAGGGGATGGGCTGGTCTATTACGATGTCTCGTACCGAACGGCTGTGTTTTTAAACCAAAAACTTCAGACTGGGTCGGTTTACGTCTGGCGTTCCCCCTCTCTCGCGATCTATTTTTTGTCCGGCAGGCGGCCCACGACGCGGTTTCTGTTCTGGCGCCACCTGACGCGCCGACCAATCATGCCTTGGATGGAGCAAGAGTGGAAGAAGCAGATGCTAGAGACTCCGCCCGACGTCATTATCAACAGCGATTCTTATGATTTGCCCTATAGCAGTGTCGCTTTTATGCAGCAATTCATCCAGCAGCATTACCGGCCTTATCGCAAGCTGGACAGGTTAACCATCTACCAATTACGGAGGTAGTCGCCATGAATCCGAGAACACGCGCGGCTTACATTCTGATTTTGGTGGCGCTTTTGCACATATTGGTGAATTTCTTCTGGTTGCGCGCCGACACTCGTCCCTGGATCTGGGACATGGGGTTCCACGCCCGCATGGGCCTGGATTATCTGGAGTGGGCAAAAGGGCCTTCCTGGGAGAAGCTCCAATGGGTGTACCAGGAGTCTCTGTGGTATCCGCCTTTCTATCACTGGATGGAAGCGGTCAGCTACGCCATCGCGGGGCGCACCGAAGATGCGGCGGCTTTTCCTAACTTTTTCTTTTTGGGCCTGATGCTATGGGCGGTTTTTCGCATCGGAGAGCGCGTCGGCGGCGCCAGCGCGGGTCTTTGGGCTGCCCTGTTGACAAGCCTATTCCCCATCATCGCCTGGCTTTCGCGTACTCCACTCGTCGATTTTGCCTTGGTGGCTGTGGTCTGCCAGGCGATTCATTTCCTGCTGGAGACGGAGAATTTTGGTCTGCGAAGGCAATCGATTGTATTTGGTCTGGTTTGTGGAATCGGGATGCTGGTCAAATGGAGCTTCCTGTTCTTCATCGCGGCGCCGGCGCTGTATGTGTACTTTCAACGGCCCACCTGGAGGCATCGCGTTTGCCAGACGAATTTATTGTTGGCTGCCATAATCGGAGCAGTCATGGCGTCCATTTGGTATGCGGTAAAAGTGCGCTTGCTGTTGTTTGATTACTTTCCCGAACATGCCGCCCAGGGAGCAGCCGAGGGGGACCCTTCGATATTCTCGCCTGTTTCCTGGATCTTCTATTTGCAGTTGCTCCTGAGCTACCAGCTCTTTATTCCGTTGGCGCTGCTTCTGGCACTGGGGATCTATTGGAGTTTTTTTCGGGGAGAGCACGCGCACTCCTTGGGAGTGGTGTGGATTTGGCTTGGCAGCTCCTGGTTGATTCTGACACTGCTGCGAAATAAAGATCCGCGATATACCATGCCGCTGCTTCCCGCAGTAGCCATTCTGGCCGCTGCCGGATTTACGGCCAGAGATCAAATCCGCAGTGTTGTCAAATGGGTCACGCTTGCCGTAGCTCTGATTCAGTTTACGGGGATTACCTTCGAGATGCCTTTTCTCCCTGACAAGATTTCCTTGGGCACTTTCCATCGCGGGACATACACCTGGGAATGGCAGATATTTTCAAAGAACTATCAGGGCTTTCTTGGGCCTGCTAAGGACGAGGACTGGCCCATCGACAACATTCTGTCGGTGATTACAGAAAAGGGCGGCGGCACGTTGTTTGTCCTTCCGGATCACCCTTATTTCAGCCCGGAAGTCTTCCTATACCGGGCCCGGCTTCTGGAAAGTCCCGTGCAGATCAGCACCCAGCGCAGCGGCGACTTCCGAAGCGGGGAGCGGGATTTCCTCCTGATTAAAACAGGGGAGCAGGGGGACCCGAGGACTACATCGGGAGTGGCGCCGTTGAGTCGCCAGTTTGAAACAGATTCCAAATTGAATCTGCTCCGCGCCTACACGCTTCCGGACGGCTCGCGAGGACTTCTCTTCGCGCCGAAAAGGCTGGACTTGTAGATTCGCCAGTTCCTGGTGGTGCGCAAGGCCGCTTCCAGCGTCGGGTGCTTTGATTTGGGGCTGTCTACCGGCGGCGTCGCCCGCCTGAGGCTGGCTTTGCCGCCGGCTATGTTCTGAAAACCCTTCGGTTTTTTCCATAGGTTACAATTTGGCTCTCACAGCCGGCCTCTCACCCGAATGATGAACTGATGACCCAATTTGACCTATTCGTGAACCTTATAGGCACCAAGGAAACCCCAAACCCAAATCCCAAACCCCAACACCCCAACACTCAACACCCAACACTCAACACTCAACACCCAAAACCCAAAACCCAACACCCAACACTCAACACCCAACACTCAACACCCAACACCCCAACACCCAACACCCAACACCCAACACCCCCTAGATTCCCAACATTAGCCGTGTCGGATCTTCAATGCCGTGTTTGATCTTCATCAGAAAAGTCACTGCTTCCTTGCCGTCGACTATGCGATGGTCGTAGGAGAGCGCCACGTACATCATGGGGCGGATTACGATTTGATCGTTGACGACCATCGGCCGCTTCTGGATGGTGTGCATGCCCAGTATTCCACTTTGAGGTGGATTCAGAATGGGGGTGGAAAAAAGAGAGCCGAATATTCCGCCGTTAGTGATGGTGAAAGTGCCGCCGGTGAGCTCGTCGACTGAGATCGTGCCTTCGCGCGCCTTTTTGGCGAAAGTGCCAGTGGCGGTTTCTATCTCAGCGAAGCTCATTTTGTCGGCGTCACGCAATACCGGTACTACCAGGCCGCGGTCGGTGGCGACGGCCACTCCAATGTCGTAATAGTCGCGATAGACGATATTCTTCCCGTCGATGATGGCGTTCAACGCTGGGATCATCTGCAGCGCTTCGATGCAGGCTTTCACAAAGAAGGGCATTAGCCCCAGGCCCACTCCGTGCTTTTGCTGAAACGATTCTTTATGACGGGCGCGCAACTCCGTGACGGCCGCCATGTCGATCTCGTTGAACGTAGTCAAAATTGCCGCCGTCTGCTGGGCGCGGACCATCCGCTCCGCTATTTTCTGGCGCAAAAGACTCATCGGCTCAACCCGCTCCGATCGTTCGCCCGAGATGTGTCGAGCGGGTGTTTGAGCATGAGAGGCTTTTTGAGATGGCGGAGCGGAAACAGCATCTTGCCCTTGCCGGGACGGCATCGGGACTGCCACGGGACGCGGAGCGGCTTCTGTTTTGGTGGTCCTGACGAAATTGAGGACGTCTTCCTTGCGAACGCGTCCGCCCTTTCCGGTGCCCGGAACTGAGTTTACGTCGAGGTCATGCTCCCGAAGCAGCTTGCGAACGGCGGGGCTGACTGTCTCCTGCTGGGTTGTGTCCTGGGGAGCTTTGTCCTCCCGAGCTTTATCCTGCTGAGCTTTGTCCTGCTGAGCTTTGTCCTCCTGAGCTTTGTCCTCCTGAGCTTTTTCCTGCCGAGCAACCTCACGTTCCTTCTCCGAGGGTCGTTGCGGCTGCGCTTCCGATCTCTCAGTATCCTTTTTCTTGAGCCCGGGCTCCCCGGCTTTGGCGGCGGTAGCGCTTGTCCGGTCACGCGCGGTCCCGGCTGCGCTGTCGGGGGTACCTCTCCGGGCGGTCGCTGCGTCACGATTGGTCTCGGCTCGGGCTTCAGTCTTGCCGGTGGACTTACCGCCTTCTTCAATTAAGCCGATGACTTCGCCGGGGGCGACACTTTCACCCGCAGGCTTTTGGATTTTGAGTGTGCCCTCCTGATCGGCGTTCAACTCCATGTTGGCCTTGTCGGTTTCCAGCTCCAGTATGGGCTCGTCCATGGCGACGGTGTCTCCATCCTGTTTGAGCCAGCGGGCGATGCGCGCCTCGCTTACCGATTCGCCGACCGACGGAACTTTGATTTCATGCGCCATTTTTGTTAATTCTCAGATCAAAGCCGAGCCGCAAACCTGCAAACCTGACAGCCGGCATCAGTCCAATGCTTCCCTGACCAGCTTCTCCTGCTCCTGCACATGCTGCTTGTGTGAGCCGGTCGCAGGGCTGGCAGCCTCGGGCCGCCCGACGTAACTGAGCGTTTGCCCTTTGAGCAGCAGCGGCGCGAGGCGCGGAGCGATGAAGGTCCAGGCGCCCATATTTTGGGGCTCCTCCTGCACCCAAGCGATGTCTTTGCATTGCTGCCACTGCTCCAGCTGCGCCGACACCTGCGACTGGATGAAAGGATAGAGCTGTTCGATTCGAACAATAACTATATCGTTGCGATGCTGCTCCTCTCTCGCCTGCAGCAAATCATAGAAGATCTTGCCGCAGCAGAAAATTACTCGCGCCGCCTTCTTGATTTCGGCGTTCTCACCGAGCACTTCACGAAACCGGCCCTCAGTAAATTCTGAAAGTCTTGAAGTGGCACGAGGGTGCCGCAACAGGCTCTTAGGCGACAGGATGATCAACGGTTTGCGGAAGGGCCTGTGCATCTGGCGCCGCAGGATGTGAAAATATTGCGCCGGAGTAGTCAAGCTTGCGACCTGCATGTTGTTTTCCGCGCACATCTGAAGAAACCGCTCCGGCCTTCCGCTAGAGTGGTCGGGACCCTGTCCTTCATAACCATGCGGCAGCAGCAGGACCACTCCGCTCATGCGGCCCCATTTTGCTTCAGAGCAGGAGATGAATTCGTCGATGATCAACTGCGCGCCGTTGACGAAGTCACCGAACTGAGCTTCCCAGATGACCAGCGCCGCTGGATTGCCCGTTGAATAGCCGAATTCGAAACCGACCGGAGCCAGCTCGGAAAGGGGGCTATTGAAGATGCTCAGCTTTGCCTGATCGGACGAAATGCTGTTCAGGGGGACGTATGGCCCGTCACTCTCAATATCGTACAGAACTGCATGGCGATGGCTGAAGGTGCCTCGAGAGGTGTCCTGCCCCGTCAATCGCACGTGGATTTTTTCTTCCAGGAGGCTGCCCAGGGCCAGAGCTTCCGCCATTCCCCAGTCGATACCTGCATCCTCGGTAAATATCTTGTAGTGCTCTTCCAGCAGGGGCTTCAGCTTCGGGTGCAGGTTAAAGGAGTCAGGAACGGCGGTGACTTGGCGCGCGATTGTTTGTAGAAGGTCGGCCGGAACTGCGGTCTCCACAGGCGCTTCCAATTCCTGCTGCGTGGCCTTGTGATATCCCGTCCAGGTCTTTTGCAGTGTTTCGGCCTGCTCGGCAGCAGTCATTTCGCGCGTAGTCTCCAGCGCCTCCTGCAACTGCTGTTTGAAACTCCTCTCCATCTCGCGAGCCAGCTCTGCTTCCACGTCCCCGCGCTGTACCAGAGTGTCTGTGTAAATGGCACGCACGGTGGGATGGTTGCGGATCTTCTGGTACATGGTCGGCTGCGTAAACGAAGGCTCATCTCCCTCGTTGTGCCCGTGGCGACGGTAGCCAATCATGTCCACCACTACGTCGCGATGGAACGTTTGCCGGAACTCCGCAGCCAGGCGGACGCAGTGGATCACGGCCTCCGGGTCGTCGCCGTTGACATGGAAAGTAGGGGCCAGCACGATCTTTGCTATATCCGAGGCGTAGCGCGTAGAGCGCGCGTCCCATGGATCGGTGGTAAAGCCGATCTGATTGTTCAGAATGAAATGGATCGTCCCGCCGGTAGTATATCCTTCCAGTTTGGACAGGTTGAGGGTCTCTGCCACAGATCCCTGCCCGGCAAATGCCGCGTCTCCATGTATCAGAAACGGCAGGACTCGCATCCGGTCCTTGTCGCTGCGCAGGAACTGGCGCGCGCGCACGGCGCCTTCCACCACCGGATTAACCGCTTCCAGGTGGCTGGGATTGGCCGCCAGTGTGACCCGGATTTGCTGACCGGAAGAGGTTTCACATATCCCAGAAAATCCCTTGTGGTATTTGACGTCCCCACTGCCCTGCACAGCGCCTGGTATGAAGTGATCCTCGAACTCGCTGAAAATGGTCTCGTAGGTTTTGTTCAGGATGTTGGCGAGCACGTTGAGGCGGCCCCGATGCGCCATGCCCACAATCATGTCGTCGACACCAAGTTGGCCACCGTAATCGATAAGCTCGGCCATAGCGGGAATCAGATTCTCCGCGCCTTCCAGCGAGAATCTCTTCTGACCAACGTATTTGCTGTGCAGGAATCGTTCGAAGATCTCCGCCTTATTGAGGTTTGACAGGATGGCTCGTTTGTTCTCCAGCGTAAGGTGCGGCTTATTACGTTGACCTTCAATGCGTGATTGGAACCAATGCTCGATGGTCGGATCCTGCAGATCCATGTATTCGATGCCTATCGTGCCGCAATAGATTTCGCGCAGAGCGTCGCGGACCTCGCGAAGTGTCACCGGAGCGCGGTCGATAAAGGGCACTGCTGGAAACGTGGCATCTAGTTCGTGGTCTGAAAAACCCAGGTTCTCCAGCTCCAGTTCGGGGTGAGTCTCCTGGTTCATCCCCAGTGGGTCGATATTGGCGCTGAGATGTCCCCACTTGCGATAGGCATCGATCAGGTTGAGGATGCGAGTGTCCTGCGCGAAACCTGAGGCGGGGGCGGTGGAAGCAGCCCCGTCGTGGGCAAACTCCATGCCTTGAAAGAAGTAACGCCAGCTTAGCTCTACTGAATGGGGATCGTTGCAGTACTGCTGGTAGAGCTCTTCGATGTATTCAGCGTTTTGGGCGATCAGGTCGCCCGCGTCCTTGTGCATGACCCACTTCGGCTAATCGCGAGATTATCGGGTTTCGAAAATCTCAGTATAAAGTGGAAACACCGACTTTTGAATCGCTATCTGGATTTGCCGGCGAATTTCTCCAATGGCACGGCAATTTTCGGAAAGGCGGCCAGTAACTGCTTATCAATGGTGACCAGAGATGCCTTCAATTCATACGCGAGGGCCGCAAATTCGCAATCATAAGTCGAGCAATTGGACTGCAATACGAGATGCATCACGTCAGTAGAAGAAACCGAGTATTCTCCGTTGCGCAACAGCGCTTCTGCTTCTGAGAGAATCTGTAAGGCGGTAGCATAGGAGAGGCGTTTTCGGCGCAAGTACCCGGCAATGACGTTGCGAAATTCAGAACGCCAAAGTGTCGGCGCAGCCCAAGCGGGATCCTTGCGCAGCGCGCGGGATGCACTATCCGAGTGCGTCCCTGGCAACCACAAATAGGCGATTACGCTGGTGTCAACTACAATCATGGCCGGCCATGATTCTTCAGTTTCTTCAGCGCGTTATCATTTAATTCCCCCGACACCTGGCCACGGAGGAAGCGAGCCCGTCTGAGCAGGGTTTCTACATCGACAGGAACCGATTCGACGACAGACTCCAGACAGGTGAGTATCTCGCCATTCAAGCTACGGCGGTGCAAGGAGGCCCTTGACTTTAGTTTTTGATGGAGTCTTTTGGGCACACCCTTAAGGGTTACAGTTGGCATTTGCCTTTTAACCTCCAAAATGGAACCATAACGCATTCGCGTTAGTCGAGTCAACCTGGGCTTGACATGTTGCTATCGGTGACCCTGGAAATCTCCTTTTGGCCGCTGCTGTCGCTGTCGAGTAGTAGAAAGTCCCGGCAAACCGTGTAGTATGCTGTCAGTTCGTAGGGATCGCCATGCTATCAGCTAGCTGATAAAAACGTTGAATTTTGTTCATCGTTTTCCAATTACCTGCGAAACAGAGATTGAAGATTGTTTGGAAACGGAGCCCGGAATTAAACGATTTCGAAAACCGTCTAGGTTCACGTTCACGTCCACGGCCACGTCGACGACCACGTTCTCGTTATCGTGAACGTGAGCGTGAACGTGAATGGCTTTATGTTTCAGCCAAGTCATTGGAACAGACTTCGCCATGAATGATGGTGAAAAACAGGAAAGCCAACTGGAGCGACGGCTGGGGCTGTGGAGCTCTATCGGCATTGTCATTGGAGTCACCATCGGATCCGGGATCTTCCGCACTCCCGCCAGCATCGCCGCCCGCGTGCCAAATCCCCCCCTGATGCTTTCTGTGTGGATCCTGGGTGGGATCGTCACGCTGTCGGGAACGCTTTCGCTGGCGGAACTCTCCGGCATGTTTCCCCAGACGGGAGGACTATACGTCTATTTGCGCGAGGGATGGGGACGTCTGTTTGCCTTTCTTTTTGGCTGGTCCGAACTGGTGGTGATCCGAGCATCGGCCTTGGGTGCGATCGCCACCGTTTTTGCCGAGTACTTTCTTCGTTCCATTGGAATCGATCCTGCCGAGCGTGGGTCCTTGGTCCATTATCTGGCCGCCGGGGCCATTATTTTTGCAGCAATGGTAAATGTTCGCGGCGTTGATTGGGGCGCTGCCATCGTCGGGATGACCACGGCGGGGAAGTTTGCGGCGCTCGCTTCTCTGGTGGCCGCATCCTTCCTGCTGGGAGCCGGCCGAGGGGCAAGCCTTGGCCATTTTTCTTCAGTGGCGAATCCAGTCCAGCCCGGTCTTTTTGGTCTGGCGCTGATTTCCGTTCTCTGGGCCTATGACGGGTGGGCTGATCTTTCGTTTGCCGGCGGCGAAGTGCGAGATCCGAAAAGGAACCTGCCCCGCGCCTTAATTTTTGGGACGCTCGCTATCATCGCCATCTACCTGCTTGCCAATGCGGCTTATCTTTACGTAAATCCAATTGAGAAGGTCGCCCAGTCGCGCCTGGTGGCCGCCGACACCATGTCGGCGCTGTTTGGAAACATCGGCGTGGCGATTGTTTCCGTGGTGGTGATGGTGTCTACGTTTGGCTCGCTGAATGCGAGCATGCTGGCATCTCCACGCGTGTTTTTTGCCATGGCCGACGATGGCCTCTTCTTCAAATCGATCGCAAAGGTCCATCCGCGCTATCACACGCCCTATGTCGCCGTCGGTTTGGCAGGATTTCTGGGGGTGGCCTTCGTGCTTCTCAGAACATTCGAACAGTTAGCCGACACCTTTGTTATTGCCATCTGGCCTTTCTATGCGCTCGCAATAGCCGCGCTCTACCGGCTGCGCCTCCGGCTGCCGCTTTTGGAAAGACCTTACCAGGCCATCGGCTACCCGGTGGTGCCGCTGGTCTTTATCGGAGGCGTTGTCTATTTGATTATCAACGCCCTGATTACAGAAACCCTCTGGACCAGTGTCGTCTTCGGCATTGTTCTGGCTGGGATTCCGGCGTACTGGCTCTTGTTTCGTAGAGCTCAGAATATGTAAAGAAATTAACATGAAGGTAGGGGCGGCCCTGCGTGGCCGCCCGAGTATGTCCCCTATTACTGGAGGAGGGGCGACCACACAGGGTCGCCCCTACACGTCAGAGACAAACCTGCCCGTCGATTTTATGGCTGCGCAGAGCTCACAGGCACGTTTACGAACTTCCCTTCTGGAAACAGAAAGTCCAAAGCTCCGACTGCTATAGGAATATCGCTGACGATTTAGTCAGCAGGATTTAAGGATGCTTTTCCGATCAAAAGGTCGCATTACCGTCGATTTGTGAAATCGTGCTTCTTGATGTCGTCATGTTAGGAAGGGCCGGCCAGTCAAGCAATTGTTGTTTGGAGAGATCTCCAAT
>DASXTB010000342.1:0-6184 GCA_036505615.1 Acidobacteriota bacterium
ACTATCGAGGTCAGGGTAATTCCCAATAGCAGAGTGATCTCGATTTTGAGAAGTACATAAGATACTCCTTTCTGCTATCTTGCAATAATTCTAACAAGATGCCGAAAGAGCGAAAAGGTCGTCGCTAACCTGTTAACCTGCTAACCTGCTAACTCGTAGCCGATGAAAACGAGCAATCACCCGGATCTAAAAGCATGGCGGGCACGCCTGAGAGGCGCTCTGCTGCCGGCCGTCCCGGTGCCATTCACCGAGCGGGGGGAGATTGACGGCCCTGCGCACGGCGCTTACACAGCCTACATGTCCGGTCAACCGCTAGCCGGCGTCGCCGTGTGGGCCCACACCGGCAGAGGATTGAGACTGACCAGGCAGCAGCGACGCGAAGTGCTCACGGCGTGGCGCAGCGCCCTGAGCCAGGACAAGACCGTGGTAGCGGGAGTGGGCGCCTCGCCGGAGATTCTGGATCCCAAACAACATTCAGAGAGCGCAGTGGGGATGGCGGCCGAGGCCGCGTCGCTGGGAGCGGACGCGCTGCTTGTGCATCCTCCCACCATCTACCGCGGCCGTCTTCGCCTTGCCGCCCAAGAGCCCAAGCTCGACCCGCTTAACCTGGACTCCAACGAAGCGTCGACGCTCAAGTACCACCAGCAAGTTGCCGCCGCCGGCCTGCCCCTGATCGTCTTTTATCTTTACGAGGCAGCCGGGGGAATCTGTTACTCGCCGCGCTTGCTGCGAAAGCTTCTTTCCATGCCCGAAGTGGTGGCGGTCAAAATGGCGACGCTAGACAGCGTAACGACTTTCCAGGATGTCGCGCGCATAATCACCGAGGAGTTTCCCGAAAAGACGCTGATCACAGGCGAAGACCGATTCTTGGGTTACAGCCTCATGTGCGGCGCTCAGGCGGCGCTGATCGGAATGGGTGCGGTGTGCGTGAAACTCCAGCATGCGCTCCTGCAAGCGTTTTTCAACGGGGACGCGGCGCAGTTCCTTCAGCTCTCGCGCGTCGTGGACACTCTGGCGCAGGCCCTTTTTATTCACCCGATGGAAGGCTACATCCGCCGGACTCTCTGCGCGCTGGCTCATTTGGGAGTCCTTCCACAAACTGCGGTGTACGATCCCTGGGGTCCGTCTCTGAATAAAGATGAATTCCAGCACATAGGCCAGGTTCTCAGATTGCTGGGGGAATGGGCGCAGTAAGAATTTTTGCAGCCCGTAGTGAATTTAGCGGTTAGCGGCGCCGAGATCTAGCGCGGCAAAGCCGCAAACTAATAAAAGCCGATCACGACCACGTTCACGTTCACGAGCACGTCCACGCCTACGTGGACGAAAGATACACAATCGCTCACGATTCGATTGGCCGTAGTCGTGGACGTTGACGTGATACCGGACGGTGAAATTTGGTTTTTTTAACCACTTTTTTGTGCAAGGTTCTAAAGCTGCCACGAAGGCACGATGACACGAAGGTGATCAGAGAAATAAATAGCTTCGTGTCATCGTGGCTTCGTGGCAGCTTGCAGCAAGCCTTTTTGGTCAGTGCAAGTATATGTGCCCACCTAAGATCAAACTGACAAGCTCCACCAACTCCGTGGGCAAATACACTCGCCCTCCTTCACTCTGCGTCTTTGCGCCTTCGCGTCTGTGCGTCAGGTCCTTTACAAGGAGCGCGCGCGGACTTTTGTGCTCTTTCATCCTGGCCCTCCAATTTGCTCCTGCCGACGCCATCGCTCAAAGGAGCAAGTTCGGACTGCACAGAATTGAAGCCCAGTTTGCCGGACCGGACGGTCCTTACCTGATGGACAAGACGGCTGAAACAGGGGTCGGCTGGATCATCATTCGCGCGCACTGGGTGTTCATTGAGCGCAATCCGCCCAGCGGACCTGCCAGCAACTTGCCGGGTAGAAAGAGCGGCAATCACGCTTACGATTGGTCGGAGATTGACGCAGCCGTAATCGAAGCGCGAACACGCGCCTTGAACGTGGTATTGCAGTTGACTAAAGGACCCGACTGGGTCACAGGAGCCCCAGCGGGATGCGGAGGCGACTTGAGTGAATCCAATGACGACTGTGGCCTGATTGCTAATTCAAGGAAGGACTTGTTCAAGCTTGCATGGGAAGATCTTTGCTACAACGCCGCTGCGCGATATTCACCCCAGGTCTTGTATTTCATTCTCTGGAATGAGCCTAATCTGAGGCCAAATTTCAATCCGGAGAAACCATACGATAATGTGATCAACGAATATTTGAATTTGATTGTCGTTCCTGGCCATAACGGCATCAAGGCCGCCAGCCTGGCCGCGAAAGTCGCCGGCCCCGAAATCACCACTCTTGACAGTTACTGGGGAAACTGGCGGTTCAACGGCGTGGACCCTCTGCTGCGATTCTTTGGAGACTGGTTTGATGTGTTCACGGTGCACAGCTATAACATTGACGCATTTACCACCGTTTCAAAGATGACCGAAGTTCGCCTGGAGCTGGCCGAGCACGGCTGGCTGGGGAAAAAACCGGTCTGGCTTACGGAGTTTAATTTTAGGAGCGGTACGTGCGATCAGACGGATGCGCAGATGGAGGCGCAAATTGAAATCTTGTACCGGAGTATGGATACCTCATGGTGGAAGAGGTCGTTCTACTTTAATCTCGTCGACGGCGGCCCGTGCGGCTTCGGGCTGCTCCTATCCAAGGCGGTGTCGCTTCGACGCCAGCGCGAACAGGGATCCCCAATCCCTTATCTGGAAAAGCCTCTCTATAGTATGTTCAAAAACTTTGCAATGGCCAATGGAAGCGATCGCCTCAGACCGTAAAACTTAGAGCCTCCGTTCGCCTCGCGGACTTTGCCGGAGATATGCGGCAGAAGCCGGCGTATTTTTCGGCCTCGCGAGCCCCCATCCGTCTGGTGCTGAAGTCGCCGGATCCGTCCGTTGATCTCCGCCTGTGTGTCGGTCAAGCGCGCGACAAGCCCGTCAAACAAAACCTCTTTGTCCATCACCGTCGGAATAAATCTGCTTAGTGGAGCCAGCTGAGTCGACGTGCACGATGGACAGGCTCTGTTTGCGCGGCTCAACACCTCCTCACATTCCATGCACAGGCACGATTCGTAAAGCTTCATGTTTCGTCTCCTTCAAATTTGCTGCGCTCCGACAAGCGAGCGAAACCTTTCTCTACCGACTCACGATTTCAATATGTGTTGGTTGATAAGTATTTACAATGCGATGAATCTCGGAATTCCCGGCATGAGAATCCCTTAGAGATTCTTAGGGCCTTTTGCGAGCATGAGTAACCGGCGGCGAGAGCGAACCGCAGGGACCGGAGAAGCAGGCGCTGGCCTGAGAACAAAGTCAAAGGTCGAACGTCGCAGGTCGAAAGTCGAGCATAGTCACGACATGGATCCGCCCATATTCTCCAGGCCTGTGATTCCAGTGGTTGCAACTGCACCGCGTCTAAGATTAGGCTTATCCGGCGAAGGCTGAACTCTGGCGCGGTGTCCGCAAAGAGGCGAACCCGAGAGCTCGGCCGCCGGTTGCGAAATCCCTTAACCTAAGACAAGAAACCGCGACGCGATCTAAGAGGATCTCAGTCGCGATACAGGAGGATGAGCATGTTGGAGAATCGTATCACCGGCGGGCAGCGGCCGCTGAGGAGTGTGGGTACGGCGATCAAGTGGATCGTCATCGCAGCAGTGGCCCTGTTTCTTCTTTGCGGCTTCAACCCCATCGTAGTGGTTCCAGCCGGACACGTTGGCGTGAAGAACTTTTTCGGGAACGTCTCAACCGATATTCTGCCTCCGGGCGTGCATCTTGTGCTGCCGTTCACTAAGGTTATCAGGATGACTGTTCAGACACAGCAGTTGAAGGAGGTGGCCGAAGTTCCTTCCAAGGAGGGGCTGACCATGGACTTGGAAGTTTCCCTGCTCTATCGCCTCGAGCCGGGCAAGGCAGGCGATATTTACAAGACGATCGGCCAAGATTATCAAACAGTCGCCGTCGAGCCGCAGATTCGCTCGGCAGTCCGTGAGATAACCGCTTCGTACGAAGCAAAAGCGCTTTATTCGGCGGAACGCGAGAAGATTGCCCGAGAGATGTTCGACCTGTTCAGCAAAATATCGAAGGACAGAGGAATCATTGTCGAGCAGGTGCTGCTGCGCAAGATTGGCCTTCCCAGCGTAGTCGCCAACGCGATCCAGGAAAAACTGCGTCGAGAGCAGGAGGCCGAGCAGATGAAATTTATTCTGCAGAAAGAGCAGCAGGAGGCCGAGCGCAAGCGAATTGAGGCGCAGGGAATCGCCGATTTTCAGCGCATTGTGGCCGCCGGCATCAGCCAGCAACTGCTGGAATGGAAGGGTATTGAAGCGACGGAAAAGCTTGCTCTAAGCCAGAACAGTAAGATCGTGGTCATCGGAAACCCAAAGTCGGGCTTGCCTCTGATTCTGGGAGGCGAAGCCAGGTAATTCGTTTCGCCGGGGCGTTGTAAGACGGCTGCCGAAAACTCGAAGAAGTCGGTGTGCGGAGATCGTAGAACACTCCAAGCTTCAAGGCTTCTCCTCCACGAATGCCTTCAGTCGAGCGATCGCGGCGTCCCACTGATTGGAAATCTGGTCGAGGCATCGACGCGCTTTCTCTAGGCGCTTCGTCTGGAGTTCCCAAATCCGTTCGCGGCCCGATCGGCTGCCATGTACCAGACCCGCATGTGCCAGGGTGTGGAGATGCTTCGTGATCGCCTGGCGCGTGACGCCGCTTCCCTCGCTCAAGCGCGTGATCGAGAGCGGCCCGTGGGCGCACAGTTTAGCGACTAACGTGAGGCGTGTGGTCTCGCCAAGCGCCGCGAAAAGGGGCGCGGCCTCTCTGAACTTAGCGGCGGCGTTACGACTGCGAGACATGGCGTTCGATGTTTCGCGTCTGTTCTATCCAGCCACCCTCGTTCATTCGGAAAGCCTCGGCGCGACGCGCGAGCGGAATCCGATCGAAGCCGGACTCGACAATGGTGAGCAACGTCCCCTCGCCGGTCTCGTCCAGCCGGAACTCCACCAGCGTCATTGGCTCGCGCGAATAGTCGCTGTCTGGATCCACGGCGTACGGATGCCAGCGATAGGACAAGTAGCGCTCGGGTTCGATCCGCTCAACCACCACCTCCATGGTGAGATGTTCATAGCCAGGGTAAGTGATTTGCCCGCGGACCGTTGCACCTTCAGTGAACGGACCTTCGAGCTTGACGCCGAACCACGTGCCGAACTCATCGGCGTCGGCAAGCGCGCGCCACACCCGCGAGCGCGGCGCGCGAAGCAGCACTCGCTTTTCAATTCGGTCTGTGACTATTGTCGTCATGTGCAACCTCCTGGTTGCAGAATATATCGGCCCCTCGCCCATTGTGCAACCAAAATGCTGTGGCTTCTAATTAAGGGCGCAAAGGTGAAACCGGTGGCCGCCGCAGCCTCCTGATCGGACTGGGTCAGCCAAGTATTGCCATCTCATTCGTCTATCGACCTTAGCATCTTACCCTCTACAATATCCGCACTCCTTCATTCGTCTACAGTCGTAGATGAAGGGCACGGCGAGCCGGGAACGGATGGCACTTGAACAGGACCAGCGGATCTCCGAAATGGTCAAGCGGGAGCAGTCCCGGCTGCGCAACTTCATTCGCCGGCGCGTGCCCGACCCGCGCGACGCCGAGGACATTCTGCAGGACGTCTTCTACAAGCTGGTGCAAGCGAACCGCATGCTGATGCCGATCGACCACGTCACCGGCTGGCTCTTTCGCGTCGCGCGCAATCGCATCACCGATCTCTTCCGCAAGCAGAAGCCAGAGGCCTTCAGCGACGTGGGGCCCTTTGATCCTGGCGATGAAGACAGCGACGTGCTCGGGATCGAAGATCTCTTGCCATCGCCCATCGATCGATTAGGGGCCGGGCCGGAAGCGCTATACGTCCGCAGCGTGCTACTTGACGAGCTGGAACTTGCGATTGATGAATTGCCGGATGAACAGCGCTTTGTCTTCATCGCTCACGAAGTTGAAGGGCGGCCCTTCAAAGAGTTGTCGGCAGAAAGCGGTGTGAACGTCAACACGCTACTCTCGCGCAAGCGCTACGCGGTGCTGCACCTGCGCGAACGATTGCAGAGCATTTACGACGAGTTTTTGAGTCGTAGTTGAATTTGAATTCGGTGGGGCTCCCTCCCCACGCGTGGGGAGGGTTGGGGTGG
>DASXTB010000343.1:0-7341 GCA_036505615.1 Acidobacteriota bacterium
CGCGGCGCGCTGTCGTTATCCGCTGTTACCTTCGAATACAACTTGATACTTGCGTTGGTATTACATGCGTCCCGGCCATTTTTACGGCGATTGTTTTCACATCTTCCTCTGTCGAACCAGTGCAGTTCACAGTTCGGCAGCTCTGATACGGCCCGCAAATGTCAGACTTCAGGAGTCCCCTTCGATCAATTAACAGAGCCGGAAGAGCCGCCCAAAATCCGAGCCCACAAGAACTGTGGGTAACTTGTTGATAAGTAATTCAGAGGGTCAAGCACAGGGCCAAAAATGGCGCAGTTCAGCGAAATGCCCAATTTCAAGTCAATAAATTCGCTTTCAATTTAATAAGTTATCAAAGTAATTCAAAACATGGATTTGATGGCAGTTCCAGTAAATTAGACGAATCGATCTCCTCTTGAGACCTTGAAAAGGAATCCTTTCGCCACAAGAGACCACATTCGACATGCAAAGGGAGTTGAAAACCGCCTTTGACTGAGCCAATCAGACCACCGTGCGATACGTTACAATTTGCATCGCATAAACAAGCTGATAATCCGACTAATCGTCCTGTTGTTTTATCGCGTTGACTACTCATAGGGTAGATGTTAGAAAGACTGCATTCATTTGAGGAGGCATTCTTTGGCTGTCCATCCATCGGTTATCAAAAGGCATCGTCAGAGCGAAAAGAGACGGGCAAGAAACGTGGAATCAAGGACCAAACTCAGGACTTTGATCAAAAAGGCACGGCAGGCAATCGAGTCGAAAAACCCAGAGACTGTTTCCGATCAGATCAGAGCGGTCAATCGAGCCTTAGGCAAAGCTGTCGGCAAGGGAACAATCACGCGCAACACAGCCTCTCGCTGGCTATCGCGGCTATCGCGCTCAGCAAGCCTCGCTGCGACGGCCTGATGCCAATCAGATTTCCGGCTTAGGCAGTGCGGTTCTAGAACGCTCTCACCCCGCACATCAAAACATTTCCATGAGTCTCTGATGGAGTTCTCGAGCGAAACGCTCCATTAGGTCCTCGCGCATCCGGCGACTTTCGGTTTCAGTGAGCTGTATATCCGTCAAGCTACGCACATTCGAGGTGTTCAGTGTTTGGTTTTGAAATTTTGAGGATGTTGTCACAACCGCAGCCCGCTCACCGGCGTAAATCTCGCTTAGCCGAATACCCTGCCCACGCCACAATATTTCACTCGGCTCTCGACGACGAAAGGTTGTGTCGACAATCAATGTGGCTTCAAATTGCAGGACCTCGGCATTTTGGTTTACTGACGCCGTCAGGCTGTCGAAGGAACGCACGACCCCACTCAAAATTGCATCCGCCCGATCCGGCTGATCCACGAGTTGCAGCTCGCCCCGGCGATACAACTCACCTCGCAGCGCTGTGGTTATCTCGGGCCCCAAGCCGACGTCCCGAGTTCGATTAAGAAACGGTTCTACATATACCGAGTGGATGTCTTTCGGAAAAAGATCGCTCCGTCCTGCGAATTGATAACCACACCCGAGCAGGCATAGAAACGCAAGATAAGTGCAGGGCCCAATCAAAGATCGAAATATCCGTTTTTGGCTCATCCTTTTAACCCTCCGCCACGATATTCACAAGCCGACGCGGGACATGAATAACCTTTTGCACCTTTTTGCCATCGAGAAAACTTCTGACTTTCTGATCCTGCAATGCCTCCGACTCGATTTGGGTTTGGTCCACATCAGCCGAAACGGTAATTTTGCCGCGCACTTTGCCATTGACCTGGACCACAATCAGTAGCTGCTCTTCTTCCAGCGCTGCTTCGGAGTATTTCGGCCAAGAAACGGCATCCAGACCGCCTCGATGATCTAGAGATTCCCACAGCTCGCTCGCGACATGAGGCACAAAGGGATAAAGCATGGTGATAATCGTTTCCAACCCTGCTTTGATGACCGGCGTCCCCATTTCGAGCTTAGACCCATCTTGGACGCTGGCACTGAGAGCGTTGAAAAGTTCCATGATGGCTGCAATCGCCGTATTGAAGTGAAATCTCGATTCGATGTCTTCCGTGACCTTCTTAATGGTCCTATGAATCAACCGGTACAGATTCCTAAGATCGCCGGGAAGCTCGTTTTGCGAAAAATCTGACCTCGCCGCGACCAAAGCCTCGCGATGTTCGAATGTGAAGCGCCACAAACGTGTAAGAAACCTGTAAGCCCCTTCCACTCCTTGATCGCTCCACTCCAGATCCTTTTCCGGAGGACCAGCGAAAAGCTCGAACAATCGTCCGGTGTCGGCACCATATTTGTCGCGGATCACGTCGTCGGAGACAACGTTGCCCTTTGACTTTGACATCTTGGCACCGTCCTTGACAACCATGCCTTGGGACAGGAGCGCGTTAAACGGCTCATCCACCTTCACCAGTCCAAGATCGCGCAACACCTTAGTATAAAACCGCGCGTAGAGAAGATGGAGCACAGCGTGCTCGATACCACCGATGTATTGATCCACTGGCATCCAGTAGGCCGCTGCGTCCCGTTCGACTATGCCTTCCTTGAAGTGGGGCGAACAGTAGCGGAGAAAGTACCAGGATGACTCTACGAAAGTGTCCATCGTGTCGGTCTCGCGCCGCGCGGGACCGCCGCAACGCGGGCAAGTAGCGCGGACAAATGCGGCGTGGGTGGACAGCGGGGAGCCTCCCTTACCGCTGATTTGGACATCATGTGGCAACACGACCGGGAGATTTTCCTCCTTTTCGGGCATCATACCGCAGGCATTGCAGTAGAGCACGGGAATCGGGGCACCCCAATAACGCTGGCGGCTTATTCCCCAGTCGCGCAGGCGATAGTTGACCCTCGCTTTTCCAAGGCCTCGCTCGACTAACCAGTCGATCGCCCGTCGCTTAGCGTCGGCCACCGTAAGTCCATTGAGGAAACCTGAATTGATTTTGATGCCGGCGCCAGTATACGCCTCGCCGTTCCATGCCGCCGGCCGGCTAACTGTCTCGATGATGTCGAGCCCGTGCGTCTTCGCGAAATCCCAGTCCCGCTGGTCCTCTCCGGGCACCGCCATGATAGCGCCGGTACCGTAGATCATGAGCACATAGTCCGCGATAAACAGCGGTATCTCCCTTCCGTTAAAGGGATTGATCACGTGCGCAGAGAGTCGGAGGCCGTGTTTTGGCCGGTCTTCGGCCACGCGTTCCTGCTCAGACTGCTTGAGCACTTCAGCGCGGAACCGTTCCACCTTCGCCTGCTCAGCAGGTTCGGTCACCAATCGGTCCACCAGCGGATGTTCGGGTGCCAGTACAGCGTAGGTCATGCCGAATCCAGTGTCGGGCCGTGTGGTAAACACCCGAACCTTCAGGTCCGGGCGGCCCACTACCGGCAGGTCGAATTCGGCGCCCTCGCTGCGCCCGATCCAGTTTTTCTGCATCGTGATGACCCGTTCGGGCCAGTCTGTAAGTCGGTCGCACCAATCCAACAATTCATCTGCGTAAGCGGTGATCCTGAAGAACCAGCCGTCGATATCACGCTTGCTGACCTCGGACTCGCACCGCCAACAACGGCCGTCCTCAACCTGCTCGTTGGCCAGAACCGTCTGGCACGAGGGGCACCAGTTCACACTGGAGCGCTTACGGTATGCCAACCCGCGCTCGAGCATCCGGATGAAGACCAGTTGTTCCCAACGATAGTACTCGGGGTCGCAAGTCGCGATTTCACGGTCCCAGTCGTAAGAGATTCCCATCTTCTTCAGCTGATCCCGCATGTAGGCGATATTTTCCGTCGTCCACTTGGCAGGGTGAATTCCACGTTCGATCGCAGCGTTCTCTGCAGGAAGCCCAAAGGCATCCCATCCCATAGGGTGGAGCACATTGTAGCCTCTCATTCTTCTAAAGCGGGCGATCACGTCGCCGATCGCATATACACGGACGTGACCCATGTGGATGCGCCCGGAGGGATACGGAAACATCTCAAGCACATAGTACTTGGGCTTTCCCGGATTCTCTGTGACCTGGAAGGTTCTGTTCTCCTCCCAAATCCGCTGCCACTTGTCTTCTATGGCCTTGGCCCGATACCGATTTTCCATTTGAGGGCTATTGTAATTTTGCGCAGCCTGAGTGGGCCACCTGATCCAACACACCATTGATAAAGTTTGGAGAGTCGTCCGTGCCAAAGCGCTTGCCGATTTCGATGGCCTCATCCAAACTGACGTTCAGAGGGATGTCCGGGCAGAAAACCAGCTCATAAGTGGCCATGCGTAGAATCACAAGATCAACCTTGGCCATGCGCAACAGCTTCCAGTGTTCAGTGCATTGTTGAATAAGTCGATCGATTTTTGCCCGCTGACTCACGACTCCCGACACCAAACGGCGGGCAAATTCCTTTGCTTCTGCGCTGCCTTCGAAATGACTAAGAAAGAGTTCCACGGCGGCAATCGAAGCATCGCCGGTTATCTCGATCTGGTATAAAGCTTGTAGGGCTAGTTCCCTGCCCTTACGTCTGGTTCCCATGATCAACCGTGCCCTTGTGAGCTGTTGATTCGCGACGAAGACTTTCTTTAAGTTAACCAACCGACAATTCCGAATGCTGGCTTACCCTGGGAGCTGACGAATAACATTGATCATCTCAACGGCTGTCAAGGCAGCCTCGTATCCCTTATTCGCATCTTTGGAACCGGAGCGTTCCATTGCTTGCTCGACGTTATTCGTCGTCAAAACCCCAAAGCCAATGGGAATCCGATACTTCGAGACGGCCTCCCCGACTCCTCGAGTCACCGCGTCGGATACATATTCGAAATGCGGCGTATCTCCTCGAATCACCGCGCCTAAGCAAACCAGCGCATCATATTTTCCGCTGGCGGCCATCTGCTCGGCCAGCAAAGGTATCTCGAATGCACCGGGAACGCGAATGACGGTAATATCGTCATCTTCGCCACCATGGGTCTTCAAGCCCTCCAAGGCTCCGTCCAGTAACTTCTCCGTTATGAAATTATTGAACCGGCTCACGATAATACCGATCTTGATCCCCCGCGCATCGAGCTTGCCTTCAATAATCTTCGTCATGAGTCTGCGCTGACTACGGCCAGTTACTGCTTGGCGGGCTTGGATTCGAGGTTGGAAAAAATATGCCCCAGCTTACTCTGTTTCGTGCGAAGATAGTGAATATTGGTGTCGCGGGGCGGAATCTCCAGCGGCACCCGTTCTTCCACTTTAAGTCCGTACCCTTCGAGGCCGAGGATTTTGCGCGGATTGTTGGTCAATAAACGGATGCTTTGAACGCCGAGATCGCGCAGCATTTGGGCGCCGATGCCATAGTCCCGGAGATCCTCTTTAAAGCCTAATTCAAGATTAGCTTCTACGGTATCCAATCCTTTATCCTGCAAGGCATAGGCCTTGATCTTGTTGGTAAGACCAATGCCCCTGCCTTCCTGATGCATATAAACCAACACTCCCTTACCTTGCTGATCGATTAGTTTTAAAGACTGCCGGATCTGATCGCCGCAATCGCAACGTTCCGAACCGAAAACATCCCCCGTAAGACACTCCGAATGCAGCCGCACCAGTACACCCGTCGCATCTCCGATATCCCCTTTGACGAGGGCCATATGCTCGGAGCCGTCAACCTCGTTGCGATAGACAATCGCCTTATACACGCCTCCGTGTATGGTCGGGAAGACCTCCTCGGCAACGCGTTTAACCAAACTCTCGTTTCGCAATCGATAGGCGATCAATCCAGTAACCGAGACAATCTTGACGTTGTCCCGCTCGGCCAAGTGCTCCAGATATGGAAGCAGGGCAAGGGAACCGTCATCTTCTAGAATTTGGCAGATCACGCCGGCAGGTTTGAATCCCGCTAGTCGGGCCAAATCCACCGAAGCATCGGTTCTCCCCGAACGCGCTAATACCCCACCGCTACGCGCCTGCAGAGGTTGTACATGACCAGGAATCACCAGGTCTTCATGCTTGGTGTGATCGGCGATGGCTGCTTTAATGGTGTGTGCTCGACCCTGAGCCGACACCCCATGCACACCTTCTAGTCTTACCGAAAAAGACGCTCCACAAAGGAGCCCCGCCAAACTGCTGTTCTCCTCAGGGACCAGAGGAATGCCTAATTCCCGAATCCTTTCATCGGTTAATGTCACGTAGATAATTCCTCGACCATGGTGCAGCATGTGATTAATGATCTCGGTTGTGACCTTTTCCGCGGGGACACAAAAGAAACCGTCGCTGTCGGACCCCTCCTCGTTGACGAGGATGACCATCCGACCTACGCGGAGCTCCTTAATACCTTCCTCAATGGTTGCTAGCGGCATAGTCTAGTACCGGGAGTCCGAAATGGCTGAAGGTGAAACTAATTCTGCGCCCTGACGAGCTTTTGTACGTATTTTCCGATGAGATCAGTTTCAATATTAACTTTATCACCAACCCTACGGGCGCGCAAATTAGTATGCTCCAAGGTGAATGGAATAATCGCAACTGAGAAGCGTCGACGACTACACTCGTTTATGGTCAAGCTGATACCATCCACAGCAACCGACCCCTTCGATACCAGGAAGGCTCCCAACTGCACAGGGATACGAAACGTAAAGAAGGTAAATTCACCTTGTGTTTCTATGGACTCGATAACTGCTACCCCATCTACGTGCCCTGTAACCAAATGCCCCCCCAACCCGTCTTGAAGTCGCAACGATCGTTCGAGATTGACCAAACTGCCGATTCCGAGTAACGCGAGACTCGTGCGATTCAGTGTTTCGGGTGAGACGTCTACCGTAAGCGTATTCTTGCCTTTTTTCATTATGGTCAAACATGCTCCATTGACAGCGATGCTGGCACCAAGTTTCATCGAGCGCATGGGAAGGCTGGTCTCAACGGCTAGAACCGCCGACCTTTTATTCAGCTGCAGCGACGCGATTTTTCCTACGTCTTGGATTAAACCCGTAAACATCGACTTCAGAATTAGTCTTCGCGCGCGCCCTGCTGCCGGGCAAGAGGAACCTCGATTCGGTCCGTTTCAAAGATATGCGGAAACGAGCGTATCAGTCCCCGACTGTCGTACTCGCATTCTCTGGACGGTAATCGCCTGCCTAACCCGTTTGACTCCCAGAGCATCAATCATAACTCGGCCATCGCCGCCTAGAATCATCGGGGCGTAGAAAAACAAGATTTTATCCACCGCCCCCTCTCGCAAGGCCCACGCTGAAGTCGTCGCCCCGCCCTCGATCATCACGCTAAGAATCCCCTTCGCCGCGAGTCTCCGCAAGATCGCCGTCCAAGGCATTCTTCCGTGTCGCAGTTTTATGCGCCAAACCTGTGCTCCCAAGGATTCGATTGCACGGGCCTTTTGGTGCGACGACCGTTCGCTGGTGACGATAAT
>DASXTB010000344.1:0-5199 GCA_036505615.1 Acidobacteriota bacterium
GAAGGAGTTTCCATGAAGCCACCCTCGGCCTGATTGCCGCCGGCTGGACGGCGAGGCGAGCCGGCCGTTCTCCATCCATCTTATCGGAGCCTGCGGGCAAGCCAATCCTGCTCAACAATAATGAGAATCCTTACGGCCCTCCCGCGGCGGCGCTGGATGCAATTCGAAAGTTCGCAGCCGCTGGAAATCGCTACCCCGACCAGACGGAAGAAAACTTGATTCGCGCTGTCGCCAGGGCGAATCGCTTAGCAACGGAGCATGTGATTGTTTCCAACGGCTCGACCGAACTGCTTCGCATGGCGGTCACGCATGCCGGGTTGCAGAGGCGGCAATTGATCCTGCCTCATCCGACGTTTGAGGCCATCGCAAGTTACGCCGAGCCCCTTGGGATTTCCATCCGGCGCGTTCCACTCAAATCGGACGGGAAGCATGATCTGGAAGCGATGCGGCGCGCAGTGAGCAAAACGGGTGCGGTCATTTACATTTGCAATCCCAACAATCCCACCGGCGGATTCACGCCCCACAGGGATCTGGCGCCGTTTATCCAGGCGTTGCCGGCAAGCACTTTCATCGTCGTTGACGAAGCCTACCACGAATTTGTCGACGCCCCTGAGTACCAGACATGGATCCACGAGGCGCCGTCCTATCCAAATCTTCTAGTGTGCAGGACCTTTTCGAAGATCTATGGCTTGGCGGGAATGCGCATCGGCTATGGTGTGGGCAACGCCCGCGTGATTGCCGAATTGTCCCGGTTCCGAAACCAGGACTGCATCAACGTCTGCGGTGGCGAAGCTGCGCAAGCAGCCCTGGCAGACAGAGACTTTGTCAGGATGTGTCACGATCAGAATCGGCAACAACGAGATCGCCTGGCCGAACTGTGCCGGCAACTGGGCCGGAAATATTTTCCTTCTGTCGCCAATTTCATGGTGGTGGAAGCAGGCGACGCGAAAAAGTTTCGCGAATTCATGGCCTCGAATGGAATTGAAGTGGGAAGGCCGTTTCAGACTTTGGAAAAGTTCAGCCGGATTTCCATGGGCACAACTGAGGAGATGAGCCGCTTTAGTGAAGTTTATCGGAGGTGGAGGATCTGAAGTACGAATTGCGAATGTCGAATTGCGAATGCTGGCTTCCGGTGCAGCGCCTCTTTTCAGATCGGCACACAGAAGGGATTGATTTTTTTTACACTCTCTTGTGCTCGCCGCCAGGACGCAGAGGCTTTGCATTCGACATTCGAACTTCGTCATTCGTCATTTGCGTGCCTGTTCCAATTCTAGCAGCTTCGCCTTGCGGTCCAACCCGCCTCCGTAGCCGGTCAAACCACCGTCGTGTCCTACGACACGGTGGCAGGGAATGATGATTGCAATCGGATTCCGGCCGACGGCGGCGCCCACCGCGCGCGCCTTTGAAGGCTCGCCCAGGGATGCGGCTATCTGTCCGTAAGTGCGCGTCTCCCCGTAAGCAATGGTGCGTAGTTGATTCCATACACTGCGCTGAAAATCAGTGCCGAGAGGGGCCAGACGGAGATCGAACTGCTTCACTCGTCCTTCGAAGTAACCCTGCAGTTGGCGAAAAAGCGCATCAAAGGGATAGCCGGCCTCCTTGAGGTCCTCCAGTTGGAACTGTTTTTCCAGATCCTTCAAGGTTCCTCCCTCCTTTTTCTCATGAGCAAATTCCAGATAGCGCAAAGAAGTGCGGTCCCCCGCGGCCAGCATTGGTCCTAGCGGTGTCTGGATGAATTGGTAGTACATTCAAGTGCTCAGTGATCAGTAGCAAGAATACCGGTGATGCTGTAGCCAGTCATGCTCCTGATAAGCGGCCTCATGAGTCCGTAGTGATTCTACTAATTCGCTCCATTATTCTTTGAACTCCGGACTCGAAAACTTCCGGTGGTGGCAGCAGGCTCACGATTAAAAAGGCTTCCCTGTCGAAATCAAAAAAATATCCAGGATGCACCAGTACGTTCTCTTCTTCCAGGAGCGACAAAGCCCATTCTTCTTCTGTCAACGTCGTGGGAACCTGCACTACAGCATACCATCCCCCTTCGACATCCAGCACATCGCAGGGAGAGTTCTTAGTCTGCTGCTCCAAGAACAAGAGATTGCCCCGAACGCGCTTCAATACCTGGGCCTGAATTTCTCCCCTGAACGCCATCCAACGCGCCACTGCGTTTTGAACCGGAGTATTGACTGACAGGTATGTGTCGGCGATGAACTCAAGACGGCTGCGCGCTTCCTGACGCTCCTCCTTTGGCCCGCTGATAACAATCCACGCCAGCTTCATTTGCGGCAGGCACAACAATTTGGAGAGGCCACTCAAGATGAAGTTCAAGCAGTCGTGCCTTCCGGCAACCGTCTGGATGAGCGCCGATTGAAGTAGCGGCGCCTGAGCGGCGGTTCCTTTGTCAGGCCCACCCGGCTGATGCAATCGGTAATCGGAAAAGACCTCGTCGATAATCAGAGCCATCGAATGCAGGCTGCAGATGCCGGAAAGCGCGGCCCAATCGTCCGCGCGCATGTAAGAGCCGGTAGGATTATTCGGATTCACGTAGATGATGGCCCGGGTCGTGTCAATGATCGACGGTTTCAATGCATCCAGATCGAGGCGCCAGAAAGCGTCGTGGCGGAGCGGATAATGATCCAGCCGCACCGACTCAAAAGCTGCCAAGTAATCAAACAGTGGATAACCGGGGCGGGGAATGAGGACACTATCGCCTGGGTCGGCAAGCAACTTGAACATCCAGGAGTACGCTTCGCTGGTACTGGCGGCAAGAAAAATATCTTCCGCGCAGACCTCTTTTCCTTTCTCGGCGTAATAAGCCGCCACCGCTAATCGCGCCGGCAGGGATCCAGCCGGGACTGGGGAGTAATGCAAAGAGGACTCTTCGGCCAAAGCCGCCAGAAGGTTGTCCGGGTAGTTGAGGCCGATTCGCGTCGGATTGGATTCAGTCAGATCAAGGATGGACTCGCCCAGTGCCTTTTTCTTTTCAACCAGCAAGCTCAAGCGGTTTAGTTTATCCTGGAAGAAAAGCCGGTTGGAGAAGGACATCATGAATCTCTCAGGATGCATTGTTCTAGTTTCTGCGTCGCCCCTTGACCGTTGTGTCCTTAGTGTCCTTTGTGGTTAAAAGCTTTTTTACCACCAAGGACACAAAGGACACGAATGAAAGCTCGAACCTGAAGAGTGGGAGATTAGTGCAGCGACATGTGTGAGGCAAGCGGTTTTAGAGGAAAACATCATGGCTCGGGATTCTTTTAAACGGACTGCGTCCTTTCTTTTATTGATCCTCGCATTGACTGCGGCGAAGCCTCTCGCTCAGGGTGAAGACCTCTCCATCTTGAAGGATTGGGTCGAATGGTCGGACAGCTCACACATGTTGCGGCGGCATTGGAACGGAATCGCTTTCCAGCTTCTTGAAAAGCGGCGAGAAAAAATCCGAGGGCTGGCGACAGCTTCACAGTGGAAGTCCAGGCAAGAGGAAGTGAAAGCGTCACTAAGTAGAATTGTCGGCCCCTTTCCTGAGAGAACTCCTCTTCGCTCCAGGGTTCTCGAGGTGGTCCGCAAAGAAGGCTATCGAATTGAGAAGATCGTATTTGAATCGGTGCCGAATTTTTACGTGACCTCTTGTCTTTTTATCCCCGAGGCAAAATCATCCCCGCCGCAACGGCCGGAAACTGGACAGGCCGCGGCGGCAGGAACAAATGGAGTTGTCGCAAAAATGCCGGCCATTCTGAATGTCATCGGCCACACCGACACAGCATTCCGCGATCCGATGTATCAGCAGTTGATTCTGAATTTGGTCAAAAAGGGCTTTGTAGTTTTGGCCATGGACCCGGTGGGCCAGGGGGAGAGGCTTCAGTATTACGATCCAGCGGTGCAGCGGTCCGTCATCGGCGGCCCGACCACGGAACACTCCTATTTTGGAAGGCAGTGCTTCATCAGTGGGAGTTCGGCGGCGCGCTACTTCACCTGGGACGGAATACGAGCCATCGATTATCTGGTATCCAGGCCGGAAGTCGATGCCCGGCGAATCGGAGTCACTGGAATTTCGGGCGGGGGGACACAAACCAGTTACATCTCTGCTCTGGATGAGCGGGTCGCGGCGGCTGCGCCTACCTGCTTCATCACCGGCTTTCAAAGACTACTGGAATCCATCGGTCCTCAGGATGCGGAGCAGAATTTCAACGCAGGGCTGGCGAATGGAATCGACCATGCGGATTTTCTGGAAGTGCGGGCGCCTAAGCCGACATTGGTGGTTGCCACTACAAGAGACTTCTTCAGCATCCAGGGCACAAGAGAAATCTTTGCTGAGGCGAAAAAAGCGTTCGCCGTCTTGGGGGCCGAAGGGAACTTGGCCATGGTGGAAGACGATCTGGGACATGGATACACAATAAAGAATCGCGAGGCGATCTATGCCTTCTTTCAGAAACATCTGGACAATCCAGGCAGTGCGGCTGAGGAAGACGTTGATCTGCCCGGCGCGAATGAATTGAGAGTGACTCCCAGCGGGCAAGTTGCCGATTCGCTGGGTGGGGAGACGGTTTTCTCCCTGAACCGGGCCGAGGCGGCAAAGCGGTTGGAGCAACTGGATGCTTCGCGTGGGAACCTGTCAGATCATTTGCGCAGGCTTGGAACCGAGGTCAAGAAGATCTCCGGTTTTCAGGAGCCCGAGCCGCTTTCGGGGCATGTGTTCCGGGGAAGATACCAGCGGCAAGGCTACAGCGTTGAGATGCACGTAATGAAGGGCGAGGGGAATTCTATCTTGCCCTTTCTGCTGATGATACCCGACGAGAGCGGAATTGCGGCCGTTCCGCAGCCGCAGCCTACACAAGGCAGCGATCGGGAAGCAGGCGCCCGAAAATCGGAAGCAGCGGGCCGGCATCCGGCGCTGATCTGTCTTTACCCTCAGGGGAAATCTTCAGGCGCCGCCGCGGGCAGCGAGATGGAATGGTTTGTCAGGCAGGGCTATGCCGTCCTTTCTCCGGACCTATCAGGAACTGGAGAGTTGGGAGTGGCCGACCTTTACGTCGCCTATCTGGGTGTCCAAATCGGCCGCAGCATAGCGGCGTTGCGCGCCGGCGATATCATCCGCTGTGTTAAATTTTTGAAGAGCCGCCCCGATATTGATTCCACGGCGATAACGGTGGTCGCTCATGGGGGCACAGGTGTTCCTCTGCTTCATGCCGCGCTCTTTGAGGGCTC
>DASXTB010000345.1:0-20637 GCA_036505615.1 Acidobacteriota bacterium
CCTCTGACGGCCTCCGTTACATTGGCCATCATGAACTGATCGATCATGGGGCTGGTCAACGCCTGTAAGGTTGCCGATCCTAGATAGGCGCTGGTCGCCCATGCGGGTTTGGTGGACGCAGCCAGCAGAGCGAAAAAGGGAAAACAGAAAAACTGGCATGCTGAAATGGTCCGTCGTAGTCCCAATTGCGCCAGCCACAGCGGCAGGGAAAGCACTGCTGCTGCCTGAAGGAACTGGGCGGCCGAAAAGACCCATCCTAGCTGTGACACTTTCAAGCCGTGGCGCTGGGTGAAAAATATATTGAAAAAAGGAGGAAACATTCCGAGCAGCAGGTCCCAAACCAAGACCATGGCTAGAAAAGGGAACAAGAAATGTCGCAGCCCCGAACCGCCCTCGGCAACAACTGCGCGCGAAGCGGCAGGCGTCACATCAATCGCCGTTTTCGGCTGTTCGATGACAGCCAGGAACAAAATGGCAATTCCGCAGCAAACACCGCAGGCCATGAGGCTGGCGCGCATTCCAATCCAGCCGGGAAGGTAACCGCCGCAGATGCCGGCTACACCTCCGGTAAGAATAGAAAAGCCATAAGCGGAACTGAATCCTGGCGACTGTTCTTTTACCCCGCTGTTGGCCGCAAGAAAGGTCGGAACGGAAACGATCCAGAACGAAATCCCCATGCCAGTCGTGAAAGAACTGGCCAGTAACAGCTCGGGAGTGACTGCAGCGCTGCGCCAAATCAAGCTCGCTGCCACTATCATAGCCGAAACGATCAGGGTCAGCTTGGGCCCGCCCCGGTCTGCACCCCAACCGGCCGGAATGCTTCCCAGAACCGTTCCCAACGTGCCGATGGCAAAGACCTGACCCATCAGCGCCGCGGAAAAGCCGAGTGTTGCCAAGTGAAGGTTATAAAGGAGGAAAAACACCATCAATCCCAAGGACCAGAAGAAATTGGCCGACAGGAAGAGGGAAAGATTGGCAGATGGTCTGGTCATCGATGCACTCAATCACAAAACCCGATCACGTTCTTACAGTGGCCTTGCGGCCACTGTAGGGTCGCGGACGCGAACATCGGCGTAGGTCGGAGTGGACGTGATCGGCCTTTCATTCACCTTGTTTTGAACATCAGCCTAAAATAACCCCGCAGATGCTCCCAGATCTTTTGCAGGCAGTAAACAGCATATTGAATTGGGAGCCGCCTGGTGCCCGATCCCTGCATCTCGTAACGCACACGGGCCGGTGGCGGGGGCCGGTGTACCCGCAGAGCGTCCCTTAAGACCAGCCAGGGAGTCTGGCTGAACTCCATCTGCAGGCGCACATAATTCTTGTTTCTGGAAAACCGGGAAAGCAGATCGTCCACGGCGTCTCGCTCCAGCCAAATTTGCACAGTCGTGGGGAGGTCGACATCGTCAATGGGGGAAGAGAGCTTTTTCTCCGGCATGCCAAACAATTGCGCCAGAAGACGCCAGTTTAGAATCAAGATCTGCTGCCCTGCGCGGCTTTCCTTCGTGCGCTCCAAAACGGACGGCCAGACTTCGAACTGCTCCAGCAGGATGGCGATTTCGAACAAATGTGACAGTCGTACCTGGTTTTGAAAAAGGTGACGAAAGAAGTGAAGATTTAAAAAGAGAAACTGGTCAACTGGAGAGAGTATTCGCGCAGGCTGCAGGCCGATATTTTTCGCAGGCACCGTCTCGGGGCTCGACAGCAGTCCGTCAAGATCGATCCGGTAGTGGTTGTGCCACAAGCAATCATGCAGCTCCACCTTAAGGGGGATGCGTGGGTCGAAGAAATTGCCGGTCCAACGGTATTTCTCAGGAGGGACCATGCAGACGTGATCCGGAGTCTGGCGTGAATCACGGCGGTATCCCTGATTTGCCAGGATTGCTTCCGCCCGGCGCAATTGATCCGGCCGAACCAGGAAGTCAAAGTCATACTGCACCCGGTCGGACGGATCAGGATGTGTCTGCCGGGCCAGCGCTGTTCCCTTCAGGAGAGTGGTTTCGATATTTTTCTCCGCAAAAGCGCGGAGGATCTCAGCCTGCTGCGTTAAAATCGTCTCATATCGCTTCTGGTTGTCTCGAAAGTTCTTCTCCAGTCTTTGGCTGATCCAACCCGGCAGCGCGGCATGCGCGAATCTGCGCCGAAACAGAAGGGTCAAGCCATTTTCATCGAGGAAACGAAGAAGCTCGTGCCATGTAGGATCGTCCAGAGAAGACAGCGCAACATCGGTATCGCGCCGCCCAGCGATGCTTCGACAAATCTCCAGTTGGACCCGCCGCAAGTTGTCAGCCATGACAAATCCGAATTCGGTGCATTTTAGCAGGGTAGGGCGCACGGCCGTGCGCCCTTACGCTACGAACGAGTGAATAGATTGTAGCGCGCCCTTTTGTAGCGCTGGCCTCCAGGCCGGCCTTCGACGTAAGCCAACGGCAGGAAGATTGCTCTTGCTCGGAAGTTCGTCCCACCCCATTGGTTCTGCTCTGTCGTTTGCTCCTACCCACTTCATTCTCAGAGTGGCGGAGTTCCTTTCTTGGGCTCTCCCACTCTCCCGCTCTCCCACTCTGCCGCTCCCGCAGTTCAAATCGGGCCGGCCCTGGTAGGTTAACTTGACCCCTGGGAAGGCTGTTGTTAACCTGAGGTTGAATGAAGTGTTTTAGCGCGTCAAGGGCCATCCTCGTCCTGGCTCTGTGGGATTTCGCCTTTCTTTCCTCGCAGGGGCTGGGACAATCTCAGCCACGGTCCAACTCTGAAACTCCTCGCATCCGCTCGCGCGTGGATTTGGTTCTCGCCGACACTCTGGTGATTGACTCGAAGAGCGCCCGTCCGGCTTCAGGTTTGACCAAGGAAGATTTTATGATTTTCGAGGATGGCGTACGGCAACAAATTTCTCACTTCAGCCAGGATAGCCTGCCGCTCTCGATAATGATACTGGTCGATCGAGGAGGCTGCCTCGATCCTTTCAGCGACAGCGTCCGCCAGGCAACACGAACCGCGCTCGGGAGACTGAAGCCTGAGGATGAAGTGGCGCTGATGGCCTTCTCCGACGACGCCACGCTCGTTCATGAATTTACCCAAGACAAAGATCGGATCGTGTCGGCAATGGATCGGTTGCCCGAGCATGAGTCGTTTGGAGGTCACTGTTTCAACCGGGCGCTGGACAAAGCTGCACAATACGTCCGGTCTTCAGGAAATCCGGACGGCCGGCGCGTGATTCTTATGATCACTGCTCAGACGACCGGCTTTGCCTACACCGGTCCCTCGGTGCGAGACGTGACACGCACTTTGCAGGAGGCAGGCACAGTGGTTTGCGGGCTGCTGCCGCGCAGTATCGGGCAGCGGCTGGAGAGTGGAGTTTACCGTGCCGGGACCGGCCTGACCAGTGCGTTAAGGTTGGGCCGGTTGATAGACATCGCTAAGCTTGCCGCAGAGACTGGCGGAGAGATCTTCAATGAACCTGCGGACCGCTTGCCCGATTCCTTTGAGGAGCTGATCCAGCATCTTCGCTCTCGTTACACCATCGGTTTCGTTTCAACCAACTCAAGCCGCGACGGTAAATATCGCAAACTGAGACTGCAACTCTCTCCAGAAGCGGAAAACCGCTCGGGAAAACTGCTGATTAGAACCCGCCGTGGATATTATGCCGTTCGCGAGAGTACCGGGGCCGACCACTGAATAACTGGCCGCGGATGGTCGCGGATGAACTCTGATTAGAAACCTTGGTTACAAATCAAACAGAAAGGATTCTGCATTCCGGACTTTACCCGAGTGAAATGATCGATGAGCAGATCCGCGTAGATCAGCGTCTATCCGCGGCAGATTACCTAAAGAATAGAGCGGGAAACGGGATTTGAACCCGCGACTTCAAACTAGCGACAACTCCGTGCCAGGAATAAACGCCGTGCGCGGTCAAGGGCAGTTGCAGCTTTGCGACCGAGCCCACACCCCTCATCTTATTAAATTCCTGATCTCCTTTATCTGGGAGCGTTGTGTTTCTCGCTCAATGTACTTGAGCAGTGTCGATACGTCCTTCATTCGCGCAGCGTCTTCCGGCGGGAGCAGGCTTTTCACTTCCTGCAATTCGCCCTCATTCGTCACCCAATCCGGCACCACACTAACAGGCTCCATCTCATCGATCGAGCAGAGGACGATGTAGCCATCGCACATCTCACGGAGTTTGAGGCCGCCCCAGCGGTCCTGTGAGTAGTAGCCGTGGTGGTCCTCCAAATCCCCGAAAACGGAATTCTTCGCATCCACGGCAAAGGGTTTCTTATACTCTCGATAAATCTGCTCGAAGACCCCTCGAAAGGGATAGGCAAAGGTGAGTTGTCTTCCAAAGACAGAGGGAAGAAGAGACTTGGAGAGCGTGAGTCGGTCCAAAAAAGGAAGATACAGCTGGATCATGTAAATCCGTTCCGGGTAACGCTGATATAAATACGCTCCCCCTCGGACGCCGCGAGCTTTCAGAAATAGAACGAGCGGTTGCTTGTACTTCGTGAACGCATGGTGCAGCCCGGAATACCACAGTGCCTTCTTCTGCCTTTGGAGAACTTCCCGTTCTACGATTTGTCCCATTTTTTCATCGTAGGCGTAACGACGGCGTTCTTTCATTTGGATCGCGGCATCCGAGGACTGTAATTTTCTCGGGTTGTAGTCGGAACCGAGTTGTAGAAATTTGAATTTCTCCTGGCCGCTCGGAATGGTCTGATTGATCTGCCAAATTGTGCGAAAGATGTCCAGGTACTCCTCGAAGTTCCAGGCAAAATACGACTTTCTCATGAGGGCGATGGCTTGTTTCCGATCGAAGACAGGCGCGTTCACTACCTGGTCGGCTTCGCTCTGCAGATCCGACGCCCCAAATTCCCAGGCAAAGATCTTCACCCCCTTGGTCTGGTACAGATACGGAATCAGCAGGTTGACAAACTCCACGTCCTGCCTCTTCCAGTGCATTTCACCCAGCAGTACCACGTCGTAGCGATCGAACTGGGCGGCCACGAATTGCTGCGGCTCGCAAACGCTCGCGTCCAGACACCTTTTATAGGTTCGCAGTTCCTCGGTGGTCAACATTCTCATGCTCGAAGTCATCGGCAAGTTGAAACCGACATACAGCACGGCCAGCACGAGCACCGCTGCCAGAAGCACAAGAAGAGTTTTAAGGAATGCCCTGCAGGTTGTCGCGAGACGGATTTTCATGACTGATCCATTCTGGCGATGTTTGGTCGATGTCGAGGTTTTTGCGGAGATCCCGGTTGGTGAAGTTGCCGCGTCCCTGGTAGAACCGGATTTTCTCAGAACCCTTTGGTCCAGCGCAACGTCAACAAGTTGGCTCGAAAATCATTACCTCTAACAATCTCCTCCAAGTAATAGGTGCGCTGCAGGTCGATGGAAAGACGTCCTGCCTGGGGAAAATCATAGTAAATGGTCCCGGTGACCAGAGGCCATGTCAGAGGTCCAAAGGCCGGAGGTTCGCCACTGATCTCACCCACGCCGGTGGTGCGCACAAAATTGCCGGCGAGGTCTACTCCAAAACGAGGGAACGGCCGGACGGATAATCCTCCCTGCCACACGCGATTGACCGTCTGGTCTCGCCAGGTAGTGGTGAGAGGGGGGGTTCCTCGAAGGAACGTGATCGAGGCGGTGGCAAAGTAGCTGTCATAGGTAAAGCCGCCGAAGGCTGAGAAGTGGTCATTGAAAGCATACGAGATGGCAGCGGCGTTGGACCGTATGTTATTTCGAAAGGCCGTCGTCTGAAACTTGCGGTCGCGGACGACCAGGTTGTCTTCTATCGAGAGCTTCTCCGAAGGCTGGAAACGCAGCACGACCCGCGATCCACGATCCAGTTGAGGGCTGATGCGAGTATAGGGCGAGCTGCTGACGATGTTTTGAAAATCGCCCCGAATGCTGAAAGTTTTCACAGGCCGGTAATAGAGGCTGGCTGTCGGCCAGACGCTCTTACTACGCTTCGTTCGCACGTCGTCAATAACGCCATCTTCCAGCACTTCGGTGTCGCGCTTGACATAGCGAATCCCGGGGCGAAACACCAGCGACGTCAGTGGAGTGAACTCCAGATTGAGATCCACCGTGTGAATCCCCTGCCTCCATTCGGTTTCCGCATCGCCATCGGCCGCAGTGGTACTGTCGCGCAAGCTGTGGAAATGCGCCTGACTGTCCACTTTGAAACGCGAATATCGGTAATCGGCGTGAAAGTTCAACCACTCTTTCAGCCTTGCCGTGAGGCCCTGGTCAATGACATGGTTGGGTTCGGTAACTTGAGCGCGGCTGGAGGCCGAGACCGCATAGGGGACGATGTTGGTAGCACTGGTGGTGCGAGCTGCTCCATTGAACGCAGAATCGAGAGTAGCGGGACCGCGATAGCGATAGAAAATGTATCCGCCCCTGACATCCAGCCAGGAGCTGATCCGACCGGTATAGGAAAATTCGCTCAACGGAGTTTTAAGGCGGCGGAATTCCGACCAGGAGATATTGTTCACCAGTTCCCTGGCTGTAGCAGCATCGTCGACGTTGATGCTCCCCTCGGGCGAGACTACGTTGCGCGCATTCAAGTTTTGCTCGAACGTCTGGTACCCGGTGCGATAATGGAAATTCCAGTCGCGCCATGTATAGCTGGCGCCGGCCGCAAAACGGTTCGCCACTTCATTCAGTGGAATGTCGACGTAATAAGGATTTGCCCGCGCGAAGGATCCCCAAATCGAAGGGGAGCCGAAGTAATCAAGCGTGCGAGTGCTGAACTGCACGCCGTCGCGGCTGTTACGGCTGTACTCGAAGTCAAACCGGAGATTCTTGGTAGCATGGAGAAGAAAATTTACTGACCCGAACCGCCTGACTGTAGCCAGATCATGGTTGGTCGTGAGGCCGTGCAAGCCGGGTGGAAGGAGCACATCATCGTTGCGGTCCCAATAGAAATAACTCTGCCGGAAATTAACGCGCAGGTCATAAAGATTGGTCTTTTGCACCGTCAACTGCCCACCGGGGAAAGGATCGCCTCCCAGGCCGCTGAGGGTGAGCGAAAATTTGTCGGCAAATGGAGAAACGACGCCTTCTTTCGGCTGCCCGAACAAATTGAAATCCATTAGCCGGGGGCCTTCCTGCAAATTGAATAGTTCCAGAAACTTTTGCTTGCGGCCCTTAATGTCTGCGAAGCGATAACCGATAGTCGTGGATCCCTGCAATTGAAAATCGCCCCAAGTCTCTGGCTGAGACGGATCTTGCGCGTGCAGTTCCGCGCCGAAGACCATCAGGGCAACAGGAAGCAACACCACTAACCGGTTACATCGGCACACAAGCCGGAAAAGCAGCGAGATGTCGCGAATCAGTGATGTGAAAGAAAACAGTTTTTGCCAAATCACGGTGCGCCTCATTGGAGGAAAAACTGACTAGAGTTGGAACCATGGATGACCGCATGGCAGCGGACGCACTCCCCGCGTGTTGGGAAACCCAGACGTCCGTGGGGAACATTAGCGGCGAACGGATCTACGTGACACTGCAAACACAGGAAACGCCCTTCTCGCCGGAGGAGCATATGGCGCGTAACGGTGCCGTGCGGGCTGTGGCATGCCACGCAGCCCTCCACCTTGACCGCCGCGTGCTCAAATACAAAGGGTCCTCGCTTTTCAACATGACAACTGACGCAGACTTCCCAGTTTGTCTTTCTCAACTGCGGTCTGTTCGGGCTCCCGTGGGCGTTGTGGCAATCGGTGCATTTCATCAAACCTTCGGGAACCCGATGATGCGTGGGCAAGGCAAACTGCGCCTGAATGGTGCGATGGCAACTACCGCAAAGCTCGACTTGAGGCTTTCGGAGCAAACTCTCGCGAAGCCACCGTTGCTCTTCAGGTAGGCGGGGCGCCAAAAAGAACTGCGCCTGAGATATGGAGCGTTCCTTCCGCTCCGGTTGCGCGGCGCTTTTACTCACCACCAGGTGAGGAGCGTGACATTGCTCGCAGGAGACGCCGTTCAGCTTGTGCTCCGAGCGCTTGAAGAAGTCCTGGTCTTTGCTCGTTCCGTGACAGCGCAGGCACTGGTCGGCGTTTTGCGCCGGCTTGCCATGAAACGCGAAAATCAGCTTCTTGGCCTGTTCTGTCTTAACCGGGTCGTTGCCTGCTTCGCCGATCGCCTCGGTGTGCGCTTTGCCCGGACCGTGACAAGATTCGCACCCAGCGCCGAACTTCACACCAGCCACTTCGGCCCGAGCATGGACCGTCTTGGCAAACTGCTGCGCTTGGTCCGGATGGCAACTGGCGCACACTTCAAGGCCTACATAATCGTCCGCTTTGCCTTGAAGGGGCGCCTTCCAGGTGACCGACGCAGGCTCCTTAGCCGCCGGCTGCTTTTGGGCGAGCGTCAAGCAGAGAACGCCCGCAACGGAAATCATGATCGCCAGGATCCGCGGCCGGCTGAATCTCGTGTTAAACATCCTCACCTCTTTAGCTTTCTGCTGACTGCCATTCCACAATTCACTGGAGCAATTCCCAGACCAATGCTCGTCAACCCTGTCCAGCCGCGGCAAAAAGTAGGCCACCTGCGAAGCTAAGCGGCCGCTTAGTGGCTATTCTTTCGAAGGTCGGCTACCCGCAGGTGGGTGGTAAGCACCACCAAATGGGTGAAAAGCCTCAAGCTGGTACGTCTCTATTCCAAGAAGTTTCCAGGTGTACTTTCGGTTGTCTGGAACTTTTCTGAATGACATCTCAAGAGGCTTTCTTTTGCGCCGCCTTTGCAGCAGCTGCTTTCCTTGGCGCTTTTTGTTTCACCACCAGAACCTGACAGGGCGCATGGCGAAGCAGGTTTTCGGCGGTGCTTCCCATGAAGATCCGATCCAGACCCTTCCGGCCGTGAGTTCCAACCACGATCAGGTCGGCCTCCTTTTCTCGAGCGAAATCGGCGATCACTTTGGCCGGCGCGCCCGTTAACGCGACCTTCTCAATGTTTAAACGTCTCCTCATGTTGTAAGGGATTAACGCATCCAACTGCTTCCTGTCCTCCAGAAACAGCTCTTCTGGCGAGGGCCCGAAAACACCGATTACCGGATCGATTCCTACTGGTTGTTCCACTACATGTACCAAATACAACGTGGCATCGGTTTCGAAGGTCAAGCTGAAGGCGGTTTCTACCGCAATCAGTGATGCCTCAGAGAAATCCGTGGCCACTACGATGCTGTTCAGTTTCATAAACCCTCCTTCCCGAGTATTACCTAGCAAATTGAAAGCCAATCGACTTTGCTTGGCACATCGTTTGCTTCACCAAGACCTATGAATGGAAAGATGCTCACCATTGACGGCAACGAGGCGGCAGCCACGATCGCGTACAAGACCAACGAGGTGATTGCGATCTACCCCATCACGCCTTCATCCCCCATGGGTGAATGGGCCGATCAGTGGTCTGCCTCGGAACGCCGAAACATCTGGGGTTTGATACCGGTGGTTCAGGAGATGCAGAGTGAAGCCGGCGCTGCAGGAGCAATTCACGGGGCGCTGCAAACGGGCGCGCTGACCACGACATTCACCGCCTCACAGGGGCTGTTGTTGATGATCCCGAACATGTACAAGATCGCCGGCGAATTGACTCCTACGGTCTTTCATGTGGCGGCGCGCTCCATCGCCGCACAGGCCTTGTCGATTTTCGGGGACCACAGCGATGTGATGGCGGCGCGTGCTACGGGATTTGCGATGCTGGCTTCAGCTTCGGTACAGGAGGCGATGGACTTTGCTCTGATTGCACAGGCAGCGACCTTAGAAACACGTGTACCCTTTATCCATTTCTTCGATGGGTTTCGTACATCTCACGAGATCTCAAAAATCGAGGAAGTCAGCGATGGAGTGATCCGCGAGATGATAAACGATCAATGGGTTCTGGCGCATCGGGCTCGAGCCCTTTCCCCGGACCATCCGGCAGTGCGCGGCACGGCGCAAAACCCGGATGTTTTTTTTCAAGCCCGCGAATCTGTGAACCCGTATTACGACAACTGCCCTCAGACCGTGCAGTCGACCATGGACAGGTTTGCCGCGCTGACTGGACGCCAATACAAGTTATTTGAGTACCAGGGCCCCAGTGACGCAGAACGAATCATCGTCCTGATGGGCTCGGGCGCCGAGGCAGTAGTCGAGACTGTCGATTACCTGGCACAACGGGGAGAAAAAGTGGGGGTGCTGAAAGTGAGGCTTTACCGCCCATTCTCCATTCGGCGTTTTGTCGATGCGCTTCCCAAGACAACCCGGGCGATTGCCGTGCTGGACCGCACTAAGGAGCCGGGCAGCGTCGGAGAACCATTGTACCTGGATGTTGTCGATTCACTGATGGAGAAAGCTCAGGAGTGCGGATTCCAGAAATTGCCGCGCGTGACGGGCGGACGATATGGCCTGTCATCGAAAGAATTTACTCCGGCAATGATCAAGGGAATCTTTGATGAGATTTCCAGGGACAACCCCAGGAAACATTTCACAGTCGGGATAAACGATGACGTGACGCATACCAGCGTCAAGTACGATCCGGCATTCTCCACAGAACCAGACAGCGTGGTGCGGGCCATGTTCTATGGATTAGGTTCGGACGGGACTGTCAGTGCCAATAAAAATTCAATCAAGATAATCGGCGAAGGCACCGGCAACTATACTCAAGGTTACTTCGTCTACGATTCCAAGAAATCCGGATCAGTCACGGTCTCCCACCTTCGCTTCGGCCCGCAGCCGATTCGCTCCACCTACCTGGTGGATCGAGCCAATTTCCTGGGATGTCATCAGTTCATCTTTCTTGAAAAGTACGACGTGTTGAAACAGATTGCCGAGGGCGGCACGTTTCTCTTAAACAGTCCTTACGGTGCGGAAGAAGTCTGGGCCAAGCTCCCGAGATCGGTGCAGGAACAGATCATTCACAAGAGGCTCTGTTTCTATGTGATCGACGGCTACAGGGTAGCGCGTGAGAGTGGCATGGGCAGCCGCATCAATACGGTCATGCAAACCTGTTTCTTTGCGCTTGCCGGCATCTTGCCGAAAGAGGAAGCCATCGCCGCTATCAAAAAATCTATTGAACAGACCTACCGCAGCAAGGGTGAACAAGTGATACGGATGAACTTCGATGCCGTGGACCGAACGCTCGCTTCTCTCGCCGAAGTGAGAGTGCCCTTCGCTGTCACCAGCAATGCACCCATCCCGCCCCCGGTTTCAGAGGACGCTCCAGAGTTCGTGCAACGTGTTACCGGACCCATCATCGCCGGTCGAGGTGATGAGCTTCCGGTGAGCGCAATGCCCGTGGACGGCACTTACCCGGTGGGGACAGCACGGTGGGAAAAACGCAACATGGCGCAGGAAATTCCCGTTTGGGATGCCGACGCGTGCATCCAGTGCGGCAAGTGCGCTATTGTTTGCCCGCATTCGGTAATTCGCATCAAAGTATACCAGCCGGAGAATTTGAAAAGCGCGCCCGCGACGTTCAAGTCTACCAGTGCTCGCGACCGGGAGTGGCAGGGTCTCACCTATTCGATTCAAGTGGCGCCAGAAGACTGCACTGGTTGCACCATTTGCGTCGATGTCTGTCCGGCAAAAAGCAAGACCGACGCTGGACGGAAGGCACTCTACATGCAGCCGCAAGCTCCTTTGCGCCGCGAAGAAAGCAGGAATTGGGACTTCTTTCTACAGTTGCCGGAGCTGGATCGAAGTCGCATCCGGCGCAATACCGTCAAGCAAAGCCAGGTGCTGCAGCCGCTGTTTGAATTTTCAGGCGCCTGCTCCGGCTGCGGCGAGACGCCCTATCTGAAGTTGATGAGCCAGCTGTTCGGCGATCGAGCCGTTGTCGCCAATGCAACCGGTTGTTCTTCCATCTTCGGAGGCAACCTCCCAACCACTCCGTGGACAAAAAACGCAGAAGGGCGCGGGCCTGCCTGGGCCAACTCCCTGTTTGAAGACAACGCCGAGTTCGGCCTTGGCTTCCGACTGTCCATCGACAAACAGGCTGAATTCGCAAAGGAGCTTCTAAGAAAGCTGGAAGCAGATATCGGCGCCGAGCTGGTTCACGAAATTATCGCAGCCGAACAGAGGAACGAGGCGGATATCTACGAACAGCGCCGGCGAGTGGAAGCCCTGAAGAAGAAGCTCGAAGCTATGAATTCACCCGAAGCGGTTCATTTTCTCAGCGTTGCCGACATGCTGGTGAAGAAAAGCGTGTGGATTGTCGGGGGCGATGGATGGGCCTATGACATCGGTTTTGGCGGCCTGGATCACGTGTTGGCTTCCGGACGGAATGTAAATGTCTTGGTGCTCGATACTGAAGTTTACTCCAACACGGGAGGCCAGATGTCCAAATCAACACCACGGGGCGCGGTGGCGAAATTTGCCTCGGCAGGGAAGCCACTGCGCAAAAAGGATCTGGCTATGACGGGCATAAATTACGGCAACGTTTATGTAGCCAGTGTCGCCATGGGCGCCAAGGACGAGCACACGTTGCGCGTTTTCCTTGAAGCCGAAGCATACGACGGCCCATCATTGATCATCGCCTACTCCCATTGCATCGCGCATGGGATCAACATCGCCACGGCGATGCAGAACCAGAAGGCGGCGGTGCTGTCCGGCTACTGGCCGCTGTTCCGTTACAATCCCGCCCTTGTCCGGCAGGGGAAAAATCCTCTGCAAATTGATTCCCAGCCCCCCAAAATTCCGTTTAAGGATTACGCCTATCGCGAAAACCGCTTCAGAGGGCTGGTCCGGATCAGGCCGGAAGAAGCTGAAAGGTTATTGGAACTTACCGAGCGGGATCTCAGAGATCGCTGGCAACTTTACCAGTATCTGGCCGCAATGCCCTATGAAGCAAGTTGAATCGGCGCCCGAGGAATGCCTGGTCCGCACAATCGCGACTCAGTGGTACCAAGGCAAATCATGCAGTCTCTGCGGTAAAAACTTCTATAGGATTCGATGGTCGGATCATAAACCGGCCTTGATAAACCCTGAGCACGGAACACTTGAATGGCATGAAATTTCCCCCGACAAGCTTCCCGCGGTGCTGGCGACCCACCAACCCATTTGCTGGAACTGTCACGTTTCCGAAACGCTTCGCCGCTGCTATCCGGAACTCTCGCTGGAGCGCGCCTCTGATTTGGCGCAAATCCGGCATAAAACCAGTTGAAGACAGGGTAGGATGGCAGACACGATGACCGATCAGCCAAGACCTTTGATTTTCAATTTCCTCAGTCTTCTGGGGATTTTCCTTGCACTCTCCGGTCTCCTTGGCGCCGCGATTCTCGGAACAATAGCAATTGGAGTTCGGGAACCAAGTCCTTCTCTATCGATTTTTGCCTGGATCGTCTCACCCGCGATTTTCTATCTCGGGATCTTCCTTTTGCTGATAGGACTGCTCCGCGAAAGGCGGAGACGGTACAAGACTGCGCCCGATCGGCTCCCACGGTATTTTCGAATCGATCTAAACCAGGCCGCCACACGAAAGCTATTCTATGCCTGCCTGTTTCTCCTGGTGCTGCTTCTGATCGGAACCAGCGTGGCCAGCTATCACGCATATCAATTCACCGAATCGACCGCCTTCTGTGGTTTCACTTGCCACTCGGTGATGGCGCCAGAGCGAGTGACTCATCGGATTTCTCCGCATGCTGAAGTTAAATGCGCCGACTGCCATGTGGGGAAAACACCGGCCCAGTACGTCGAGGCTAAGTTTTACGGCTTCAAAGAGCTTTATCTTCTGGCCAGCCACAAATACCCCAGGCCTATTCCTACGCCTATCCGCGTGATGCAGCCTCTCCGGGAAAATTGCACCGGTTGCCACTGGGAGCGGAAATTCTGGGGCAAGGTCCACCGAGACTACTCACACTACATCACGGCCAATGACAATCAGCATTGGACACTCAAGATGAACGTCAAGGTCGGCGGAATGTATCAGTTCGGCGGAGAAGGCGAAGGTATCCACTGGCATATGAAGATCAGTCCCAAAGTTTTTTACATCGCCACCGATCAGCGATTGCAAAAAATTCCCTGGGTCAGAGTGGTCGCAGAAGACGGGAAGGAGACCATCTACCGCTCCACTGAAGATCACCTGTCTGACAAAGATTTGTCTCAATACGCGATTCGTGAAATAACTTGTGTAGATTGTCACAACCGCCCTGCGCACCAGTTCAAAGCGCCCATTCTGGCCATCGATGAAGCGATGGCACACGGCTACATCGATCCGGCGCTGCCCGGTGTGAAGGTGAAAGGCGTGGAGCTTCTGGCGGCGCCAGGTTACACCACACAGGACCAGGCTGTGGCGACGATTCGCGAGAAATTTTTGACCTTTTACCGTGACAAGTATCCTGAGATTTTCAAGAATCAACGGCAGAAGCTCGATAAAGCGGCTGAGACTATGGCGACCTTGTACCGGCAAAATTTCTTCCCTGAAATGAAGGCGGACTGGCGCTCGTACCCGGAAAACATCGGTCACTTTTTCTCGGATGGATGCTTCCGCTGCCACGACGGGTTACACCTAAATGCCCAGGGAAAGGCCATCTCCAACGAATGCACCCTGTGCCATGAAATTGTTGTGCAGGGCCCGACTGGAGCCGTCGAAGCCAATGCGGAAGGGCTTCAATTCCGCCATCCGGTCGATTTCGGAGTCCCGGCCCGCGAGATGGGCAAGTGCACTCAATGTCATGATGGCACTGTTGGAGGGTAATCGCCAAAGAGGTGGCGCTCTCCGGTAATCTCAAAAACCGCCAGGTCAGCGCGCCGCTTCCTTCCGGTCGGGGCTCGGCGGCTCTTCGCTCAATGCGATCCCGCCGCCGGGTCATAATGCGTGAAAAATCAGCCACGAAGCCACGAAAGCACGAAGATGCGCATGGGTTCCTACGATTACCAGATCGGCATTCTTTTCAGCAGCGAAGTCTGAGATCTCACGAGCAGGGGTTCCCAACAGAACCGCTGTTTTCAAGTCCAAGTAGGTTGTGCCGCCTTGCACTTTGACGTTGCGGAGTGATTGCTGCTTTGGATATGAATGACGATTCGTTGGGAATCGGGTCTTGAATTTTCAAATTTAAATTCTCAAGACTTGACGTTGTTGGTGGGATGACCTGGTCGGTGAACGTTAGAGCGGGCGGCGAGTTTTGGCATAAAACCACACTATTTGTTTTCCAATCAAAAGGAGGATCCGTGAAAGCTGTGAAGAATGAAAAGCAAGCGGTTAAGAGTCTGAATGAAGCACTCGCCTGGGAACTTCGGGCCGCCCTGATGTATGCGCACTACGCGGCGTATCTGACCGGACGCGACCGTCTGGATTTCGAGGATTATTTTGTCAAGGAAAGCGAGGAGTCTATGGGGCACGCCAAAGTCGTCAGGCAAATAATAGCCGATCTCGACGGAAAGGCGGTTTCAATGCCCGATCCTGCCTCAATTCCCGACACTAGGGATGTCAGGAAAATGCTCACCGAGGCGCTGAAAACTGAGGAGATGGCAGAGCAAAAATACAGAGAGGTTCTTTCTTTGTTTGAACATCAGACTGCCTGGCACCATGACCTGCGACACATCATGATGGACGAAGAAACGGCGCAGATAGAGCTAAAGCGGCTGATGGAGTAAGGCCGCATTTAGACGCAATTAGATGCAAAATTCTGGAAAACAGCTTTCGTTTGGCTTTGCGCCCATTTTGTTTTCATCCCGCGGCGTATTTTGCCTGGGAATTTGGCCCACCGTCTTACCCATCACCGCGGCAAATGCCCCACGCCGGATCTCAGACTCCGGCCGATGGTCCCGTAAATCCGCACCCTTCACTGGCATCGCGAAGTGGAATACACCTTGCGTGCAAAAGATCAGGGTGGAGGTGCACCATGAAAAGTTGTACCGAGTGTCACGGTTCTGGCCGCTGTGAATATTGCTCCGGCCGAGGCTACTTTGGCTATTTGCACTTCAACACCGCAAATGCAACCACTGGTCAAGGAGGGCTCTGCGTCTACTGTGGCCCTCCCGGATCGGGCCAGTGCGCCTTTTGCCGTGGAGCGGGAATTACCGAGGAGGAGTTTGCCGGTGTACTTCAAACAATTGGGAGTAAAGGATGAACATAAACGAAAAAAGAACGGTGGGTGACATTGCGGCAGAGATGCCTTCTGCTGCTGGAGTTTTTGAGAAACTGGGGATCGACTATTGTTGTGGAGGACAAAAGACGCTGATGGAAGCCTGCGCCAGCGCAGGGCTGAAACCGGAGGAAGTGGTGAGCCATTTGGAGCAAGTACCACCGTCATCTAGGGAAACAGGCACCCCCGATGACTGGCAAAAAAGACCACTCACAGATCTAAGTGCCTACATCGTGACCAAACACCACGCCTTTGTCAGGCAAGAGTTGCCACGGCTGGAAAGATTACTGTACGAGGTTCGTTCAGCTCACCTGGAACGCCATCCGGAGTTGCGGCATCTTCAGGCACTGGTTCGTGATCTTACTCTGGAATTGACTCACCACATGCTCAAAGAAGAGGCGGTGTTGTTTCCCTACATTACACTTCTGGAGGCTGCGGCAGGCCGCACGGAGACACTAGCGAGGCCGTTCTTTGGAACAGTGCGCAATCCGGTTCGGATGATGACACAGGAACATGACAATGCGGGGCAAGCATTGCGTGAGATTCGTGCCACAACCGGGAATTACACTGTACCTGCAGACGGCTGTGCGTCTTACCGATCTTTACTGGACGGACTGCGCGCGTTCGAGGAGGATCTGCACAACCACATCCACCTGGAAAACAATATTCTTTTTCCTCGGGCTTGCCGGCTGGAGGAGGAGGTTTTGAATTCGGGAGAGTGAAGAACAAACTTCAGTACTAAAGCGGCTTAACCCACGCACTGGGTCAAATCCCTCAAGTTGTTCCCCGCGCACGGGCTCGAGGCCAAGAAACCCAAAATCGCTAAGCCCTAACAAACGTTTGCTTTAAGACCAGATCGGCAGTTGCGGTCTTACAATTGCCCTACATTAGAGAATTGAAGCGGAACAGCGGATATTGCGAAACGCAGATCCCATTCAGTCGCCGAGAGTCGAATCCCGCTTCCATTTGATCACAGAACTTTTCGAAGGAGATTAAGATCATATGGCAGTTTACAAGAGTGCGATCTGGACCGCAAAGGAAGCCTCCAACGCAGTGCATGACAGGCCCGAAGACACATTTCCCGAAGCCCAGGGCACCATGGAAGCCTGGATCCAGGCTGCTCCCGTGGGAATTGTCGCCCAAGACCGTGATGCCAAAGTTATCTTCTGGAACCCGGCCGCCGAGCGAATGTTCGGCTGGCTCAAACAGGAGGTATTGGGTCGGACCCTTCCCATCATCCCTGAAGGCAAACAGGAGGAGTACCGATCGATTCGTGCACGGACGCTTCGGGGCGAAACGATCACCAACTTGGAGGTACAGCGGGTAAGAAAGGACGAATCGCTGATTGACATCAGCTTGTCAACAGCCGCTGTTCGCGATACCCATGGCGGCGTTAGCGCCACGATCGGAGTGATGGTCGATATCACGGAAGGCAAGCGTCTGGAAGAAAGGCTTCGCCTGCAGACCCAGGCTCTTGAGGCCACCGCCAGCGGCGTAGTCATTACCGATCCCCAAGGGACTATTCTTTGGGTTAACCCCGCTTTCACCTCACTGGCAGGCTATCAGCCCGAAGAAGCGGTTGGCAAGAATGTCTCTATTCTAAAGTCAGGACTGCATCCCCGCGATTTCTACCTTAATCTTTGGGAGACGATTCTGGCCGGAGAGGTTTGGCATGGCGAGATGTTCAACCGCCGGAAAGATGGAAGCTTTTATCCCGAAGAACAGACCATTACTCCTGTGCGCTCTGACCGCGGGGAGATCACACATTTTATCGCCATCAAGTGCGATGTCAGCGGCCGCAAACAGGCGGAGGAAACTCTGCGCGAGAGCGAAAAGAAGTATCGAGAGCTCGTCAATGATGTAAATGATGGCGTCTGCGTTGTAGATAGCGTGGGAAGAATAACGTTCGCCAATCGGGCGCTCGCCACGATACACGGTTTTGATTCCCCAGAAAGCCTTTTAGACCGGAAACTTTTCGATTTTCTCGCGCCATCGGCGTCGGCTGATATCCGAGAGCTTTTCGAAACCAGTATGGCAACTCAAGAACAACCTGATGTGATTACTGCGGAGATCGTCCGCCCAGACGGAACGCACGCCTTCGTCGAGTTGAAGCCTGCGGCCATAGTCCATGAGGGTAGGACAGTGGGCGCGAGAAGTATCGTCCGCGACATTACACAACGCGTGAAGGCGGAGGAAGAGCGAAGAACCTTAGAAAGTCAAATGGTTCAAATGCAGAAAATGGAGGCCGTAGGACTGTTGGCTGGGGGGATAGCTCACGACTTCAACAACCTTCTGACGGGGATCATCGGTTACTCCACACTGCTACTAGACCAGGTGGGTCCCGAATCCCCGATAGGTCGCGACCTTGGCGAGATAATTGAGTTGGGAAACCGTGGTGCGACCCTGACGCGCCAGCTTCTCGCTTTCAGCCGGAAACAAACCCTGCAGCCTGTGGTATTGAGCCTCAATGATCTAGTCGAGAGCACCCTCAAAATACTAGGGCGGGTGATAGGAGAAGATATTGAGTTGCATTTTTGTCCTTTACACGACTTGTGGAACGTTCGAGCTGATCCAGGCCAAATTGAACAGGTGCTAATGAATTTGGCCGTCAATGCCCGAGATGCTATGCCCAATGGAGGCAAACTCGTTATTGAAGCTTCCAACACAAACATTGGTCGAGAATACGCCGATACTCATGAATGGATTGAACCTGGTTCTTACGTCATGTTGGCCATCTCAGACAATGGCTCTGGGATGGACGCGCAAACCCAAAGGCGGATATTCGAGCCTTTTTTTACAACGAAGGAGGTGGGCAAAGGCACTGGCCTCGGCCTCTCCACCGTTTATGGCATCGTGAAGCAACACAAAGGACATATTCTCGTCTGTAGCGAGGTCGGCAAGGGGACTACGTTCAAAATCTACCTTCCTCGGTCCAATGGAAAGGCCATAGACCCAGCAACAGAGCCGGAGCAATGCGTTCCACCCTCCGGAACAGAAACGATCCTGATTGCGGAGGATCAGGATCGGGTTCGAGCCATCGTCAAAGGCTGTTTGGAAGCCCAAGGCTACACGGTTCTGTGCGCTTCGTGCCCCGCCGAGGCTCAAGCTCTGTTCTTGCAAAACCGGCAACGAATAGCTCTCCTTCTTACCGATTTTGTAATGCCTGGATGTTCCGGCAGAGAGCTTTACGAACGGCTTTCAGAAATTCAACCGGCTCTCAAAGTCCTGTACATGTCGGGTTATCCTGAAATGGCTATGGCACAGAATCGTACTCTGGAGCCAGGTGCGCCCTTCATCTCAAAGCCGTTTACGCCGGCAGTCCTGGCACGAAAAGTCCGCGAAATATTAGATCGCACTGGGGCGCGCCCAGTAGAGTCTTAGACAAGTGAAAAGGCAGATTCGTCACGTGATTCGCTATTGCGCAGCCGGGACAGCTCTGCTGTGTGTTGTTGCCGTGGGCCTTTCCGCTCTGATTAACTATACTCTGCCTATCCAATCGCAGGTGGTGGATCGGCTCTCGGCGCTGGAAAAAGCGCGTGTGGCTGAAGTATTCCACTTGCGGCAGACCTTGGGCGACAAAGTTTGGCCAGGCTGGGGACAAAAGGATATACCCGTTATTGTCTATAATGAGAAGTATGCTTTCCTGATCGGTTATCCCAATCCCCCCGCTGGATGGATTAAGATGCCTCAACGGGCAATGCGCGGCGGCCCGTGGCAGACAGTCCAAGACGACACGTTCGACGGCCAGCTCTACTATCGTCAGCAATTACCAGATCCGAACAGAACGCCAGAGAGTTTTACAGTGCTTGTGGGCGAGCGTTGGGTCGCTAGCATTCAGACCAGAGAATACGCTGAAATTTCCTTTTACAAGGAGTTTGGAAAGCAGCTCCCTCGCCTATTGAAAGGGATTTTCCCCTACGCGGTGGTCTGGAATCTTTTGATGGGTGAGACTGATACTTACATCGGAGCTGTCGAACACGAAGCCTTTCATTCTTTCCAAGGGATGTTGGCTCCGTCGCGCCTGAAGGAAGCCGAAAGCATTAATCACATTGAGGCACAGTATCATTGGGATGATTCAACTTTGAACGACGCGTGGCAGGGCGAAATGAATCTGCTGGTGCAAGCGGTACGTGCGGCATCGGTCAGCACGGCAGCCGAATTGGCTCATCATTTCCTAGCTGAGCGGGACAAGCGCCGAGCGGCATCTAACCTGATACCTGAGTTGATAGATTATGAGCGACAGCGCGAATGGCTTGAAGGGCTTGCCAAATATGCCGAGGTGTCTGTTGGACGGATAGCCGCTACCACGCCTAGCTATAGGCCCGTTCCAGCCCTGACTGTGGATCCCAACTTCAAGCACTACGCCACCCGCGAGCGTTTCTGGTCACAGCAGCTTGATGAAGCCCGGCGGACGATGGGCCGTAAAGGCGAAGTCCGCTTTTATTACAGCGGCATGGCCCAGGCGGCGCTTTTAGATCGCCTATTATCCGGTTGGAAAAAGCGAATTTTCAATCAAGGTGTAGCGTTGGAGGATCTGCTGCGGGAGATTGTTCACCGGCCTTAACATCAAACTGCACCTGAGAGCAGCA
>DASXTB010000346.1:0-4087 GCA_036505615.1 Acidobacteriota bacterium
GACTTCTTTTGAGTAGCGGGGACTCCAGAGACGTTCAGTAGCCGTGGGCTAGGCGAGTCCAGAGTCCCTCATCGCTAGCGTTTCAACAAAAAGATTAATCTGCTTCGGCTCGACTAGTGGAGCGTCAAGATACGCCGCGGAAGTATAGGTGCTGACGACCTACGCCAGCGCGATCCTCTACCCCTGAGAAGCTGACACGTTGCCTGTTTTCGCGGCAAGCGACGCGTTCATGGACCTACAAACCGAGTGATTCGCTCTCCATGGCTCCTGTACCTCATCCTTGTTTGCCGAGATCGAGTTTTCGGTAGGGACCATCCCGTCTATGATGTGGACTGCGGTACAGATCATCTCCCAATGGACCTGATCAGGGGCCTTAGCGCATCTTTATTGATATGCAGGATTCCGGTACAGGGGGTCAACGCGTGTCACCGAGTTCTGCCCAAACGGCGTACGTGCGCCGGTTGTTCTGTCTTTGAAAAGCATCGAGTTCTCCGACGGACATACTTGGAAGCCAACTGGGCATGAATCTTGCCGAGTGCTCAGGATTCGTCCACCAGAATCAAGAAGCAAGTAGAGTAGGCGCCCTCATCGATTGTGTTAGAGTCACGCGTGACACGTAAGTTGAGATTTGAGCCGTGGAAAAGCGAAACTGAAAAGACTGGCGTCGGCGGTTCAATTAGCTCCCTGCGTCCCTGACCTCTACGTTAGCGTTGTCTCGTTCCGCCGTCGTTCCGCTTTTGGGGCGGGCGTTCACGGATTTTGGAGGATTATGGCAGCCCTGGACAGCCTGTAAGTTGTTCAATTACCGAATATACGGATTTTGACACGGTAGAGGTCTGGGGTTCGAGTCCCCACGTGCCTACCATATCTTTTGTCACTAGTGTTGTCCCGAGGTTCCCGAGGTTCCCGGTTCCCAGCCACTCTGCAAATCTTCGATATCATCCCTGGACTATCAGGACGGAAAGGCGTCCTACACGCGAAGTCTTCGGGTTGAATGACCGCGGGTTTTTTGATCGACTCCAGAAGGTGATCGTGGACGTTATCAGCATCTCGGAATCGCAGTGTCAATCAGGTATTCCAAGACGAAGGATGAGACTGCCAAAGCCACTCACCTGAGGCTGGTATTAGTCGCAACCATCTGCGCTTTGGCAGGATGTGAGCGATCAACCCATGTAAGAGTTGAGGGCGGAACGGCTCCGGTTTTGTCATTTCGGGAAGTGGAAAGCTGGCGAGTTTTGTAGTTTATAGTCCGGATTTCGCAGAAAAAGCTGAAAGCCCGTGGGATGAAAACTTCGCGCTCTGGAAAATAAAGCCAAGTGGAGGACCTTCGAATGGTACTTCACTCGGGAAATTAAATCGGATTACTTACGGAGTATTACCTGGCGGATATACGCAGGTAAAGCCGCAAGGTGGTTCTGTTCCTTCCCCCTTAACCGAAGGCCGAAAATACTTCTATGACGTCGAAACAACTAACGCGCCCGGAGCTGCGGGTTATCTTGAAATCAAGAATTCACAAGCAGTGTCGACCGAAGGTCCTCACCCATGCTTCGGCAGCGAGGGCAAGAAGTGGATTCGTGTTCCGTGCTCCTGATAGGCACCGATACGGGATGCTAGCTCTGCGCTCGCAGTATTTCCCGAAGTTGGCGGTTCACGCGGGTGGCATCCTGCGCCGCTGTGTCGATCAGTTGGGCCCACTTGGCGCTGTTTTCGTCCAGCTTGGATTGGTTGAGAAGATACGCAGCCTGGAGAATCGTTTCGAGAGAATTGCTCAGTTCATGCGCTAACCGCCGCAAATTGGCGACGACCTCGGGGGGCAACTTGGGCGAACGTTCCATTGCGGCTTCAGGCACGACCGTGTTCCTTCATAAAGCTTAACTCCACCGTTGGATATCCCGAAACTATACGGAAGTAGTTGCTGCCGACGAAATGGCACGGTCCGGCCAGGTTGTGGGACGATAGTGGCCCCTCACTAGCTGTTAGAATTTTCTTCTTGCCTCATGATCCTCTAAATTCTTCACTAGCGGGTACTCAACATGTCGAAAATCAGGCTGGCTGTCCTGAGTGTTACTGACAAGACTGGGATTGTGAACTTTGCCCGCGCTCTTGCCAGAATGGATGTGGAGCTCGTCTCGACCGGCGGTACCGCCAAACTGTTGCGGGAATCTGGTATCCCTGTGAAGGATATTTCCGAACTCACCGGCTTTCCAGAGATGCTCGATGGGCGGGTGAAGACCCTGCACCCCAAGGTTCACGGCGGAATCCTCCATAGGCGCGCGAACCCGTCGCACCGCACCGCCGTGGCTGAGCACGGGATTCAGCCGATTGATATGGTTGTTGTGAACCTCTACGCATTTGAGAAGACGGCGGCGAAGCCTGGGGTAAAGTTTGACGAGTTGATCGAAAACGTCGACATCGGCGGGCCGTCGATGATCCGCTCAGCAGCCAAGAATTTTCAAGATGTCGCCGTCGTTACCTCGCCCGCGGACTACGACTCCATTGCCGAAGAGATGTCCAAATCCTCAGGCGAGCTTTCCGCCGCGACGAAGTGGAGGCTGGCTCAGAAAGCCTTTGCGACCACCGCGGCTTACGATTCGGCGATTGCCTCGACTCTGCAGCGAGTGAGCCTGAACGGAGATCTTGCAGTCCAATCGCAATCGGCCTTCCCTCAGACACTCCGCCTGCACTTCAACAAAGTGATGGATCTGCGCTACGGTGAGAACCCCCACCAGAAAGCTGCTATGTACAGCGACGGCGCGGGCAAAGGAGTTGCCAATGCGCGGCAACTCCAGGGCAAGGAGCTCTCCTACAACAACATTCTCGATTTGCAGGCAGCCTGGGATCTGGCGCAGGAATTCGAGGAGTCGGTCTGCGCAATAATCAAACACACCAACCCTAGTGGCGCAGCCACAGGCAAGACCCTCACGGAAGCTTACAAGAAGGCGCTGGAGTGTGATCCAGTTTCCGCCTTCGGCGGAGTTATCGGAGTGAACCGTGCCGTCGATGGCGAAGCCGCCGAAGAGATGGCGAAGCTTTTTCTTGAAGTAATTGCCGCTCCCGGCTTCGATGACGCCGCCAAGGCCAAATTTGCTTCAAAAAAGAACCTGCGCCTGGTGGTGATTGACAACGTTCAGCAGCAGTGGATCCTCAAGAATATTTCAGGCGGCATTCTGGTGCAGGATGTGGACGTTCGACAACTCGACAACTCGGAGTTGAAGGTCGTCACCAAGCGCCAGCCCACGCCACAAGAGAGAGAGGGGTTGCTATTTGCATGGAAGGTATGCAAGCACGTGAAGTCTAATGCCATTCTCTATGCTCGAAATGGTCAAACGGTTGGTGTAGGCGCCGGGCAAATGAGCCGAGTGGATTCCTGCAGGATCGGAGCCATGAAAGCGGTGCTGCCTCTCAAGGGCACAGTAGCCGCTTCCGACGCGTTCTTTCCGTTTCCTGACGGGGTGGAGGAGATTGCCAAAGCCGGAGCTACGGCCATTATTCAACCTGGCGGCTCGGTTCGCGATCAGGAAGTCATCGAAGCCGCCGACCGGTTCGGCCTGGCAATGATTTTTACGGGTGTGCGGCACTTCCGGCACTGATAAATATCTAGAATCATTCCTGTGGCCCTCACTGGTTCCTGTCCTTCCGGCATTATCTGCGGCGGTTCGACGGATCTGATTCTCACTAACTTCACAAAGCAGGGTTTACAATAAAGCGAAGCACCCGCCAGCAGCGGTTCGGCATCCAATCGCTATGGTTCCGGGAAGCCGAAGGTCTTCAATGAAAAGCATTTATTCCGCTATAGCAGTGCTGCTGGTCACTGCCTCCATATACGCCCAAACTCCTGGCGCTTCCGAGTCAAAGCCTGCCGTTCCTCCGACGAACTCGGCTCCCCGCAAAGTAGATAAGGCGGCAGCCTACTATCACTACGCTCTGGGACACATGTACGAAGAGCAGGTAGCGGTCTATGGCCGCAGTGATCTCGCCAACAAAGCCATTGAGGAATATCGACAAGCCATAGAAGCCGACCCGACTTCCGGTTACCTGACATCGGCACTGGCCGAGCTGTACGCAAAAACCGGCCGCATCAAGGACG
>DASXTB010000347.1:0-3108 GCA_036505615.1 Acidobacteriota bacterium
GGCAATTGGGCGGCTATGTCCCAGCCAACAGCCGGCGGGGACGCCGGCGCTACCCAGTGATTAAGTGAATGCTTGTCGATTAGATGAGTATGCCTGTCGCGCCGCTTGCGGCAGAATGGTGTGGCGCCCTAACTTCAAAATGAACTGCAAGCTCTATTCACCATTGTGTGTTTTATTGGTCGGACTATCGCTTCCCCTCGGGGTCGCCGCTCAGTCTGATGGCAACGATGTCTCGCTCGGGGACCTGGCACGTTCCTACCGGAAAAGCCAGGGTGCTCCGGCCCGAACTCTGATTGACAACGACAATCTGTTGCAAGTCATGGACGAGGTGCAGGCACGGAAACTCGCCGGCGGCTTGCTATTTTCATTCGACAGCTCGGGGAAGAGCTTTCAGGTGTCTTCGCCAGACGGGACGTGCAGTCTTTCTTTCAGCGCACAAGCTACTTCGTTAGTGTCCGCTCCGTTCGCTGCACGCGATCTTCCGGACAGTGAATTGGTCAAGCTCGAAGGCCCCGCCATCATTGACGGGGATCGCCTGCAGGTTTCCGTTCACAACGGCAGCGCGTGGGACCTCCGAGAAATCACCGTAGCCCTTACGATTTTGCGCCCACGCGACTTGACCACCGCCGACGTCGGTCCGGCAAAGCTGGTTCCGGCTGCCGGAGAAGGTATCCTGTCCCCGGAGAAGCGGCCGGATGTAACCGTGCTCTACCACTTGAAAGCTGCGGCAGCACCGCTTACCACCACAGTGTTCCAGGGAAGTTTGGATACAGCTCCGAGCGCTGATCAGGAGTGGCACTGGGCTATCGTGCAGGCAAGAGGAATTGCGCCCACTACTCCAGCACAAGGAATGGTCGGCGGTGAGGAGAGAAAGATAAACTCGCTTCTGACCACTGATCACTGACCACTAACTACTGACCTCACTTCTTCCACCTTGCCACTCTGTAAGCTGCGATAGGCCGCGTCCAGAATGATCTGGTTCTGCCAACCTTCCTCGCCGGGAACGGGGAATTCCGACTTGCCTTCGACGGCTGCAGCAAACTCATCTACCTGTCGCGCATAGGCTAACCGATTAGACAATGTTTCTGTTTCGACAAGCGCGCCAGCGCGCAGCAGTTCGACATTGATCAGTTTCTCAACGTTAAGAGCGTAATCTGCCCGCAGCACGCCAGTTTCTCCCACTACTTCGATTGGGGTTCGATATTCCGCACGAAAAGAGACCATCACCGATGCCAGAGTTCCCCTTGAGAACTCCAGCGTCAAAGTGGCCGCGGCTTCCATCTCGCCGGAGTTATTGTCAAACAGTCCGCGCCCGCTGACGCGTACGACTTCGTCCTGCAAGATGTAACGTAGAGTATCGATACAATGCACACCAACGTCGGCGATGGGTCCACCACCAGCCACGGAGAGATCATTGATCCATTTGCGGGCATGGCCTTGTGCGGCGGGGAACGAAAACTCCGAGCGCGCGAAAATGGGTTTGCCGATTTGTCCCGCGGCTACTCGTTCCATAAACCGTGCGGTACTGTTCTCGAAGCGGAACACCTGAGCCACTCCAAGCAAAAGGTTAGCTTTTCGTGCAGCCACCACCATGCGTCGGCACTCATCGGCGTTCATTGCCATAGGTTTTTCGCACAGCACAGGTTTGCCACATTCGATGGCTAAGAAAACATCCTGTAGATGACAGGAATTTGGGGTGCTGACAAACACTGCGTCCACTTCGGGCGAACGGCATAAAGCCTCGGCTGAATCGAAGGCGAACGGGATCTTCCATTCCTGCGCGGATTCCTGTGCCTTCCCCTGACTACGTCGGGAAAGCGCTGTCACACGGCAGTTCTGCGCCAGCGCGAATCCCGGCATCAGTCGCTTGGCCGCGTGTAGGCCGAAACCAAGAATTCCAAAGCGAATCATGGGTTAGAAGAAAGAGTTGCAGCGTAGCAGAAAGCCTCAGGCAATGCATCAACCTGAGACTGAAAGAATCGACTGAGAATCAGGAACTATTTCTCGGCCATCGCGCCCACTAACGATTCAAAAATCTTGAAACCTTCGGTACCGCCTAGTTCCGACTCGCTGGCGCGCTCTGGATGAGGCATCATGCCCAACACATTTCGGCCGAGGTTACAGATGGCGGCGATATTGTCGAGCGATCCATTGGGATTGGCCTCGGGCGTGATTTCTCCGGAAGCGGTTGAATACCGAAACACAATTCGTCGGTCGCGCCGCAATTCGTCGAGAGTCGTCGCATCGCAGAAATAATTGCCCTCCATGTGGCCGATGGGAATGGTTAAAACTTCCCCTTCGCGACAGCCACTGGTAAAAGGTGTGCTGGCATTTTCCACACGTACGTGGACTGGCTTGCAGACGTACTTAAGGCTCACGTTGCGCATGAGTGCGCCTGGCAGCAGTCCTGACTCACATAGAATCTGGAAACCATTACAGATCCCCAGAACCAGTCCGCCACTGGCGGCGAATTTTCCGACTGACTCCATCATCGGAGAGAATTTGGCAATTGCGCCTGTCCGCAAATAGTCGCCAAAGGCAAAGCCTCCGGGAATGATGATCGCGTCGCAGTTTTCCAGGTCATGGGATTCGTGCCACAGAAACGTGACCGGTTGCTTAGCTACCTGCTGGATGGTCCAGAACGCGTCATGGTCGCAGTTAGAACCGGGGAAGATGATGACACCGAATTTCATTGCGCTCCTTTCATCAAAGTTTAGCACGAGAAAAAGAAGGTGCCCCGTATAGCTCACGAACCGTATGGCGTGTGCGGGCAGCTTTCAAAACATTTCATTCGGAGGCGGCGGCGGCGGCATGGGCAACCCCGGAGAGAAACCCGGTGGCGGTGGCGTCAGAGGAACTGCACCGGGCGGAAGCGCGTTTCGAAAGAATATGCGATCTCCAAACCCTCCGGCCTCACCGCGCAGGGATTTCAATTGACGCCACTGCTCCAGCGAAAGGACTTTGCGGAGATCCAAGTTCATCATGGTGAATTCGCGTTCCAGCTTGCCTCGAGCCGAGAGGACTTGGTCAACCTGGGTATCGATTTGACCCTCGTTGGGGACGTCCGCGTCGAGCAGGGTCTGGAGTTTCAAATCTTCTTTTTCCATA
>DASXTB010000348.1:0-12313 GCA_036505615.1 Acidobacteriota bacterium
GTAAATCCGTGTAATCTGTGGCCCGTTCTTTCGGTTCACGAATTATACGAGTTCGGGGCGGGCGCTGGACTTTCTACCTTTTGGGAGCGTCGCCAAGGAAACACTCTTGTATGAGAACCGCTAACCCTACACATTCCTTGACAGCGGAAGAAAAACTCCTGGGGATGGACCAGCGAATCACGCGCAGGGATTTTTGCAATGCAGGGCTATTGGCGGCCGGTGCCATACTGCTTGAAACCGCGGCTCCACTCCGGTTATTGGCAAGAAATGAGCCTTGGGACGGCTACGGAGGTGTGGGCGACTACGCCACCTCGCACGGCAACACAGCAGATGTGGTCAGGGCGGCACATCAGATTCGCGACGGACTTTTTGATAATCCACCCGCGGGCGCCATTGACACGGGAGAAGTCTTTGACTGTGTAGTGATCGGCGGCGGAATGAGCGGCCTCTCGGCTGCTTATCATTTCAAGAAAGCTAACGAGAGCGCCACCTGCCTGGTAATTGAAAACCATCCCATATTCGGGGGAGAGTCCAAGCAAAACGAATTTATTGTGCGCGGCCAGCGCTTGATAGGGCCTCAAGGAGCCAACGAGTTTGACATCCCCATCGATCCGAAAGAAGACGGGTACGAGTTGTACCGTGAGCTGGGAGTTCCCCGGAGCTTCAGCTATCAGAATTGGGACGCGCAACTGGGCCGCCTGGATTTTGACCGCACCAACTATGGTTTCCAGATATGGCTCGACTCGCCAAGTTTTGGATTTTTCTTTGATTCACCGTGGTCCGCGTCGAAAGCTGCGAAAAAATCTGAGCCGCGACCGTTAGGGAGCGGACCCTCCGATCCGGCGATGCAGGGTCCGCTTGCTTACGCGCGCGGCTCGGAATCTTTTCACCCGTCCGCAGGCCGATGGATCAAAGATTTGTGGGGAAAGCGGCTGCAAGACTCTCCCTATCCCGAAAAAATTAGGAGTGATTTCCTGACCTGGCGTTTCGGAACTGAGCGCCGTGAGCGGCCGGGAGATTTCGAGCGGTGGCTCGACTCGATGACTTACAAAGATTACCTGGAAAAGTTCCTGAGGTTGGATCCGGCAGTGACCGGATACGCCGATCCGATCATGGCCGCAGCCGTGGGACTGGGTTGTGATGTCATCTCCGCTTATGCTGCTTATCAGATCGGGATGCCGGGATTTCAGTGTTTCTCGAAACAGCCTGCGCGGCCGCTTCCTCCCGACGAGGTTCCTTCCCACACCTGGCACATGTTTCCGGGCGGCAATACGGGGTTTGCACGTTATTTTGTTAAGGCGCTCATTCCGGCGGCAATCAGTGGCCGGCATACACTGGAAGACATTCTTAACGGCCGCGTCAACTTCGGTGCTCTCGATCTTCGTGGCAGAGACATGCGCATCCGGCTGGGCGCGACAGCCGTCCGAGTGGAACACGAGGGAACCCCGGAGCGAGCGCGGCAGGTCAACGTAACCTATACGCGCTACGGAAAAATCTATCGGCTGAAGGCACGCGGTGTGGTCATGGCCGGAGGCGGCTGGAGCACCCGGCGCGTGGTTCGGGATCTACCCGATGAATACCAGAACGCGTATCGTCAATTTCACCACTCTCCGATGCTGGTAGTGAACGTTGCTGTGACTCAATGGCGATTTCTCTTCAAACTTGGAATTACCGCTGCCCGTTGGTTCAAAGGGTTTGGCTTCAGCTGCAACTTGCGACGCCAAATGCTGGTGGGAAGGTACCGTCCCCGGCTTCATCCCGATCTTCCCAACGTCGTCACGTTCTATGTTCCTTTCTATTATCCGGGACTGGACATCGCTGAACAGGGCGCACGCGGGCAGACCGAATTGCTTTCCACCAGCTATCGCGAATACGAGCGACAGATACGGAAACAGATGCTTCTGTTGTTCGCGCGCTCGGGATTTGACCCGCGACGGGATATAGCCGGGATCATCTTGAACCGCTGGGGACACGCTTTTGTGGACCCTCAGCCTGGTTTTTACTTTGGGAGGGATGGGCAAGCGGCGCCACGGGACATTATCCGGCGCCCCTTTGGTCGCATTGCTTTCGCCCATTCTGAATTGGTCGGTCACCAGTACTGGCTGGGAGCCATCGGCGAAGGCCGGCGGGCTGCCACTCAGTTGCTGAGCTAGTGCATTGTCTGATTTGTGTTGAGTGGTCGAACAACTATTGCACGCTCCGCGCCGCTCACGCTCGCGATGCCGATTTTCTCCACGGGCCACGGAGGGTACAACGGAGGGTACAGATGAGATTGAGAACCGCACTAATTGCATTCCTGGCGCTGGTTTTGGCTACTGCACTGTCTGCCGCGCAGAAATCCGACGAGCTGGATTTCCTTTCCGACTTGGAGGAATTCCGCCTCCTCAGGAACATGCTGCCTGACTACGTGCATCAGCTTGCCAAAGGCCTGCTCGCTGAGCGCGAGCGGAAAATCGCAGGTTTGTCCACGCCACAACAAGTCGCCGAGCGAAGAGCGTACATACGTGAAAAAATATTGCAGGCCTTGGGCGGGCTCCCTGATCGGACGCCGCTGAACGCCCGAGTCGTTGGTGTGTTGGAGCGGGACAATTACAAGATCGAGAAGGTGATCTTCGAAAGCCAGCCTCGCTTCTATGTCACGGGCAATCTCTACCTCCCTAAAAACGGGCGAGGACCGTATCCGGGGATTCTATTTCCCCTGGGTCATGAGTTGGGAGGGAAAACCAACGAGACTTGGCAACAGATGCTCGGTTCGCTGGCCACAAAGGGTTACGTCGCCTTTACGTGGGATCCGATCGGCCAGGGCGAGCGCGTGCAGCTCTACGACCCCGACTTCGATGACTCCAAGGTATTCCGATCAACCACCGAGCACACCATCATCGGTATCCAGTGCCAGCTCGCCGGTGACAATTTGGCCCGCTACACAATCTGGGATGGGATGCGCGCGCTCGACTACCTGATGTCGCGTCCAGAGGTCGACACGACCCGAATCGGCTGTACCGGCAACTCCGGCGGTGGCACCCATACGGCCTACCTATCGGCTCTGGACGACCGCATCAAAATAGCCGCACCTTCCTGTTATTTGACTTCGTGGCGCCGGCTGCTCGAATCGATCGGACCGCAGGACGCGGAACAGGTCCTGCTTCCCTTCCTGGACGACGGGTTGGATCAGGCGGATTTCGTGCATGCTTTCGCTCCCAAGCCCTATCTGATTCTGTCAGCAATTCGGGATTTCTTTTCCATTTCTGGGGCGCGCGAAACTTACGCGGAGGCGAAGCGAATCTATGCCCTTCTGGGCGAGCAGGAAAAGTTGTCCATGTTCGAAGCTGATGATCACCATGGCTACACAAAACCTCGGAGGATGGCGGCTTATCGCTGGTTCAGCCGCTGGTTCAAGGGAACGGACGATCGGGAGCCGGAGCCGGAAATCGACTTCGCCACCGAGGAAGAGCTCCGCTGCACTGAATCAGGACAAGTGGCAACTTCGCTCGGAGGAGAAACAGTTTTCTCCCTGAACGAAAAGCGAGTGGAGCAGCTCGGTCAGAAAAAGCCGCCCATGTCGAACTCGCAGTATTTGACCGCCTACAGAGATGAGATCCGGCAGCAGGTTCGCCGGCTGATTGATTTCAAGTTGTTGAAGGGACCCGTGACCGTAAAGTCTTACGGCGAGATTCAACGACCCGGATATCACATAGAGAAGCTTACTTATGAAAGCGAGCCAGGAATCATTGTGCCAGCCCTGCTGTTTTTACCGGATCCGGCGAATGCGCGAAGACCGGCCATCGTGTACGTCCACGGCAAGGGAAAGGCTGCTGAAGCATCGTCCGGCGGAGATATAGAACAGATCGCCAAGGCCGGCTTCATCGTCCTGGCGATTGATACCAGGGGATCCGGTGAAACCAGATTTAAAGATACGCAACAGGCCAATGACTTTCCCAGGTATTTTGGAGACTATGACAGCGCAAAGACGGCTCTGCTGGTCGGCAAACCGCTCGTTGGAATGCGCGCGCTGGATGTGTGTCGCGGTGTCGATCTGCTGGTTGGTCGAGCCGAAGTCGACAGAGAGAAAATTTATGGATTTGGGAAAGAGGCTGGCGCAGTGCCGCTGCTCTACGCAGCGATTTTTGACGAACGCCTCAAGAAGGTGGCACTGGACGACATGCTAATCTCCTACCGATCGATCATCACCCACCGGATCCACAGGCAGATCTTTGAGAATGTAGTTCCAGGCGCTTTGAGATTCTACGATTTTCCCGATCTGGTCGCGAGCCTCGCACCGCGCCCTACATGGATCGTGAACGCTGTCGACCCGCTTGGCCACCGAGTCGGAATCGCGGAGGTCAGGAAGGAGTACGAACCCTCGTTGATCGCATTTCGGCTCGCGGAGGCGAAAACGTCCATACGGGTCTCAGAACGCAGCCCTCATCGGCCGCTGGCGGCGTTTTATGAGGAATGGCTCAAGCGGGATTAAACCTCCAGACGCCGAAGGCGTCACATAAAGTAGCCGGGGGCAGAGCGCCTTTTTTTGCGTGGCGCCCCCGCTTTGGCAATTCCGACGTTAATAACCGCACCCTGTAGGGGTGCATAACTAACCGGGGGGCGGCGCGCAAAAAACGCGCTCTGCCCCCCGCTAATTTATTTGACCGCTTCGCGGTCTAGGCCCAACATTTACGCGGATTTGCTCAACCGACACTAAAACGGTGTTTCATACCAACGCGAGGATCCCGTGAAAACTTGCTGCGCGCTTACGATTGCTGTTTTGCCTTGGGCTCTCCTTGGCGCCGTGCCCGCCTCGGCCGACTTGCCCGCCCAATATTTCCGTTTGCTGGAGGCCGGAAGCGCAAAGGTCCAACAGCGGCTCAACGACGAACCGAGCGCCAACCTGAAAGCGCTGGAGGCAAAACCCAATTGGCGCCATTTTCCATACGCCATACTGGCGCCAGCCGTTCTGTACGCCAAAAAACACTCCGACAATGCCCACTTTAGAGATCCCCAGATGCTGGCCTTGGCTCTCAGAATCGGCGACCTTCTGGCCAGCGAGAACGAGAAGGGGCTCTACGAGCCGCGCCTGGACAGCGATTGGGACACTTACATGTGGCTTGAAGCCTACCGCCTGCTTGGGCGTGAGCTGGGCGAGGAACGCCGCATGCGCTGGAAGCGAGGGATCCAAGAGAACCTCGCCCTGCTGGTATCGGACGCCACCGAAAGGTTGGATTTCCCCTGGTATCACTCGCCCTTCATTGGTACCTCGCCTAACCACTACGCTCTGTGGGCCTCGGCGTTGTACCTGGGTGGAAAGGTTTTCGGCAACAAGGAATGGCAACACCTCGGCGCACAGGTGTTGCGGCGATTTGCGATGATCGAGCAATCTCCCGATGGTTATTGGGGAGAGCACAACAACTCAGGTCCTACTACCGGATACAACCACCTCACGCTTACTGCACTCGCACTGTACTGGGAGCATAGTCAAGATGCGGCGGTTATGCCGGCATTGCGGCGCGCGACAGATTTCCACAAGAACTACACGTTTCTTGACGGCACACCCGTTGACGTGATCAACGATCGCAACCGACACTGGGGAGTTAGCGCCTGGGGCCAATTCGCCTTTTCGCTTTTCCCCGATGGCCGCCGCTACGCCGCATTCTTGACCAGTTTCTTCCGCCCGGAGACACTAACAATCGACCAGTTGGGCAGGCTGGCGCAAGACGCCCTCTACTACCACGAGGGGCCGACGGAGCCAGCGCCACAGGATCTGCCGCGTTACTGGCATCAGATGAGCGTCCCGGCCGGCATCCGCAAGACCGGCCCATGGCAGGTATGTCTTTCCGGATTGATGAGCACGCAGGCAATCAACAGCCGTTTCTATCTCGATCGGCAGGGTAATATCAGTATCTTTCATCAAAAGCTCGGCCTGATCATCAGCGGCGCCAACTCGAAACATCAGCCGGAACTGGCCACGTTCTCGGAGAGGCTGCTGGGGCAGGTAGTGCACATGCCTATCAGCACCCGGCTGCAGATGAGCGAGGGAAAAGATCGGCTTTCTCTTGCCTACAACACGTTTTTCAGCGATCTTTATGTTTCGGCGCCATCCAACACCGAGTTGCCATTCCGGTTCTCAATTACCGGCAAGGGCAAGCCCGCGGACGACGTGCGATTGACGCTGCAGCTATGTCTGAAGGCCGGCGAGACACTGGAAACCGGCGCGGGCCGGAAGATAGTTCTAGCGGCGGACAGAATCGAACTGCAGCCATCCGAGCTTGGCGGTTGGATACGCCATCACGGCTGGACACTGACGATAGACCCTACAGCGCGACTGATTTGGCCCGTCTACCCGCACAACCCTTATGCGGACGCGCCGGAGACCAGCCTTGAGTACGCGGTGGGCGCTCTCTGGGTGCCTCTGCGACTGAAGTCTCGGCCCGGGCACTACGTCCTCCCGGGCGAGCAGGAAATCTCCTTTGTCTTGGAGGCGAAGTGAGTGACCGCCATCAGTTTTCAGCTAGCTGTCAGGTATCAGCCGGCAGCTATCAGCCATCAGCTAGCTATCAGGTAGCGAGCGACCTCACACCGCCAAGATGGAAAAGCGAAACGCCGGTCAGCCTCTGCCGTGCGTAGCTCACCGACATGTCAGAGCCCGGAGCGTAAGCGACGGGTCCTGCCCACGTGACAATCTGCAGGACCCGTCGCTTACGCTCCGGGCTCTGAGGTGGGTAGCGCCTTGAAATCTTGCAGCAGGTACACCTCAAAATCCTCGATCTCCGCCAGTCCCCTTGCAAATTCCTCATCTTGCGCGATCCGCACGCCGGGATGGGAATTAGGTTTTAAAACCGTACGCCCCGCACTACAATCCTGTTACCCCTGCTGGCGCAACTACCGCGGAGGATAATCGTGCATCACGGTAAAACTTTCTGTCTGTGCGCTCTCCTATCAGCAGGATCGTTACTCTTTGCCAAGGCTCAAGTCGACTCCACTCGGCAAACGGAACTACCTAAAGTTGTGCTGCTTGGTGATTCTATACGGATGGGCTACGCGCCCTTGGTTGCAAAAAGGCTCGCTGGCAAAGCGCGAATTGTCAGTACCACGGCCAACGCAGAAGACAGCGGCAACGTACTTAGGAATTTAGAGGATTGGGTGATCAGTGAGAAACCAGCTCTCGTCCATTTCAACTGCGGCCTGCACGACCTGAAACTTTCCAGAGAAAGAAAGCAGTACCAGGTGGATCTTGGCCAGTACCAGAAAAATCTGAAGCAGATCGTCGATCGAATTCGAGACGCTACATCTGCCGCAGTGGTCTTCGCCAATACGACGCCGATTCTGGATGTGCGTCACGCAAAACGAGGTGTCGGCTTTGACCGCTTCGAGGCGGACGTCGAGCGTTACAACACTGCAGCCCTCACGGTCATGAGAGAAGCAGACATTCCGGTAAACGATCTGCACTGGATTATCCAACGGGCTGGCATGGAAGAGATGCTTGGTTCGGATGGAACGCATTACACCCCGGCCGGTTACGAGCGGCTCGCCGATGCAGTCGCCGATTGCATTCTGCGCCAGTTAAAAGTAGCCGGTTACCAGCCCCTTCCATCTCCCCCAGCCGGACCCCAGGCCGCGGCCAACTATGTGAAGATGCAGGCCGAGCGTGACGCATTGGTGCCGCCCGTCTATAAGCTCTCAGTCAAAGACTTTTCTATTCCGCACAGCGCGGCCGAGTGGCACAGCCGGCGCCTGGAAATTTTAAAAACAACAGCGCAGTCACTCGGTGATCTCCCTTCGCGGCCAAAATCACCGCGGGTCCGGCGGATCTCTCGCGAACTCCGCCGTGAATACTCGTTGGAAAAGGTCGGCATCGATAACGGTGTCGATGGCGAAATTACGGCATTGCTGCTGATCCCCGAGAGGCGGCATCACCCAGCGCCGGCGATTCTGTGGCTGCACTCTTCAACTCCCGACAAAACGCAAATCATTACGCCGAATAGCAACGGCGGCGCTGAGCCGCTGGGTGAGACCCTGGTACGGAGCGGCTACGTGGTCCTGGCCCCGGACGCTTATTGGCATGGCGACCGCGCTGGGACTGGCCCAGCAGGTGCAGCTGAAACTTCAAGGGCTGAGCAGGAGAGCCTATTCAAGCTGAACCTGTGGCTCGGCCGCACCCTGTGGGGAATGTTTGTCCGCGATGACCAGATCGCGCTCGACTACCTCTACAGCCGCCCAGAAGTGGATCAGAAACGGATCGGCGCCACCGGTATGAGCATGGGCAGCACTCGCGCCTGGTGGTTGGCCGCGCTTGACGAACGCATCGCGGCCCTGGTGGGTGTTGCTTGCCTCACCCGATACCAGAACCTCATCGCGCATGGTGAACTCCGGCAACACGGTGTCTACTACTTTGTCGACGGCCTGCTGAGGCATTTCGATACGGAAGGTGTAGTGGCCCTGGTCGCGCCGCGTCCCTTTCTGGCTCTGACGGGAGAGCTGGATGCCGGTTCACCAGCCGATGGGGTCAAGGTCATTGAAAAAAAAGTCGCCGCAGTCTATGCGGCGCTTGGAGCGCCGGAAAAATTTAGGAGCGTTCTTTATCCGGAGGTCGGACATAGCTACACGCCTCAAATGCGCGCCGAGACACTGGCTTGGTTCGACCGCTGGCTGCAGTCGAACAAGAACCGTTAGCGACACAGAAACACGCTGAGAGAAATGGAGGATGGGAGAGTGGGAGAGCGGGTGAGCGGGAGAGTAGGAGACTTGGAGACAAGGAGGCATAGGAAGGTCGGATCTTCTTGTCTCTTTGCCTCCTTGTTTCTCTGTCTCCTTGTCTCCCACTCACCCGGTCTCCTACTCTCCCACTCTCCCGCTCTCCTACTCTCCCACTCGCCCGCTCTCCCACTCTCCCACTCCCCCGCTCTCCCGCTCTCCGCGATCCCCCAGCCAACGGCTCTGTTCTTGCGCGGCTACTCGGTTATTCCAACGCCGAAGAAAGTACAACTGCAGCCTGGCGATGTCGTATTTGATGATTCCTGGAGGTACCAAGCAGTGCAGCAGTCGCCCGCTAGCATCCAATCCTCAATCCGGGCGCTGTTAAGAGATTTGAAGGAGTTTCATTCTATCGATCTGAAATCAACTGAATCGCCAGTTAACAAGACGATTCGGCTCAGCGTGAGAAAGGAAGCGGTAAAAACAAACGCGTCGCCTGAGATCGAGAAGCAAGCGTACTTGTTAGAAATTTCCCAGACGCAGATTGAAATTACCGGGAATAGCGATGCAGGGGTGTTTTACGGAGTCCAGACACTGCTGCAACTTCTCAAACCCGGCCTCCGCGGGAATTGGACTCTTCCTGTTTGCACCATCGCAGACTGGCCCACTTATCAGCTCCGGTTTCTGCATTGGGATACCAAGCATCATCAGGATCGGACCGAAACCCTCAAGCGTTACCTTGACTGGTCGGCCCGATTTAAGGTGAACATGATCGGTTTTGAGTTGGAAGACAAGTTTGCTTATCCTTCGCACCCCGTTATTGGCGCCCCAGGCGCATTCACCACAGAGCAACTGCAGGAAATCGTCAATTATGGCCTGGAGCGGCATATCCAGGTTGTTCCTCAGATCCAGTCTCCCGCTCATATGGCCTACGTGCTGAAGCATCCAGAATTTGCTGACCTTCGAGCCGATGGGAACAATTACCAGGCGGATCTGTGCGACCCAAGGACGTACCAGTTGATCTTCTCGATGTATGACGATGCCATTAAAGCTACGCGTGGTGTCGATTACCTTTTCGTTTCGACCGATGAGGTTTACTACGCTGGAATCGGCGGCAAATGTGACAAACCCTACAATCCTGTCAACCGCAGCCTCGCTTGGGTTGAGTTTGTTCGGCGGGCGCACGAATTCCTGGCACAGAGGGGCAGGAAAATGCTGGCTTGGGTCGAGTACCCCTTTTTGACCGATCACGTAAATTTACTGCCACCGGATCTCATCAACGGCGTTCTCGGCGACGAGAATGACAAGATCGAAGCGGAAACCAAACGAGGGATTCGCCAGTTGATCTACACTTCGATGCAGGGCGACGAACTCCTGTTCCCGAACCATCTGAAGAACACTCCAAGCACCTCTCCAGGTCGCCTTATATCTGCCTTTGAGACGATCTCGTCAGCTCCGCAGCAGGCAAACCCCATCGGAGTCTACGGAGCAGCATGGGACGACTCCGGACTGCATAACGAGATATTCTGGCTCGGGTGGGCAACTGTAGCCCAATACGGCTGGTCGCCCGGCGTTCCTTCGGTCGAACAAACGGTATCCGATTTTATGAATATCTATTATGGTCCGCGCGTGTTCGACATGGTGGAGGTCTATCGCGGCCTGCAGATACAAGCCCATTTCTTCGAGACCTCCTGGGACAAAGTGGTGTCGAAAGTGCGCGCGCCCGGCTATGGTAATTCTGAGGGTAAGGGAATCGGGACTGCGCGCTACGACAAAAGCCTGCCCCAGCCGGCCATGCCGGCTCTACCCGATCTTGCATTCATACCCGTCTATGTCGGACGTTATGCCAAACTGGTCGAGGAGGCGAGCCAGAAGGCTCAGGAGAATGACACGCTTGTTCATCGCATTCACCAGAACATTTTAAGGACCGATCGCAACGCTTATAATTTGGAAGTCTTTCTATCTCTAGCCGAGTTGGCTCGCCATCACAGCCAATTGCTCCTGGGTTTGAAGCGAATTGAAGACCTTTTTCAGGCAGCGCGGCACGAGTTAGAGAATAACAAGAATGAACAGGCGATGACCGAGCTTGTTTCCGCCTACCACCAGGCGCGCGATATCGTGCAGGATCGCCACCGAACGTTTGAATACGTGAAGGCAATTTGGGAGAAAAGCCGCTATCCGAAGGGGCGAGAGCTGGAAGGGAAAAAATTCTACCATGTCTTCGACGACGTAAAAGATCACTGGGCAGACCGACGCGCCGACCTAAGCTATATGGTCGCGCCGGAGGAGGGCATTGGCCTGGAAAGTTGGATGAAGAGATTGGCATCGCTGATACGGGAGTATGCTGGCCAGCATGGCCTGCCAATGCCGTCATTGGAAAAGTGAACTTCCTCAGGCGACCTGAACGAATTGTAACAGCGTAAAGAATCGGGAGTCCCAAACGCTACCAGATACATTGAAGATGTGGGTAGCGACGTAGTCGCAGATCCTTTGTAATCAGTGGCGCGCTGTGGTGACGGACCGAAGCGACAATGATTTGGCTGGCCGGGTCCCCATGGAAAGGAGGCGGCAGCTCACAGCTCTCAATATCCAGGCGTGCGTGTCAAGGAAGGTCAGCATCCCACTTCTTCACCGGGGGCCTGTTTAGGGGAATCAGGCAAAGATCCGATCGATCTCTGTTGGAAGATCGCGATGTAAGCGACTCTTAGCTACAAAGCCATCCGCTCCGTTGTCTCGGCATTTTTTCCGCACTTCCGGCTCGTCATACAGAGTCACCATAATGATGCGAGTGGCGGGATGGGATTTTCGCAGCTCTGCCGTGGCGTCCAGCCCGTCCATTACCGGCATCTGCACGTCCATCAGAACTAAATCCGGTTGCAACGCTTCCACTTGTTCCAGAGCTTCTCGCCCATTCTCAGCGCTTCCGATGACTTTGACAGAGTTATCGCCCTCCAACAGCGACGAGATTGTTCGGCGGGCTACAGCCGAATCATCCACAATGATTGTGCGGATGGGCTTTGCTTGCTCTTTAATCATGGTTTTCCACACCGTTTGGGAGATACAAAATCTCCCGAAGACAACCTTACCGTATTCGCCGTAAAAGAAAATACATTAGATCATGTATACACACCTAGGGGTCTTACTGTATAAGGCGCCCGGATAGAGGGGATTTTGCGAAAAGCTTTGCACAATCAATATGATGAGCGTTTCATGGGAATAACTTTCATTCTTCCTGTTGATTCTTTAGCCCCTGCCGGGGCTGGCGTGTTGTCAATAAACTATAAATCCCACAGCTTACGCTGTGGGCTAACATTACGCCGCCCCTACCGGGGCTGCCAGGGACGCACATTTGGCGAGGAAATGTCCAAACTCGAGGGTCTGCTTCGCGGACACCGGCCGCTGTAAGCGGCCTTAGCTGTCCCGGAGGGACAGCCTAGCTGTCCCGGAGGGACAGCCCTGGAGTTTGGACATTATTTGCGTTCTTTTGCACTATCGCATATCGGTTTTTCGGGCCTTAATCGGTTTGAATCGGGCAAACAGACGTTTCGTTGTTATTTTCTATCCTCATGAGCCTGATCAGGTCGGTGAGCGAAGGCCGTTTGGCATTTCTTCTCCATTTAGGCAGTGGATG
>DASXTB010000349.1:0-8334 GCA_036505615.1 Acidobacteriota bacterium
GATATTTTTGCCGGAAGAAATACAAGCCTGCCAGCCTGTGCTGGCCGTCGATGACCAGATACTTCCCTTGGGGGTAGCGCAGATCGCCGACGCTGGATGAGTCTTGCGGGTCGAACCGCAGGTTCTCATCGGTAAACAGCAAGATCGCTCCAGGAATCAATGGCTGCGAGATGGCAGTCTCGTAGAAGTTAACGATCTGTTTCACCTTACGGCGTGTCAGGGAACGTTGAAAGCCCCTCTCGCTGCGCTCAATTCCAGCGATGAAGCGGGCCACATCGTCTTCACCCGCTTCCTCTTCCTCAATTCTTTCTCCTTCGAAATAATACCTGCTGGTGAATGTCACACGGTCCAACAGGTCCGTGGCTCGGTAGGAAACGAAGTAGAAAAGGCCATCTTTTTGTCGAATTCGAGTCGCCAGCATGTTCGGTCTCCTTCGGTTATTTCGTTGCGGATTCGCAGCCTATTAAATCATAGGCCACGTTATTAAAGTCAAAGTTGGACGTCATTGATCCCAGACATTCACCGCAGTGACGCAAAGATAACACAGCGCGGCAAAGCCGCAGCCAAAGCCTCAGGGACACGGGGACGCGGCGACACGGAGACGCGGCGAGAGTAAGAGTCTTTGCGACCCTTTGTATTATCTCTGCGTTCTCTGCACTGGTAACGCCTAAATTCCTTGCCGGCCGCAAACATTCCTGCGCTCGCCGCGTCTCCGTGTCGCCGCGTCGCCGTGTCCCGATGTGGATCACTGACTTTACTGCGGATAAACGCCGTAAGTTTTCACGTCGTTTTCCAGTCCGTTGGACCGCAATAGCGAGCGGACCTGGTCTTTGGTGAGCCGCTTTCCCAAACCCTCTGGAGCGTTGGCGATCTGCCAAACCATTCCTCCCAGCGCCGCAATCCCCTGCGCATAGTCTTGCGGATTCACCTTGTCCAGCGTATCGGCGGCTGTATGGTGGATCTGCTCATACCGGGTTAAATCCTGATCCTCGATCAATACCGGGATACCCTGCAGTAAATAGAAGAAGTCATCCGTGCCGATGAACGCTTGTTGCTCCATTTGTTTCAAATCCAACGCCGGTTTGAGGGCGCTCATGAATCTGGAGACAGTCTGCTCCAGGTCCGTTCTGCCCTGAAGATAAAACCCCAACACTTTATCCGCCCCGGTGTCCATAATGAGCACTGCACGGATGCGATCCATCTCGTCTTTATGCTTTTCCACGTAAGCGCGCGAGCCGAGAAGGCCGATCTCTTCAGCTCCGAAAGCAATAAATCTTGTGGTTCGTTCGGGACGCAGCTTAAGCGCCTGTATTGCGCGCGCGATTTCCAACAGCGCCGCCGCGCCGGCTCCATTATCCAGTACCCCATTTCCTAATTCCCAGGAATCCAGGTGCCCTCCTACAATGACAACCTCGGAGGCTCTCGTTGTGCCGGGAATTTCAGCCACAACGTTTTCAGTAATCGCCGCTTTGCCGACGACATTGTCCACTTCGACCCGCAGGGTTACCGCGGCGCCCCCTTCCAGCAGGCGTTTTAACAACAGCCCTTCCTCCCGCGGTATATTGAGCGCAGGCAAAGGAGCCAGCTTCCCCTCCACCCCCTGGCCAAAAATGCTGTAGCCCGCGTCATTGAGATGAAATGGCTTGTCAGCGATCGAAAGAAGGGCTGCGGCTCCCGAAGCTTTCGCTCGCTCGAAGAATTTACGAGTCTCCGTGCCGGGGTCCTTCCCCGTCAAGAGTTCCCCCAGCGTGGGACGCTCGAATAACAGGAAAGCGCCGCGAGTTTTATCTTTGACGTGGTCGAACTCATCGGTGGATCCTTTTCCGATTAAGACAACGGGCGACTCGGTCAGCCGCAATCCCGGCTCCCAGCCATCGGACAGAATGGACAGCTTTTTTGCGTAGGGCTGAGTCATGAACGCCGTGGCGCTCTTACGGCTCCAGGTGACGGGAATTGAAAACGACTCTGTATGCACGTTGTGCAGGCCCAGCCTTCGGAATTCGGATTCCATCCACAGCGCCGCCTGGTGATAACTGGAACTCCCCGCCAGCCGCGGCCCGTGCAGGTCGGTGAGCCGCTGCAGGTAATTCATGGCCGCACTCTTGTAAAGCAGTTGGTCCAGAAGCAGTTTCAAGGAGTCGTTCTGCGCGAAAAGCAGGGCAAGCGAGAGAAAAACAACGACAACCAGGAGCACCTTGCGCATAAGGAGCCTCGCAAAAATGAGCGTCACTTTACTACCGCGACACGGGGGCCGCAACCAAAACGTTGGAGACACGGAGGGCCAGAGACACGGGGACACGGGGACCTTCACATTTTCTTCTTGAATTTAGCTTAGAAATGGAGCGTGATTGCTTGAACGTGAAACGGTTCGGATTTTTCTGTTGTTGCAAATTGATTCACTTTCTAGTTCTGGCTGGGCTTGCTGCCGCCTTCGAGGCAGATCTCCGCTCGCAGGCCTGGGAGATTGTCTGGAGCGATGAGTTCGATGGAGCGCCCAACACCGCACCCGACAGCGCAAAATGGGGCTATCAGCTTGGTGGAGGTGGGTGGGGGAATAGAGAGCTCGAGGTCTACACCAACAGTCTGGACAATGTATTCCTGGATGGTAATGGAAATCTGGTAATCAAAGCCATCAAGGGAGCCGACGGTGGTTACACGTCGGGCCGCCTGTTTACAAAAGGAAGATTCGAACCACAGTTCGGACGAATTGAAGCTAGGATCAAGATCCCTTTTGGACAGGGGATCTGGCCGGCGTTCTGGATGCTGGGCAACGATATCGATTCTGTCGGTTGGCCCGCCTGCGGCGAGATCGATATCCTGGAGAATATCGGTAGAGAACCCTCCACAGTGCACGGAAGCATGCATGGACCTGGGTACTCTGGAGCCACCCCAATTACGCGCGCCTGGACCCTGCCAGAGGGCGAGCGCTTTTCCGACGCGTTTCACACCTTCGCCATCGAGTGGGCGCCCGATTTGGTCCAATTTTTCGTCGATAGCAATCTTTATTACAGCGTCACGCCTGCCAGCCTGCCGAGCGGGACCAGGTGGGCCTTCAACAAGCCTTTTTATATCTTGCTCAATCTCGCAGTGGGCGGGAATTGGCCCGGAAACCCGGACGAAACCACTATCTTTCCGCAGGCGATGACCATCGACTACGTGCGCGCTTTTAGGCGCGTCGAGTGTGCGTACGGTTTGGACTCCGCCGGCCTGGACTTTTCCGCGTTAGGTGGCGGGGGCACTGTAAAAGTTGCGGCGCCGGCTCCATGCGAGTGGATGGCCAGCAGCAATGTCAGCTGGATCACAGTCAGCCTGGGAAACAGTGGCAAAGGTGATGGAACCGTCAACTACATCGTGGCGGTAAATGGGACCAGCGCCTCGCGGACCGGAACTCTGACGATTGCCGGGCAGAGCTTTACCGTCAATCAGGCCGCGCCAGCAAGCAGACGCAGGCCATGAGGATTGCGGAATTCGGATTGCGGATTGCGGATCGGACCTCCCAAAAAATGTCGCAGCAATTTTCCTTTCTCATTCATAACAGTGAGGAGGATCCTCCAAACCAAGGCAGAGCTGGATCTGGAACATACCGCGTCGCCCCAGCTAAGCAAGCTGGTTGAAGGTATCGGAAGCGCGGACAATCAAAGGGCAGCGCGAGAAATGATCGAGCAAGCGGTCACGCTGGTACGGGACGAGAGAAATCTGTTGCCGCTCAAACTTCCGAGAGCTGCCAGCGTCCTGTACGTCAACATTCTCGATGAACCCAATCCGGCGGAAGCCCGCGGTGTAGCTTTCCTGGCAGAGTTGAAGAGGCGCTACGACAACGTGACTTATTTCGAATGCAACACACAGACTTCATCGGACGCCGTCAATCTGCTTCTGGACACGGCTTTCAAGTATGACGCCGCGCTCACGACTGCTTTTATCCGCGTGGCGGCATACAAGGGCAGCATCGACCTTACAGAAGGCCAGATGAAGCTGCTGCGGCGATTTTCCAGTTCACCGAAACCTTTTATCTTTGTGCTTCTTGGCAGTCCTTATCTGCTCAGTCAGCTCCCCGAGCTTCCCAGTTACATACTCACTTACGATTACAATCCGGAAGCAGAACGGGCTTCAATACGCTGCATTTTAGGAGAATTGAAATTTCGCGGAAAACTGCCGGCAAGCCTGCCCGGCCTGTATCCGGTGGGATACGGGCTGGAGAAATAGTCATCAAAATTGCGGATTGTGGATTTCGGGTTGCGGATCGTCGGAATGCAGAATCTCCGATGCTGAGTTGGCCCACGACCCACAGCCAATCCGCAATCCGGAATCCGCAACCCGCAATTGAGTCACTCACGCTCGTAAATGTGAAAGAAGGCGTTGGTCGGAATTTTCAAATCCTCTACCTTCTTCATCCCCGCCGCGTTCATCCATCCTTGAAGCTGCTCAGGGGTGAAACTCATCGACTCGTGTCCTGCGGGCCAATGCTCTCGAAAGTCAATGACCGCAATTCTGCCTCCGCGTTTCAGATACGAGGGGAGCTTGCTCACGTATCTGTCCGGATTGGCTATATGGTGAACCGTATCGCAGAGGAAGATCAGATCGACTTTCTCAGGCAGCTTGGGATCATTAGTGGCCGCCAGCACGGTCCTAACATTGGTGATTTTCTGTTCCTTGCAGGTGGCATTGATGTGATTCAACAATTCCGGATCTATATCTACCGCGTATAAAATCCCCGGATCGATCTCTCTTGCCAGCGGACGGCTGAATACTCCCGAGCCCGCGCCAATATCAGCCACTGCATCTCTTTTTCGGAGGTGGAGTGCTGCAATCACCTGAGGGATTTTTAAGTTCTCCACCCGATCTGGGGCTTCCAGCATAGGGATCCACTGATCGGCGGGCCGCGAAGCAACTTGTGCCGAAGCCAAATCTGCACACGCGCAGTAAAGCGAAATCAATAAGATCAGCCAGTACTGCAATCTCTCTTTCAGCCTCATATTTTCCTTTCAGGTATGCTCAGCAAACGACTATAACACCAGGGAGCAGAAGAACTCGCGAGGAAACGACCGCGCAGCCTCGAGGCCGTTTTAACGGCCTTTGTTCGCCAGGCCAGCCGGCGTTTACGCCGGCGAAGCTGACTGCCTAATATTCCATGGCTAAAGCCGGTTGCTTGGAAGGCCGGTGAACCGGCCTCGCAGAAATTCGGATTGCGCTGAACCCCCGGCCTTACAAGGCCGGGGCTAAAAACCTTCGGGAAAGGCCGCTGAAAGTGGCCTTGAGAGAGGTCCTCAGGCCGTCTTTCCACTCCCAAAATGTAGAAACTCCAGTCGCGACTTTAAAGCAAGACCGGCAGCAATCCAATTCAGTGAGCTTTGGCGTAGTTCTTTTGTGAGGAATGGAGTCCGGAAAATGGGTGTCGAGCCCTGAATTGTATGCTAGGCTCCCCACACCCAGGCGGGGAACACGAGCAAACCTCTTGATCGTAGGGGCACCCCTGCGTGGTCGCCCGTTCGCCCGAAACTGTTCCATGCTTGCGAGCGGCCACACAGGGCCGCCCGTAGATGGGGCGGATTCTTTCTCGCGTTCTCGCGCCAGGTGAGCGATTCCAGCCGCTCGACCGCAGATCCTCAGCAGCGCATATGCAGCACCAAACAAACAAGCCGGACGCTCCCACGGACATGGAATTGGTAGCAGCCATGAAACAGCGAGAGACCGGAGCCCTCAGCACGCTGTATGACCGGCACTCTCGCCTGGTCTATTCTTTAGCGCTGCGCATTGTTCAGAACTCCACAGACGCTGAGGAAATCACGCAGGATACTTTCTTCCAGATGTGGCAGCAGGCAGAGCGCATCGATCAGCGCAAAGGTTCAGTGCTCGCCTGGCTGATCGTCGTGACGCGCAGTCGGGCGATCGACCGATTGCGATCGCGCAAAAAACTGAAGGCGGAGCTGAGCCAGGACCTGCTCGAGAGACTAAAGACATTTGGCGCTCCCAGCGTCTGGGACCAAGTCGATTCCCGCGAGAGAGCTGATATTGTGAAGCGCGCGCTGCTGGAAATCCCGGTAGAGCAGAGGGAAGCACTGGAGCTGGCATTCTACCAGGGGATGAGCCAGGTTGAGATTGCCGCACAATTAGACGAACCTGTGGGGACAGTTAAGACTCGCGTCAGGCTGGGAATGAAGAAGTTGAGAGAAAGTTTGGCTCACTATGCGGGGGAATATGAATCATCAATGTGAAGAGCTGAAAGACTCATATGCCCCCTATGCTCTCGGCGCTCTGACCGGCCAGGAGAGGGAACAGCTCGAGAAACACCTGATGGAGCAGTGTCCCACATGCAGCACAGGGGTACGGGCTGCCATCAACGACACTCTCGCGCTGGCGTTGGCAGCTCCGCAACAGGAGCCTCCCGGGCGCATCAAGGAACAGCTATTGCGTCGAGTGGAAACATCCCGTCTATCCGCGCGAGAAGCGCCTGCATGGAAATGGCTGGCTCTGGCTGCAATGCTTGCCTTGGTGGTGATCATTAGCGGCGGCGTGCGGCGCATTTCCCGCTTGCAAGAACAACTCAACATCCAGCGATCTGCGAATCTGGAATTGCTGCGGCAGATCAACGCCCAGCAGCAGGCGCTCGACAGGCAGGAGAGAGTTTTGGTCTATCTGCGCCAGAGCGACATTGTGTTGATCCCTCTTAAGGCGACATCGAAGGATTTTCACTACAGCGGCAGCGCGGTTTGGGGGAAGAACGGCCTGATGCTGCTGGTCAACAATCTTCCCGCCCCACCTCGAGATAAAACCTATCAGCTGTGGGCGATTACCAACAAACCAGTGAGCGCAGGAATCTTTAAGACTGATGCAAGAGGAGAAGCCACGGTGGAAGTGACTTCCCTGCCGCCGCGCGCCACTACCAAGATTCTGGCGGTAACTTTGGAACCCGAAGGTGGAGTGCCTCAGCCGACGGGCAGTCCCATCCTAGCGGGTCAGACTCCTTCTGCACCATAGGGCGGAAGTGTTGACTGACGGTCCCAAGGTTTTTGGCTCTGAAGTTCAATTACTGAGGCGATGCAGCCCCGATCCCTTCACTGACACTTAATTACGAGGATTTCTGTGGGCGTCAAGGTTCCTAGTCAGGGTAGAATCAGAAGCATGAGGGTAACAACTGGCAAGTTTAAACCCCAGGAAGATTTGTTTCGACATCTGGGCTGATGCGATTGCCGGCCTCTCTGCTGTGGACACTCCATCCCCATTTAGTGCGCCATTACTTGCAATCATTATAGTCCTCTGGTTATCTGTCTTCCCAATTGCCGGCGCCCAGACCTTCAAGGCGCAGGTTGAAAGAGTGCTGGTTGATGTGATCGTGCAGGGTGAGCTGAGCGGAACCCTCAAGCAAGAAGACTTTATTCTTTTGGCGGATGGAAAACCTAAAGACATCTCATATTTCGGCAAAGACGAATTGCCATTGGCCATCGCGATGCTGATCGATAGCAGTCGCAGCGTCGCGCCGTTTTTTCAGGACCTCAAAGATGCAGCGGCCTCGCTGGTCTTGGGGTTAAAACCAGAGGATCAAGTGGCTATCTACACGGCAACGGTCCCTGCCACTCGTATCAGCCGCCTTACGACGGACCGGGCCGGAATATTAAGAGCACTAGCGTCCTTTCAACCGCTGGGGGGATCGGCCATCGTCGACGGAATCGATTTCGCGGCGAACGACCTGGTGCAATCCGAAAATCAGGTTCGTAGAGTGATCCTCGTGCTCAGTGACGACATCGATCCAATTTCCAGAGTCCCCGACTACCAACTGTCGCGCAAGTTGCTTCAAAACGAAATCACCGTCTTCCTGATCAAGACCAGGTCAGTGATGCCGTTCCCTATGAAAATGCGAAACGTCGCGGGCAAACGAATGCCTTTTCCAGCCGCCACCCGCAGCTCTTCGCCCGTTGTGGAAGCGACCGGAGGCAAAGTGATATCACTGCGCAGCCGGTTCAGCGCCCTATGGGCAAGGCGATCGCTGTCGGAGGGCTTCAGCGAACTGCTGGGAATTCTCCGCAATCGATACACGCTGGGGTTTGTTCCCGATCCGACAGCGAGCAGATTTCATCCTATTCGTGTCGCGCTGCGAAAGGATCTCGGGCCGAAGAGATTCAACCTTCGTTATCGGCAGGGATACTGGGACCCGCCGCCTTGAGGAGTAACTTTTGTTTAGAGGAACTTTATTCCGAAGGCAGAAGGCGGAAGGCGGAAAGACGATGAACAAAATTCAACCTTTCAGAAGCCAGTAGGCTGTAACAGAGAAATCGGCAGCGACAATTGGGACGCGGATGACACAGAAAGACACGGATTAGCGAACGTGCTGCAAGGGCG
>DASXTB010000350.1:0-33983 GCA_036505615.1 Acidobacteriota bacterium
GCAGCACGACCACGGCCACATAAACCATAGAGTGAGAAAAATTGTAGCGTGCTTGATTGTAGCGCCGGCCTCCAGGCCGGCCTTTGACGAATCTCGATATAGGAAATGCCGGCCGGAGGCCGGCGCTACAATTTTTCCTCACGTTCTCGTCGTCGTGCTGCGTGGGCGTTGGTGTACTCGTGAACGTGAACGTGGTCGTGATCGTGATCGGCTGTTGATCCCCGCCGCACTGGGCCTTTGCGAGCTCGCGTCTTTGCCCCTTTGCGACCCCGCGATTTTGCGGTAAAGTTTTGCTTTCAGTCACACAATCGCCGAGGAGTTCTCATGACCCGCCTATTACCCTTTGTTATTTTCATTTTCCTGGTGGCAGGTACTATCGCCGGAATTTCTGATGCTCACAAGGAAACCAGAGCGATCAACAACAACGATACCCACAACCTCCTTGCCTGGGACAACGCCAGCCCCACTGGGGGATGGAAGGCAGGGGCGCCGCGCGATGAGATAACGCCGTCAATGTCGGCCGACCCCTCAAAGAAAGGCCTCCGGATGTCAGGCCGAGGCATGCAGTGGTGCGCCGGGTACTGGCGTAAAGAAGTCGGCGGAATTCAGGGAGGCGCGCACTACGATTTCCATGCCCTGGTGGAAACCGACCACGTCGATAACCCAGTGGAAAATCTCCAAGTGCTGGTCACCTGGACAGGTTTTCAACCGGATTGGCGATCTTCCGGCCACTACATGCCCGAGTACGCCACTCATTTCCGCAAGGTCGACAATCGCACAGTGGAAATTAGCGAACAATTCCGGGCACCCGACGTGGCGCGCGGAGCGGAAATAGAGCTCTGGTTGAAGTGGAATGGCAACGCCAGAGTGCTATGGCGGGACATCAGCCTGGTCCAGGGTGTCGCCAAACCGCATCGGAAGGTGCGCATCGCAACCATCTATTGGAGGAACGCCGGCCCGACAACGATCGACAACAACCTGAAGCATTTCTTTGAAAAAGTGGATGAAGCGGGAAAGAAACATCCTGACGTCATTCTGCTTTCGGAGTGCTTCAAGAAGGTGGGAACCAGCTTTTCCACGGCAGAGCTTGCGGATCGAATTCCAGGCAGAGTTTTCAACCTGGTTGCAGAAAAGGCAAGGGCTTACAACAGCTACATCATCTACGGCGATTATCTGAGGGAGGGACCATACATATTCAACGAAGCGATCATCGTTGACCGCAAGGGCAAACTGGCAGGCACCTACAAGAAAGTTCAGTTGCCTGTCGACGAGGCAATGACCCTTTCGCCGGGGGCGCAATGGCCCATTTTTGATCTCGACTTTGGCCGCGTCGGTTTGTTGATTTGCCACGATACCACGTTTCCAGAACCGCCCCGCGTTATGGGACTGAAGGGCGCGGAAATTGTTTTTGTGCCCATTTGGGGCGGCGACGTCACAACCATGCAGGCTCGCGCCGCCGAAAACGGTTATTACTGGGTCACGGCCGGCTTCGATCTTCCGAGCATGATTATTTCCCCTGATCGAAAAATCCTCGCCAGCACCTGGAAGAACCAGGGAACGGGAGTTGCTTTTGCTGAGATCGATCTTGACCAGCCTGTTCGCCAGGATTGGTTCGGCATTTGGAGAAATTCGGTCTGGAACCAGAGAAGGCCGGAGTTGTACGCGCCTTTGAGCAAGGAGCGTTGATCCAGTTTAGCCGAAGCGCAGAAGCCCGCTGTCAGAGCCGAGGCGCGGAAGCGCCCGGCCCAAGAACCTGGGTTTAGCCGAAGCGCAGAAGCCCGCTGTCAGAGCCGAGGCGCGGAAGCGCCCGGCCCAAGAATCTGGGTTTAGCCGAAGCGCAGAAGCCCGCTGTCAGAGCCGAGGCGCGGAAGCGCCCGGCCCAGGGAATGTGATCAGCACGCACCCGACGATAAAATTTTTTTCTCAATTTCCCGAGCAAGCCAGGGCGTGCCGATGGAGTGGCATGTGGGAGCGGAGTATTGTTTGGTGAAAGTAAACCCAGATTCTTGGGCCGGGCGCTTCCGCGCCTCGGCTCCGAAGTGGAGTGATGGCTCCCGCCCCAACTCCAATTTTTTGGACGTAAATAGTTGATAGAATTAGCTTGACAAAGATTACGTTCGGGCGGAAAAGTTCTGTATAGATTGGTAGGTTAGGGCACTTTTACACGCAATTCATCGGCAAGGAGTTGGCCTATGAGATCTCTCTCTCTTCTCCGCATCCTCATCACCACAATTTTCGTTCTTATGCTCGCTTCACTATTGAGCGCTCAAAGCGGTCGCGGGACCCTCACAGGGGTCGTGACCGATCCGCAGGGCGCCGTCGTGCCAGGAGTTGACGTAACCGCCACAGACAAAAAAACCGGTGTGGCCAACAAATCCATCTCCACGGATGCCGGTGTATACCGCATTCCTTATTTGCCTGCAGGGACGTACAAAGTCACGGCTGCCCTGCCGGGTTTCAAGACTGCCCTGGCAGACAACGTCGAAGTCCACGTAACGGAAGTAGTCACCGTGGACTTCAGACTCGAGGTAGGAGAAGTCTCAGAGCAGGTGATTGTTTCGGCGGAAGCACCGCTGCTGGAAAAATCCACTTCCGAGATCGGTACCGTCACTACGGAAAAAGAAGTGCATACCTGGCCGATCATCGTGGGCGACGGTACACGGCAAATCCAGAACTTCATCTTCACCAGTATGCCGGGGACCCAAGGCAATGAATTCGCGGGATCGATCAACGGCGGCCAGTCGTACAGCCATGAAATCCTCATCGATGGAATCTCAGTCGGCCGATTCGATCTCAATGGGGGCAACACCAACGAATTCACCCCCACGATCGATGCATTGAGCGAATTCAAGCTGCAAACAGGAGCCCTGTCCTCGCAGTACGGCAACACTCAGACCGCTCTTGCTAATTTCGGACTGAAGGCAGGCACGAACGACTACCATGGCGGCATGTTCTGGTTCCATAAACAAAAAGCGTTCAATGCCAACTCCTGGGGGGCCAACCGACTTGGACTGAAGAAAACTGGAGCCCGGGAGAATAACGCCGGCGCGACTTTCGGCGGGCCGATTATAAAAAACAGGACGCATTTCTTTTTCTCTTACGAAGGTGAGCGCCTCAGCGATCAGACAGTAGGTGGGACGCAAAGCTTACCGATCGCTCCCTTCAAAAAGGGGGACTTCTCGCTGCTCTTGGATCCAAAGTTTACCGGAGACACCAAATCCGGAACGGTAGTTGGAACCGATGCGCTGGGGCGCCCCGTGATTTTCGGGCAAATTTATGATCCTTTCAGCGCGCGCCAGCTCCCCAATGGCACCTGGATCCGGGATCCGTTTCCTGGAAACATCATCCCGCAGAACAAATTCAGCCAGGTGGCGTTGAACGTCCTGAAGTTCGATATTCCCAATCCACTACTGTTTCAGTTCCGGAGAAACAATCCGAGCATCGGCGTCTGTTGCCCGTTCCTCGATATAGATAACTGGAGTCTCAAGATAGACCATACGCTGAGCGACGCTCATAAGTTTTCCGTTGCTTTTATTTCCAACGATCGCTCCCGCAGGAGATTTGGTGCTGGAGCGTCGTCCTACCCGCACCTCCCCGGTCCCATTCCTGGTCCCTTTGCGGCGGGCGATAAGACACAGGCGACTCCCGGAGAGATGGTCCGGTTAGCTGAAGATTGGACCATCAGTCCCACTGCGCTGAATCATTTTGCCTTCGGCTACAATCAATTTCGAAATTCCAACCAATCCAATGCGGCCTTATCGGGCGTTGACTTTACGCAAGCGCTCGGATTGAAAAATGTCGGGCAGCACAGCTTCCCGCGAATCACCTTTTCCGGATTTAATGTCACTCTCACGGGCGGATATCCCGGGCTGGGACATAACGGCGGCGGGAATGCGCCCAATGGAAGCGGCATTCTGGAAGACGATTTTACCTGGATCCGAGGCAGCCATAGCTTTCGGTTCGGTGCGGAACACCGTCGCTATTTTTTGAATGAGCGAACTAATTTCGGTACCGGTAGTTATGCCTTTCACAATGAAAACACCGGACTGTCGGGCTTTACCACCTCAACCGGTTTCGCCTATGCCAGTTTCCTGCTGGGAGCCGTGCGAAGCACCGGACTGTTTATCCCCTTGCTCACCCCCGGAGAGCGCTCCAGGACCACGGCCCTTTACGTTCAGGACGATTGGAAATTCAGCCCCAGGCTCACGCTGAATCTCGGATTGCGCTGGGACATTCCCACGCCAATTACCGAAGTACGCCATCGAATGTCAGGACTGAATCCCACTAAGCCAAATCCGGGCGCGGACGGTTTTCCAGGCGCGTTTGAAATGCTGGGTAACTGCAGCGGCTGCTCGGGGAGAGAATCATTCGCGGATATTTATTGGAAGGAATTCAGTCCGCGCATCGGTTTTGCCTACTCTCCAGGAGCGAGCAGCAGGATCGTTGTCCGAGGCGGATACGGAATCAACTACACTCCTCCGATTCAGGACGGTTTCAATTTCCCCTACACGGTGGGGTTTGACGGGTCCAACCCGATCATCCAACGGACGGGCCGCTTCCGCGAAGACCCCAGCTACCTGTGGGACAACCCGTACCCTCCGTTCACCAAGAAACTCCCCAATCCTGACCCTGCACTGCTCAACGGAGATGACATAGGCTACTACATTCCGCAAACCAACAAGCTTCCATACGTGCAGAACTGGAACTTCGGTGTACAGACAGAGCTGGGTTGGCGAACGGTCCTGGAGGTCAACTATGTTGGCAACAAGGGCACGCGATTGAATGAGCCCCAATATCTATACTCACTAAATCAGGTCGATCCGAAGTTCCTGTCGTTGGGCGATAAGCTCCTCGATGACATTGCCGATCATCCCGAGATCAAAAAACCTTATCCGAGCTTCGAGGGCACCGTGGCCCAGGCGCTCAGGCCCTTCCCGCAGTATCAGACGGTCAACACGCACCGCCTGAACAATGGCTGGTCAACTTATCATGCGCTGCAGGTCACGGCGACAAAGCGCAGTTCCGTAGGATTGAGTTTTCTGGCTGCTTACACTTTCTCCAAAGCCTTGGGAACAGGCGATACAGCCGGCCCCGGCAACTATTACGATTACGGCCAAAACTTCTACAACCGCAGGGCGGATTACTCCGTGACCACGTTCAACGTCCCTCATGATCTCAAACTGACGTGGATTTACGATCTGCCCTGGGGACCCGGAAGGCGCTGGTTGAGCAGCGGTTTTGCCGGAGCGATTTTGGGCGGATGGACAATGAGCGCTATCCAGCGCTACAGCTCTGGAGCGCCTTTGAACATCGGCGTGTGTTGTCCGGATGGTTCGGCGCTTTTTAATCCCGGATTCCGCGGCGACGTTTTGCTGCCTCGCAATCAACAGGTCCTCAACGACAACCCCAGCAGCAACGTAGACCCTGACAACGGGACGCCCTACTTAAATCCTAAGGCATTTGGAAATACCCCTGTGACTGCCAATAATGTACCCCTCCGGTTCGGCAACGCTCCGCGGTGGCTGCCAAACCTCAGAGGTTTTAGGCAGTCCAGTGAAGACTTCTCCCTAATCAAGAGAACCGCCTTAGGATTCCGCGAAGGGGCCAACTTCGAAATTCGCATGGATGCCGTCAACATCCTCAATCGGGTTCGTCTGGGCGACCCGAATACCGACGCCAGCGATCCCGGCAGTTTCGGAAGAGTCTTTGGCAAGTGTTGCGGACCCAGAAATATTCAGCTCGGGCTGCGATTGACCTTCTGATGCTGCGCATCGCCAAATCCGAGCGCGAGCGTCAGCGAGCGTGGAGATCAGTCTAATAGTCGCAGGTCGCAAGTCGAAGGTCGTAAGTAGAACGTCAAGAGCTAACGTCGGGACATTGGAAACTTAGAGCAACCGTCGAACTTTAGTTGCGTTGTTTTTGACATGCGACGTGCGACCTGCGACATTGGACTTTCGGCCTTAGTCTGATCTCCAAGCTCGGTGACGCTGGCGCTCGGATTTGGAACATACCGATGCGCCATCCAAACTTTTGAATTCGCGTTAATTCAAAATGAGGCGCGAATCGTCTTGACAATCGTTTCGCGATAGTCGAAAAATTGCCTGTACTTGGCGTTATTTCCATTTCGTCTTCCTGAGAGCTTTTACGGGAAGGAGGGCCCATGAAAGTTTCTTCTCTTTTTCGCTTCCTGATTGCATCAGGGTGCGTTCTTGCCTTGTCACTCACAATCTCGGCCCAGAGCGGGCGCGGGACCATTACCGGTGTCGTCACTGACACAACGGGAGCTGTTGTGCCCGGAGTGGAAGTGAAGATCATCGACAAGACTACCGGCGTAAGCACAACGGCGATTTCTACGGACGCCGGCGCCTATCGCGCCCCTTATGTGCCCCCGGGGACGTACCGCATCACTGCAAGTCTGCCCGGTTTTAAAACGGCCGTGGCCGACAACATAGAGGTCGGTGTGGCCCAGACGGTAACGGTGGACTTTAAGCTGGAAGTGGGCGAGGTCTCCGAACAGGTGACCGTTTCGGCCAAGACTCCACTGCTTGAGGCTTCCACGCCGGAGATCGGGACCAACGCCACCGAAAAAGAAGTCCACACCTGGCCTATCTTAGTGGGAGACGGAACGCGGCAGCTTCAGTCCTTTATCTTCAGAGCAATGCCAGGAACCGAAGGCGGGGAGTTTGCCGGCACCATTAACGGCGGCCAGTCCTACAGCCACGAAATATTGATCGACGGAATATCGCTGGGCCGTTACGACCTGAACGGCGGCAGCAATAACGAATTCACTCCCACGATGGATGCCGTCAGCGAGTTCAAATTACAGACGGGAGCCCTGTCGGCGCAGTACGGCAATACACAGACGGCGCTGACCAACTTCGGCTTGAAGTCCGGCACCAACGACTATCATGGCACCGTTTTCTGGTTCCACAGAGACCAATCGCTGAATGCGAATTCATGGACCAACAACCGATTTGGCAATCCGAAGTCTCCGTTCCGAGACAACAATTTTGGCGGCACATTCGGAGGGCCGATCACCATTCCCAAAGTTTACGATGGCAAGGACCGGACACATTTCTTCTACTCCTACGAAGGCGAGCGATTCCACAGTGAGACAACAAGCGGTTTTGAAAGTCTTCCCGTAGCGCCATTCAGGAAAGGCGATTTCTCGCTGCTGCTTGATCCCAATTTCACGAAAGATTCCAAGTCTGGAACAGTGGTGGGTACCGACAAGCTGGGACGTCCGGTAGTCTTTGGCCAAATTTACAATCCGTTCTCAGCCCGCCAGTTGCCGGATGGCAGTTGGATACAGGATCCTTTCCCCGGCAACATCATTCCGCAGAACCTGTTTAGCCAGGTCACGCAGCGCGTACTGAAAGAAGATGTGCCCCTCCCGCAATTATTTCAATTCCGGAGGAATCACCCCAAGGTGAGTGGCTGTTGCCCCACTCTGAACATCGACAACTATAGCTTCAAGCTCGACCACGTAGTGAGCGCGAATCACAAAGTGGCCGGCAGTTATGTTTATAACGATCGCTATCGACTGAGGTTTGGGGGTGGTGGTACTCCGCAAATCTCAGGCGTCAAAATCCCGGGTCCCTTTATGGCGGGAGACAAAACGCAGTCTACGCCCGGATGGCTCGGCCGATTCAGCGAGGATTGGACCATCAGCACCAGTTTGCTCAATCATTTTGCGTTCGGGTACAACCGCTTCCGCAACAAGAACGTTTCCAATTCCTTCCTTACTGGCAGAGATTTCGCCCAGGAGCTCGGTTTGAAGAATGTCGGAGGAGCCACTTTCCCACAAATGAGAATGCAGGGCTTCGCCACTACGTTGACCGGTGGCTTCCCAACCTTTGGACATCAAGGCACCGGCAACAACCCCAACGGTAGCACCATCATTGAAAACGATCTCACCTGGATCCACGGTAATCAGAGTTTCCGGTTTGGCTTCGAGCATCGCCGTTACTATATAAACAATAGCTCCAGGTCTACACCGGGGCGGTATGACTTTCACAATGAAAACACAGCGCTTTCTGGTTTCGGAACGCAGACCGGTTTTGCCTATGCCAGCTTTTTGCTGGGGGTGGTGCGTAGCGCAAGCGTAGGTTACGTCTTCGCCAACTTCGGAGATCGCTCGCGCGTGACTGGGTTCTATGTTCAGGACGACTGGAAGTTCCGTCCCAACTTGACGATTAACCTCGGTTTGCGCTGGGACATTCCCACGCCGTTTACGGAAGTGGCTGACCGGATGTCGAGCCTCGATCCGGCAAAACCAAATCCAGGTGCGGATGGTTTTCGAGGGGCTCTTGCCTTTCTCGGAAAGTGCAGCGGCTGCACCGGAGGGCACTCGTTTGCTGACACCTACTGGAAGCAAGTTGGGCCACGCATCGGCTTTGCTTGGGCCAACGACAGACGAAGCATCGTGGTGCGCGGCGGATACGGAATCAATTTCAGCCCGCCGATCATGGATGGCTTCAGCTTCCCGTACACGGCTGGGTTTAACGGCTCCAGTCCGGTCATTGCCCGCACCGGCCGGTTCCGAGAGGATCCAAGCTACATCTGGGACAATCCTTATAAGCCGTTTACTCAGGTGCTGCCCAATACGGATCCCGCTCAGCGAAATGGCACCGATATCGGTTACTATGTGCCGACAACGAACAAGTATCCCTATGTGCAGAACTGGAACATTGGAGTGCAGCACGAGCTTCCCTGGCAGACGAAGCTTGAAATCAACTATGTTGGCAACAAAGGCACTCGTTTGAATGAAGTCCAATATCTTGGCGCGATCAATCAGGTCGATCCGCAATTCCTGTCTCTGGGCGACGCATTGCTTGATCCGATCGAGAAACACCCGGAAATCAAGAAACCCTACCCGAGCTTCTCGGGCACCGTAGCCCAGGCGTTACGGCCGTTCCCGCAATTCCAGGGCATTTCTACTCACCGGCTGAACGGCGGTTGGTCCACGTATCACGCTTTGCAAGTGACCGGAACGAAGCGGACTGCTCACGGATTGAGCTTCCTTGCCGCTTACACATTCTCTAAATCCCTCGCGACCAGTGACACGGCCGGACCCGGTAACTACTATGACTACGGCCAGAACATTTACAACCTGAAGGCCGACTACGCAGTTACGCAATACCACGTGCCGCACGATCTGAAGTTGACCTGGATTTACGACCTTCCGGTCGGGCCGCAAGGTAGGTGGTTAAGAGAAGGGTGGGCGGGCAGGATCCTTGGCGGCTGGACGATGAGCGCCATCCACAGATACACATCCGGGTCTCCTTTGTCCATTGGCGTCGGCGGCTTGGACGGGACGGCGCTCTTCAACAGCGGTTTCCGCGCCGATGTATTATTGCCCGCGGATCAACAAAGGGTCGGCGACAAGCCGAGCAACTCGACGCTCGATCCCGTCAACGGCACGCCCTACTTGAACCCAAAGGCCTTCGGAATCCCGCCGCACACAAGCAGTAATGTTCCATTGCGCCTGGGAAATGCGCCAAGATATCTGCCGAATTTACGAGGCTTCGCAGGCCTGAGCGAGGACTTTTCGCTGGTGAAGAAGACAGGGTTAAAATTCCGCGAGCAGGCGAATTTAGAGTTTCGCCTCGATGCCACCAACCTATTTAACCGAGTTCAGTTCAACGGTCCCAGCACAGATGTGACCGATCCCAGTTCTTTCGGGAGGATCTTCGGCAAGGGAGGCGGCCCGCGGAATATTCAGTTAGGTCTGCGCTTCAGCTTCTGAGGTCTACCCAGAATCGCTGTAGGGGCGCACGGCCGTGCGCCCCGCGCCGCTTCCAGCAGCCTCTGGATTTTGGACACTTGCCGGGTGGTAGAGACGCGGGATGCCGCGTCGGACGTGGCCGCGACATGTCGCGGCCCCATGGCCGCCGCCTACAACTTTCTTTTCATCTCCCATCTTTTTCGGGTTGTTGCCGATGTAGTCGCGAATTTCATTTCATCTCGAAATTTTTGTCTCCATGCCACAGGCCCGGGCGGCGATGGATAACTGGCGATCGTGAGTTAAGAAAGTCAGCTTATCGCCGTTATCTTCCATCCATAGAAGGGCGGTGGCGAGATGGATCGCGTCTAGCGTGGCGACCGATGTTGGAAAAGGAGATGAAGCCCTCTGGAGCACTGGGGATTGAATTGGAATCTCCTCCAAGCTAAGAGCCAGAGTCCGCAACAAGGCTGCCAGATCGGCCAGTTCGACATCAGACAGCCTGCCTGAGATGCGCAGGCGATCCAATGTTCGAAGTGCTTCCACTCGCATCAGTTCGCTGGTCACCGCCAGATCCCATTCTACCCATCTTTGGATAGCTCCTGCCTGTCCGAGCATCCTGCGCAGCACAATCGACGTGTCGACATAGACTTTCATCAAACGCGGTGCTCCAGCAGATGCGTTCTGCGCGCCTTCGCGGTGAGTTTCAGCATCCTAGAACCGATCACGCCGCACCCACTTGAGCGCCTCTTCCAGATCCTTTCTTTTTATCTTTTTCGGTTTGAAAAACGGCAGCCGGTCTATGTCCCTTAGAGAGCGGGCAGGGCGAATCGTCAACAGACGTTTGCGCGGCGCGCTATATGGCAAGAGTCGAGCAATGGGAGTTTCTCGATCTTTGACTATAATCTCTTGGCCTTGCCGCACTTGCCGAAGGTACTCGCTCAATTTACTCTTGAATTCAGCAATTTTCACTTCAGTCTTCACATGACCAATTATGACTAGATCTATCCTGTTTCGTCAAGGATAAGCGAACAAACCAAAACCCCAAAACTCGGCCGACCCTTTTGGCAAGAGACGCGGAATATTCAGAGCCGCCGGAAGGTACCGCTTTCTGATAAACTACATATTATTTATAGGAAGCCTTGCTTTTGAAATGCGCAGAGACAATCGCTTCTCGGGAACCCTGGCACTCCTTTCCCTTTCCCTTATGCTTTCCGCCTGCTCCGGGGCATCCAATCCCGCCGCGCAAAGTCGATCTAGATCGCATCGAGATAGCAACGTTTTATTGATTACCATCGACACGCTGCGCGCCGATTACCTTTCCTGCTACGGAAGCAAGAAAGTTTCCACTCCCAACATCGACACGCTCGCAGCGCGCGGGGTGCGCTTCGCAAAGGCATTGGCGCAAGTTCCGCTCACTTCGCCCTCACATGCGTCGATTCTGACCGGCACTTATCCGCAGGTGCACAAGGTTCGCGACATTGGCGGGTTTGTTCTCGACACGGGCGTGCCTACGATCGCTACCGTGACTCACGATGCCGGCTTTGAAACGGCCGCCTTCGTGGGGGCCGCCGTCCTCAACCGTCATTACGGCATGGACCGGGGATTCACCAGCTATGTCGACGACATGAACGAGCAGAGACCTGATGAGAGGTTGCCTGGTGTGGTGGCGGAAATCCGCGGCAACGTCGTCACGCGGCGCGCGCTTGACTGGCTGCAGAGCCAGCTTCCACGGGGAGTAGGAATCCAGCCAGGGAAGAATTTTTTCCTATGGGTGCATTATTACGATCCTCACTTTCCCTACGACCCTCCCGAGCCCTACCACGCACGCTACGCAAAGGATCTGTACGCGGGCGAGGTGGCGTTTACCGACGCCGAGGTTGGTCAAGTATTGACATGGCTCGCCCAGCATGGCCTCCGGGATAGAACGCTCGTGGTGCTCGTCGCCGACCACGGGGAGAGTCTCGGGGAGCATGGCGAGAACACGCACGGTGTGTTTCTGTACGATTCGACAATGCATGTTCCGCTGATTGTGGCGGGACCGGGAGCGCCGGCAGGCCGCGTAGTAACGCAGCAAGTACGGTCTATCGATATCATGCCGACGATTGCCGATTTCCTGGGGATCCCTTCCGGCGGCCGGGCGCAGGGAGTCAGTTTGATGCCGGCTATTGCGGAGGGGAAGCTGGTGCGCAGCAATTACTCTTTCATGGAAACTCTGTATCCGAAGACTCATCTAGGCTGGTCAGAACTTCGCGGCATGCGCACCGACGAGTGGAAAGTAATCATTGCGCCAAAACCGGAACTGTACAGGCTCTCGGCCGATCCGAGCGAGAATCGAAACGTAGTCATCCAAAATCCCGCCGTTGCCGATCAATTGCAAAAGAAAATATGGGAGATCGCCGGCCCGCCGGGCCGCGTAGAAAGAGTCGAGATTCAACCCGTTGACGAACAGACACGGCAGCAATTACAGTCGCTCGGCTACGTAAGCGCAGGGGCCCGGCGAGAGCTGCGCATCGACATGTCCGGACCTGATCCCAAGGACCGCGTTGCTGTGCTTCAGGGCATGGACCGGGCCGCCGAGATGATGAATCACGACCGGTTCGCGGCTGCTGTTCCACTACTTGAGAATCTGGCGCGGCAAGACCCGGCAAATCCGCTTATTTATCAAGATCTCGGGCTTTGCCTGCAGCGTCTAAAGCAGTTCCAGCGCGCGCTGCAGGTGTACCAGCGGGCCGTAGAGAATAAAGCGGAGACAGATCGAACCTACGCCGAGATGGGGGGCATCTATGTTCGGCTGGGCGACTTAAATCGAGCGGCGCAGGCCTTGGAGCAGTCTGTAAAGATCAACAACACCGACTTGCAGGCCTTCGAAAATCTGGCTCATACCTATCTGCAACTGGGACGCGTTGAAGATTCTGAACGCGCTCTCTCTTCCATCCTGGCTCAGAACAAGCGCCGCGGGTCGGCCTATAATCTCTTCGGCATTCTGGAAATTCAGCGCAATCGACCGGAAGTAGCCCGAGGCTACTTTGAAAAAGCCGTTGAATGCAATCCTAACCTGGCCGAGCCTTACATGAATCTGGGATTGCTGGCGCAGAACGCAGGGCAGACCGAGCTGGCGAAGAGCTATTACACAAAGTTCCTGGAAAAAGCCAACCCGACAACGCATCGCGAGATCATTCCCAAAGTCAAAGCCGCGCTGGCGGAGTTAGATCGGTAGGGACGGTCCGGGGAGCGGGAGAGTGCGTGAGTAGGAGAGCGGGGGAGTGGGAGCGGGAGAGTGGGAGAGTGGGAGAGTGGGGGAGTGGGTGAGCGGGCGAGTGAGAGAACGGGTGTAGACACGCATCACCACAGGGCGCAAGCAGAGCCGCGACCGGAAGGGCCCGGCAGGATCCGAGCGCGAGCGTCAGCGAGTGTGGGGATATACTTAGTTTATCTGCACCCATGTCAAAGGACCTGCGAGTTTCAGCTGCGTTACAATAATACGTCGGCTACACTTTCGCTTTGCATATTTTCGATAGAGATTGGGTGCAATGACTCATATTTATCTCCACACTCGCTGACGCTCGCGCTCGGATTTTTGCCGCTGCGCCCCGCTCCACTGAAAACCGTGCACCTCGTCGCCCGCATGGCTATCTCACCGACAAACCAATTTGGCCAGACCAGCCAATTCTCAGACAAAGTATAATCCTCTCTGATAATGCCGATGCATCTTCTGAATCCGCATTCCGCATTCCGCATTCCCCAATTATCTTGGTGTCTTGGTGTCTTGGTGGTGAGCGCTCTTGTGGTGCCTTTGCGCGCGCAGGTTCCACCCGACGTCCAGACACTGATCCGCCAGGCCCAACAGGACCGAGATCAGCGGAAACTTGCCGAGGCCGAGACTGAGCTAAAACAGGCGCTCCAGCTCGATGAGAGAAACAAGCTGGCGCGCGAGGCGCTCGTGGATGTCCTAATGCGCCAGGGGCGATGGAATGAAGCCGTCTCGAACGTTCAGCTGCTGCGGCTGTATTTTCCCCAGAATGGCGACGTTGCATTTTTGGCGGCGGCCGTCGCGTTCCGCACCGGCCAGTTTCCGCTGGCCAGCAAATTGGCTGCTGAGTGCTTGTCGCGCGGAGATCATCGGGCGGAAGTTTACAAGATACTCGCCCTGAGCCGATTCATGCTCAACGATTATGAAGGCTTCAAAATCAATATTTCTGCCCTGCTTGCGCGCAATCCCGATGATGCCGACGCTCATTATCACCTGGGGAGGTACAATTACGAGGTCAAGAACTATGTCGAGGGGATCAACGCCTTCAAAAAGACCGTGCAACTGGATCCAGACTACTTCAAGGCTTATTACTTCATGGCCCTCTGTCTGCAGGCCGGCGGAGATCCGGATGAGAGTAAGAAGAATTTCCGAAAGGCCATCGAGATCATCGAGCGAAAGAAGATAGCTTATGGCTGGCCGTTCGCAGACCTGGGAGAGCTGCTTGTCGGCGAGGGGCGATATGAAGATGGCCTAGGCTGGTTGTATCGCGGTATCCGAAACGATTCCGGCCTTCCTTATACGCATTTCAAATACGCCAGTGCACTTCTGAAAAAGGAAGAATCAAGCGAGATTGAGGGCGAATTGCAGTCGGCCATCCGGCTGGATCCAAACTACGCTGAGGCCTACTACCTGCTGGGCCGCTACTACAACAAGATCAACGATCGCGAAAAAGCCCAGGCCGCCTTCGCAAAGTTTGACCAGTTGAAAAAGAATCCCCAGCCGTCTCCGTTTGGGGTACGGCGGTGAAAGGCAGTTGCTAGTTGCTAGTTGCCAGTTGCCAGTTGCCGGTTCTGGATTTTTTAGCTTTTGTTTCGTTGATGGTTCGCCGGTTCCCGTTCAGCGTATGATGGACGCCATGAGGCCATTAATTACCCGCCCTACTTCAGCAATCCGCTGTAGCAAATGAGTTCCCTGGTTGCAACTTAGATAACCAAGGTTAACACTTATTAGAATTTGAGTTTCCAGCTCATGCGACGAGCCCCTGGCTTGCCCTAGAAACTGGTGAAATTCACGGGCCGTCCGGCGGCCCTGGCCTTCGGCTATATTGCTCGGTATCGAGACCGCAGCCCGACGAAGTTGGCTTGTTAGACCATAAATCTCTTCTCTTGGAAAAGTGCGTGTAGATTGGTAAATCTCTGTCACCAACTCCATTCCCCGCTTCCATGCGATCAGATCTTTGTAGCATCGACCCATTGTTTTGTCCTCTCTATGCCATTCCAATGCGGCTCTGGTTACATAACTGGCCTCCGGCAATATTTGCGAAGGAAAATTGAAAAAAACCGATATACGACCTAGGAGTTGGAAACTAGAAACTGTGAACTGGGCAACTAGCAACCGGCAACGGACCTGGAAACTAGCCGCAACTGGCAACTAGCAACTGGAAACTGGCAACTGCGCTCAAAGCCTCACAGGCTTCCCCGTCTCTGCGGACCGATCCGCGGCAAAGATCACCCGGTGCGTTTCAAAGGCAGTCTCCAGATCGGTACCAGGCATTGGTTTGCCAGCCCGCAGCGCGTTAAGGAAGGCTTCAAACTGTGTGCGATAGGGATGATCGCTGACATCGCCCGAGTCGATCAATGAGGTTTCCAGCTTGCTCCACTTCTTATTCAGACCGGGCAACTTTTCCGAATAAAACTTGTCATCCAGCAGGCTGCCGGCGCTTCCCACAAGATGAATGTGAAAGTAGTAAGGTTGCAGGCAGTCGATGACCGACGCCACTTTTCCCACGGTACCGTTGGCAAAACGCAAAATAGTAGCAGTAGTTGTGGGATATTCATATTTCTTAAAGTCGCGGTGGCTTGAGCCCGTGGCGCAAGCAAAAACTTCACGCACCGGGCTGTCGATAAACATCAGCAGGCCGTCCAGTGCGTGGCAACCGGCCGTAAGCAGGCTGCTTCCTCCTTTCTTTTTTCGAATATTCCAACCGTACTGCCCGTACCAGGGGCCGATTCCATGGTAGTAATCGACCTCCGCGTAATGGATCTCGCCGAGCAAGCCACGATCGATGAGCGATCGAACCAGTCGAAAATGTCCGCTATACCGGCACTCGAAGCAAACGCATGCGTGCACTTTAGCCCTCTTTGCTTCCTCTTTAATCGCCTCGGCGTCGGGCAGCGACAGAGCAATCGGCTTTTCAATGATTAGATGTTTTCCAGCGCGGGCGGCGGCAATAGCCTGAGGCGGATGCGCCGGATGTTCGGTACAAATATCCACGATGTCCACATCGGAATCGGCAAGCATTCGATCGTATTTGTTGTAGACCTTCACCAGGATTCCAAATCGCTTTTTCAGCTCAACGGGATCCAGGCGCCGCCGGGAACAGACGGCGACTACGTTTAACCCTTCGATCGACTGAAGTGCTTGTATGTGCGCGCCGGCCACCCAGCCAAATCCTATGATTCCAACGCCGTAATTTTTCATAGTCGCCTCCGTGGCGCCGCGTCAGCGGCGTCTGAAGAGGATTACAGATTGCCGCCAGTCTTTCAAGAGACACAAAAGTCTCGCAGATGAGGTAAACTCCCGGCAGGAGAGAAGCACATGAAGCGTACCACGCTGTTAATCTTCAGTATCGTCTTCCTCAGCGCTGCCAGCGCCAGTCAAAAGCAGTCCTATCCGAACCGCTGGGTGCGGGTGAGCAGCAACCTGAGGGACGATAGCGAGATTGAAAGGATTCGCGGAATCGCCCGGACGGCCTCCGAACACGGATTAAACGGCATCGCGCTTTCGGCCGGACTGGATCTGTTGGATCTCAAAACCCCCGATTATTTCCGCCGATTGGAAGAGGTCCGGAAAATCTGCGACCAGTACAAATTGGATATCGTTCCTTCGTTCATGTCGGCAGGCTACGGCGGATCGGTGCTGGCTCATGACAAAAATCTGGCTGCAGGTCTTCCTGTCAGAGAAGCCTTATTTATCGCGAGCCAAGGCAGGGCTCGGATGGTAGCGGATCCGCAGGTAAAGATCAGGAACGGAGGTTTTGAAAGTTCGCATGGAGATGAGGTGGACGGGTTCCGCGCGACCGCACAACCCGGCATGAGTGCAGTCGATACTGAGGTGTTCCAAGAAGGCAAGTCGTCGCTTCGCTTGGAAAACTTCGGCAAGTACCCGAAACAGTGGGTTAGCATAAGCCAGCAAGTCAAAGTCCATCCATTCCGTTGTTATCGCCTGAGCTGCTGGATCAAGTCGGAGAACATGGGCGCCTCCGAACCGTTCGGTTCGGGGAACTTTCAGCTCCAGGTGCTGGGCGGAGATGAAAAGCGCCCGCTTCAGTATGAGAACCCGCGCGTTTCCGGAAACGATGCCTGGCACAGAGTCGCCGTTGCGTTCAACTCTTGGGGCTGTGACAGCGTGGAGATCGCGCCCCGAGTGCGCGGTGCAAGCGGGGGAAAGTTTTGGTTGGACGACCTGCGACTGGAAGAAGTCGGGCTGGTCAACTTGCTGCGCAGACCTGGAACTCCGCTAAAAATCCGCAGTGAGGCGAAAGGGACGGAATACGTGGAGGGACATGACTTCGCGCCTGTTGCTGACCCTCAATTGAATTTCAGATTTGATCATGAAGGGCCGGAGATACGCATACCGGCGGGAAGTCGCATTCAAGAAGGAGAACGTTTGCGCGTCGGCTACTACCATGGCACATCCATCTACAACGGCCAAACACCAGTGTGCATGTCCGAGCCGAAGCTTTATGAGATCTGGCGCACCCAGGCGCGCCTGGTACACCAAGTCCTTGCCCCGAAAAAGTATTTGCTGAACATGGATGAAATCCGCACCGGGGGTTCGTGCGAAGTATGTCGCGGGCGCGCCATGACGCTGGGGCAGATCCTGGGCGACTGCATTACCAAGCAATTCAACATGCTGCGCGAGGCGAATCCCAAGGCGGAAATTTTTATTTGGTCAGACATGCTCGATCCCAATCACAATGCCAACCCGGACCACAAATACTATTACCTTGCGGAGGGAAATTTCGTCGGATCGTGGCAATACATACCCAAAGAGCTAAACATTGTTTGCTGGTATTACGAAAAGCGGGTTCCGAGTTTGCGGCATTTCTCCAGCCTCGGTTTCCGTACCATGGCTGGCGCGTATTACGACGCCGACAACCTAGACAATCCCAAAGGATGGCTTGAAGCACTGGACGCGACGGCCGGTGCTACCGGCATCATGTATACCACCTGGCTGAATAAGTACGGCCTGCTCGCCTCCTTCGGGGACCTGGTGTCGCAGAGAAACTAGGCCATAGACCCCGGAATTTTGGGGAATTCTGGGGACAGACCCCTTGGGAATTCTGGGGACAGACCCTTTAATTGAGGGAATTTTGACAAAATTTTGGGGACAGACCCCTTAATTCGAAAGCGGAACTTGAAGGGTCTGCAGTCATTAAGGGGTCTGTCCCCACAATCTCACCACAATCTTAGTCCCCACAATGTCAGTCGAATTAAGGGGTCTGTCCCCAAAATCTCCCTCACATTCTAAAGAATCGAATCTGCCGGACGCCAGGAGCATCACGCAAGGGGAACAACCATTGCCAGATTGGAAGCCGTTGAGGGCGAATGGCTAAAGCCGGTATCGAGAAAGCCGCTGGAAGCGGCTTTCGATGATTCATTGTCCGTAGACGGCTTTTCTTTTGGTTGTGGCTTTGCCACTCTAGGTTCTTGGTGGTTAAAATCATCGCATCGAGCGCGGGGCGCGAGGAACGGATGACCAATACAAGTGACGCAACTAATGATGTGATTCAGGCTCTGCGGCAGAACTGGCGTGCCGAGAAGGAAAGCGAGCGCCTTTATCGCGAGCTGGCCGAGTCTGAAAAGGACACCAAAAGGAAAGCCATTCTGCTCAGACTGGCCGATGCCGAAGAGCGCCATGCCGCCCGCTGGGCAAAGAGACTGGCCGAATTGGGAGCCGGCGTGCCGGGCCTGGCAGACACGCTTGGCAGGCGCTTCAGAAGATGGATCAACCGGCACGTAGGCACCGAAGCGGCGATCAGGCGCCTGGAAGCAGCCGAGGACGAAGACAAGGCTCGCTACCAAGTGCAGCAAGCGAAGGCCCTGGGCCGCGACACTGAAGCGCCGGCCATCCTCCAGGAACTGGCACGGGAAGAGAAAGCCCACGCAAAGGTGCTTCAGAATCTTGCTCCAGTGCTGGGTCCGAGAACCGCCTTGGATATGATTCTGAGGCGCGAACGGTGGCACGTTCGAGGCGGTTCCTGGATTGCCGATGCCATCTATGGCGTCAACGACGGCTTGGGTGCCGTCTTCGGGATTGTTTCAGGTGTCGCCGGCGCCACCAACAACCAACAGCACTACGTATTGATCTCAGGATTGGCGGGAATGATCGCGTCCGCTCTTTCCATGGGCGCCGGAGCTTATCTGGCCGTTAAGAGTGAACGCGAAGTGTACCAGGCAGAGATTTCCCGGGAAAGGCGCGAAGTCGAGGAAGACCCGGAAGAAGAAATCGAAGAGATGGCGCTTTTCTATCAACTGCAGGGCTTCGACGCAGCCGATGCCCGAAGAATGGCTGAGAAGCTGGGACAGGATCCTGAGCAGATGGTCAAGGCAATGGCTCAAAGCGAGCTCGGGCTTTCCGAACAAAGTTTTCCCAATCCGTGGAAATCAAGTGCTTCTGCTGCCATTTCAACTGCGGTGGGAGCATTCATTCCAATCGTTCCGTTCTTTTTTCTCGGTGGTTTTACCGCGGTCGTCGTGGCTTTCGGGGTGAGCATTGTGGCGCATTTCATTGTGGGAGCCGCCAAGTCCCTGCTGACCACGCGAAATTGGTTGGCATCGGGTCTCGAGATGACACTGGTAGGAATACTGGAAGCCGCGGTTACTTATGGATTGGGCTTGCTCTTCGGGGCGGCCGCCCAGCCCGGATAATTCATTGCGAACTTCATTCCCATAAGTCATGGAAGGCAGAAGGCCGAACGCAGAAGGCGGCCAAAAACGATGAACAAGATTCAACGTTCTTAACAACTGATAGCATGCCTACCGCGGACATCGGGTACTGCTTCCGCGTGGTGTCCTTTGTGTCCTTGGTGGTGAATGAAACCACAGAGTTATGCGTGAATCTACGATTCCAGCACTGCACTTCAAAATAAATCTGTACGGGCGACCCTGCGTGGTCGCCCGAGCCTTTGGCGCACTCTATAGTGTCCCTCGCGGACGGCCACACGGGGCCGCTCTTACAGATCTGTTCTCATAGGAGGACACTACGGATACAACGGGACGGGAACCAGCCTTCAGAACTTAGGATTTTGATCCAGCCTTATGGTTTTCCGAGTTCGGGCTGACTCGCGTGCTGCTTCCAAAATCTCGGTGACGATCATGTTGTTTTCCAGCGAGGAAGGGCCGGTTGGTTTTCTCTTCGCGCGGACGACTGAAATCAGATACGACAGCGAGTCTCCTTGTTCTGCCGGCAGGGGATCCGGTATGCGAACCTCCTCCTGCTTGCCTGACAACCGGACCCGGAGCGCGCTGCCCCCGGTCGCCACGACGTATCCGCGCTCGCCATAGACTTCCAAGTCCTTGCGGTTGAACGGCCAGTTCCAGGAGGCCTGAATGATGCCTTGGGCCTTGGGATATTCGAGCAAGATGGTGCCCTCATCATCGACGCGCTTGTAAATCTCCGGCTTAAGATGCTGGGTCACGGCAGTTACGGCAATGGGACGCTGGTTTTCCATCAGCCACGTCATAAGGTTCGCTCCGTAGCACCCGAAATCGAACAGCGCACCGTCACCGTTCTTTGCTGGATCGGTAAGCCAGCTGAGAAACTCTGGCGGTACGCCGATCTCTTTCGGTCCGGAATGACCGTCCATGGCCACGATCTTGCGAATCTCGCCGGCTGCTCGTTGTTCCTGGATCAGATTCCATATAGAGCCATGGCTCGGGTACCAGGTGGTCTCATAGTTAACGATCGCGTTGGTGCCCCAGCGCCGGCAGGCGCGCTGAATAGCCCGGGCGTGCTCCATGCTCACGGCAAGGGGCTTCTCCATCATCACCTGGACATGGCGGGAGGCGCATGCTTCGACTACCGCCGCATGGTCGTACGTCGTAGTGAAGGCCGCGACGGCTTCCGGTTTAGTGCGATCCAACAAGATAGCGAGATCATTAAAGAAGATAGTGTTCGTCAAACTGTAGCGCTGCGCGAATTTCGCCCGCAATTCGGCATCAGGTTCAAAGATCCCGATGATTTGCACGTCATGTCGACTTTGCACGGCGCGGATGAAGCCGTGAACATGGCCGTGAACCAGCCCAGCAATGGCTAGCCTGAGAGGGTTCCCGGATTGGGCCTTCAAAGTTTGCGCGGCATCAGAGATCGGTAGAAGAACACATGCAAACACGAGCGTAGCAAGTCGTAGCCGCATGTAGACCCTCCTGATGATGAATTGCCTTCAGCGTCGCCGCGGCTTGTGGACAACCTGCGAGCGCACGCATCCTGCGCGCTTGTGTGACTCCGACGGTCCTTTGGGCACAAGCACGCAAGATGCGTGCGCTCCCCGGATGGACCTAAGCGCGCGGCATTTGCTGGAAAATCGCGAACACGGCCCCTTGAGGATCCGCGACCACCGCCCATCGGCCTACATCTTCCATGGTCATCGGAGGTACGTGAATGATTCCGCCCAAGCGCCTTACCTTGGCAGCGGTCTGGTCACAATCGGAAACCTGGAAGTAGGGCAACCAGTGAGGGGGGATTTTCGGATTGCGATGTTTTACGGGCGGGATGCCGCCAATGAACTCCTCTCCGTTGACGATATGCAGGTAGTCAGACGTGTCCTTCTCTCCAGTCATCATCTTCCAGCCGAACAGAGACGAATAGAATCGGCTGGCGCGCTCCGGATCCGGGGTGCTCAAATCCGCCCAGCAGAGCGTGCCATCCACACCGGTAATCCCGGTGCCTTTGCTTTTCTTCGGTTCCCAAATCGAAAATACAGCTCCCGTGGGATCCTGGAGCACGGACATCCGTCCTACGTCGTAGACATCAAAAGGCGGCGCGAGCATCTTCGCTCCCAGCTCGGCAGCTTGCTTGGCTGCCCCATCAGCGCTGGCGACCGCGACGTAGATCATCCAATGCGGGGGTACTCCCTGCGACCGCTGTTCGGGTCGAAGGGTGTAGGCCGCCGCGGCATCCCGGCCTTCGAGCTGGAACATGGAATAGACGTCGTTTGGTCCCATCGGGAAATCGTTGACGGACCATCCAAACAACGATCCGTAAAAACTTTTGGCCGCATTCTGATCGGTGGTCGCAAGTTCGATCCAGCAAAACGAGCCAGGAGCATGCTTATCGATGTGCATGCGCGCAATATACATCCGTGCGAGACGCAAAAGAAAGCGTCTTTTCCTGGATCTAATGTCCGGATTCCAAGGCAAGCGTCGGCGAACAGCGCAATGTTTTTTCAAATTTAATCTGTAATCGGATAGATATAAGGTAGAGACGCCCCGGTGGTGGACATTTGGCTGTAGAGAGGCATGCCGCGTCAGAGTCCGGCTGCGACATGTCGCGGCACTGGCGCGCCGGAGGCGCGCTGAGCCCCGTAGCCTGGGGCTGGCGCCACGGGCGCCTGCCCCAGGTTTGATAACCCCAATCAAATGGTGGCGCCCCGGGCAGGGGCGCCGAGAAAAGATTTTCGCAAATTTTCCAGCAGGGCAGTTCTGTGTATCAGGCACAGGAGGTGTCTATATGGCAGGAACCTACACAGAACTGCTTTACCATATCGTTTTCTCGACTAAAGATCGATATCCGCTCATCAGCCGCGACTGGCAGGATCGGCTTCACCAGTACCTTGGAGGTATTCTTGGCAGCCTGGGCGGTTATCCGGCGCAGATTGGCGGAATGCCCGATCATGTTCATGTACTGGGAAGGCTCAAACCGACTCATTGCCTATCCGATGTGCTGTGCAGATTAAAAAAAGGATCGTCCGAGTGGATTCACGACCAACTGGGCGTTGGTGATTTTGCATGGCAGACCGGCTACGGTGCATTTACCGTAAGTCCTTGGGATTTGGAGAAGATCAAGAGATACATTGCCGAGCAGGAGAAGCACCACCGGAAGAAAAGTTTTCAAGAAGAATTTCGGGAGCTTCTGGAGCAGGCCGGTATAGCGTTTGATGAACGGTATTTATGGTGACCGTATTCTCGGCGCCCCTGTCCGGGGCGCCGGCATTTTAATTGGGATTATAAAACCTGGGGCATGCGCTTCGCGCAAGCCCCAGGCTACGGGCTCAGCGCGCCTCCGGCGCGCCAGGGCCGCTCCTTCGGAGCGGCAAGGTCCGCTACGCGGACGAAGAGACGCCCCGTGGGGCGTCTCCTGCACGATGAAAGATTGTGCGGGAGACGGCCCACCGGCCGTCTCTCCAAAATGTCCAAACTCTAGGGCCGCTCCTTCGGAGCGGCACGGAGGCCCACATGAAAGCAATCCGTGTTCACCAGTTTGGCGCGCCCGAGGTGATGCGCCTGGAAGAAGTTCCAAGTCTTAAGCCCGGCCCCGCGCAGGTATTAGTGCGGATCCACGCCGCGGGCGTCAACCCGGTAGAGACATACATGCGTTCCGGCACGTATGCTCGAAAACCGGTGCTACCCTACACTCCTGGAACCGATGCGGCTGGCGTCGTGGAAACTGTTGGCGACGGCGTCACTCGCGTCGGTGCCGGCGACAGAGTTTATACGGCCGGGGCGCTTACAGGCACTTACGCGGAACAAGCCCTCTGCCTTGAGTCTCAGGTGCATCCCTTGCCCAAGCACGTCTCCTTTGCCCAGGGGGCGGCCTTAGGCATTCCGTACGCTACGGCTTATCGGGCTCTTTTTCAGATTGCAAGAGCAGTGCCCGGAGAATACGTTTTGGTGCATGGCGCCAGCGGCGGCGTGGGAACGGCCGCTGTGCAACTGGCGCACGCGGCGGGAATGAAGGTGATCGGGACAGGCGGCAGCGAGAAGGGCCGCAAACTGATTAAGGATCAGGGCGCGCGCCATGTGCTGGACCATCGGGCGCCGGGTCATCTGGATCAGATCGTCGAGTTGACCGGTGACCGCGGCGTAGACGTCATTCTCGAGATGTTGGCAAATGTCAATCTCGGCAACGACCTGAAACTCTTATCTCAGACCGGGCGTGTTGTTGTCATTGGCAGCCGCGGTACGGTGGAGATTGATCCACGCGAGGCCATGGTGCGCGACGCTGCAATTCTGGGCATGGTACTCTTCAACACGCCGGAGCGTGAAACAGGCAGCATTCATGCGGCACTTTCGGCCGGCCTGGAAAAGGGCACATTGAGTCCCATCGTCGGCCGGGAGCTGCCCCTTGCCGATGCCGCAAACGCGCATAAGGCGGTAATGGAGCCGGGAGCTTACGGCAAGATCGTTTTAGTTCCATAGGCTCTGTTATTTCGAAGGGGTCACCGGCAGCGTGGTAAATTGTCCTGCCTGAGGACCAAGCTCGAGCGCAGTGGCGGCGATTTTTCCACCCGACGCCTGGGCCAGCAATGTTCCCTCAAAGTCACCCGTGAGCACATTGGGAAAAAGCTCATCAATAAATTGCGCCAAGTGGCCGCCTGCAGCAAAATTTGCCAGAACTCGCTCGGCGTTGGAGACGGGTCGACCCTGCTTGTCGCGCAGCGTCAGCGTGACTGTCACCGGAAATGACTCGACACTTTGGATGGCTATTCCGGAATTGATTCCGTTCGCTTTTCGGCGCACCGGTATAACGAAGCCAGTTACCGGCTGGCTTTCGCCAACACCCGCGATTCCAACTCCTGGGATGCTGAATTTCACCACTCCTCCCACGACGATATCTGAAGTCACTCTGGCGGACCCAGCCAGTACCGGACCCTGACCGTCGGTGGAAAAGGTCTGCGCCCCCAGCGGAGGCAGCATAAAATCGATAGCGCCTGCAGGAGGTGCCCCGGAAAAGCCGACCTGCAGCGGAAGTCCATCGTTGCTGAAAAACTCTATCCTTCCGGTTGCCGCAGACGTTGCGGACGGATTGGTCAAAACCAGGTCGGAAGTAATTCCACCGCCGTTACCCAACTGGGCGAAATAGATTCTCGGTTTGTCCGCCGGTGGCCCTTCCTGAGTCACGGTAAAAGTCTGGACAACTACGGGGATGAAGGTCGTGGTGGCAATACCCAGAGTGTCGCTGCGGCCGGAGGCGGTGCTCGTCACTGTGTAGCTGACCGTTCCATTGCCGCTTCCTATTCTTGCGGAACTGATCGTAAGCCAGTCGGGCTGGCCGAGCAGTATCCATCCGCAACCGGGTGCGGTCGTGATAGCTATCGTTCCCTTTCCCCCTGCCGACGAGAAGGTCTGCTTAGTGGGGGTGATGGAATAATTACAACCTGCCTGAGCATGTACTGGGCTCATCAACCCGCTGAGAATGACAGAAATCCAGATTGCTAAAATACGACAAAACAGAACTCTCATTTGACTCCTCTAAAACTTCAAAAGACTGGGGCAGCATCCCGAGCAGTTTAGAGATGCGCCGGTCAGGAAAAGGTTGCTTTCTTACTGGCATAAAGACAGTCATTTGAATCACAGTTTGGGAGAAGAGGTAATTGACGACGACTCGAGGGGAGTGTCTCAAAACTCACCTGTTGTGCGACTGCCATCGGCCAGTCAGCTCCGAAGGAGCGACCGGAGATCCAGGGGTTCGCAAAAAGCACTCACCCCTGGCTAATCTCCCACCGCTTCTTCGGAGCTGGTTGTAGCGGAGAGATTACTTCTGAACATTGGCAGCCGTTTCCGCGTATTATCCCTTGTGCCGTGAGAAAATGCGGGCTGTGTATCAGGCACTGGTCCACTGCCCACGTTAAGAGCAGGTTTTGAAGCCAGGCGACATGCGCTATCTCTACTCTTTTTACAGCGACTCCATAAAGATCGCCCTGCAGTCGATCTTTGCCCACAAGTTGCGCGCTTTCCTCACATTGATCGGGATCATCGTCGGAGTGGCCTCTGTCGTGGTCGTGGGAGCTTCGATCAGCGGCTTGAATTCATTCGTCCTGGACAAGGTGTCCAGGCTGCTTGGTGTGAATCATTTCATGATCGCTCGGATGGCTCATTCCGGCCGGTTGACAGAAGACGAATGGGAAAAAATGAACCGCCGGAACAAACGACTCGACTGGGACGACCTGCACTGGCTGGCCAGCCTGTGCTCGAGCTGCAAAGAGGTTGGAGCTCAAGCCGACACAGGCACAAATCTCAAGCATGAGGGCCAGGAGCTCTTCGGAACACGCGTCGCCGGCGTAACGGCCAACATGGGCGAGATTGAGGACAAAGCGATCGTCGAAGGGCGTTTTCTGACTGCATTTGACGTGGAACACTCCGCCACTGTTTGCGTGATTGGGATGGATCTGAGAGATAAATTCTTCGCCGGTACTGACCCGATCGGCAAAACGATCAAGATTCGGGACACGGCGATGCGTATCGTCGGAGTGGAGCAAAAGCGCGGATCCATGCTGGGCCAGTCCTTCGACAATCACGTCTACATCCCCCTGACCACGTTTCAGAGACTCTATGGACGCCGCCAGAGCCTGCAACTGCACGGTAAATCGCCTACCCGCGACCAGTTTCAAGGCACTATTGATCAGGCCCGGGTAGCGATGCGAATTCGCCACAAGCTCAGGGGCAATCAGGAGGACGATTTTGGACTGGTGAATGTGGAGGAGGTCAACCAGGACATCGACCAATTTACGGGAGGTATCGCCATGGTCGTCACACCGATCACGCTGATTTCGCTTATCGTGGGCGGAATCGTGGTGATGAACATCATGCTGGTGAGCGTCACCGAACGAACATTCGAGATTGGCCTTCGCAAGGCGGTCGGCGCGAAGCGCAGGCAGATTCTGATGCAGTTCCTGATCGAGTCCGCCATTCTCTGCTCTCTGGGCGGAGTCCTGGGCCTGCTGCTGGCTGCCGGCCTCTCCTGGCTGGTCACGGTGGCCACGCCTCTCCCGATGACAATCACCCTGGGCTATATACTTCTATCTCTGATTGTTTCGGGCGGTATCGGCCTTCTGGCCGGCATTTATCCCGCCTACAAAGCGGCGCGACTAGATCCGATTATTGCGCTGACCAGGAGTTGAGAGAACGTGCTAAGCCACACGGCATTGTGTGCGGCCTCAGAGCCGCGGCCGGAAGGGCGCGGCGCGCCAATATAGCCGGCTTCGGTAATCGACGCGCCGTGTCCCCCGTGGGTTTTTGAAACGATGAATCTAAAAGCATTCGTCCCAAAAGAAACACTCCAAATGGCGCTGGATAATGTTCGCGCCCATAAATTCCGGAGCTTCCTGACCGTGCTGGGAATCGTTATCGGGGTCCTAGTGGTGATCGTCATTGCCTCGATCCTGACCGGCCTGCGCAATAATATGGTCGAGCTCATCGAACAGTACGGCACCAGCAACATTTTCGCCTTTCATCTAACGACAGGGCCCAGCCTGGGCCCCCGGGATCGCAAAGAATTCTCTAGAAAGCCTCTTAGGCCGGAAGACGGCCAGGCGATTCGCGAACAAGCCAGTGCTGTCGAGGATGTCGCCAACCTGGGGTTCCTGTGGGGATTTGGCAGAGACCTCAGCTACAAAGGAGTCAACTACAAGCAGGCCGAGACTCAGGGAGTGTCCGCCAACTACGGCCGAGTCACGAACCTGATCATTCAAGAGGGCCGCTTCATCACTGAACTGGATGATCAACACCGCCGCGAGGTCGCTGTCATCGGCGTGGATGTCGCTGAGGCGCTCTTCCCCCACAAGACGCAGATCGCAGGGACTCAAGTCCTGATCAGTGGCAGGCCGTTTGAGATTATCGGCGTGCTCGAAAAAAGGAAGGGCGGTATGTTCGCAGACGAGGGTGAGGACAATCTGGTCCTTATTCCTTACCGGACAGCGCGCAAGATCGCGCCGCGCAGCGATTACCTAATGCTGGTGATCCGCGCCAAGTCGGGGCAGTTGCGTTTGGCTCTCGATCAAGTGGAGGAAGTATTACGCCGCCAGCGGGGGCTCAAAATCAAGGAACCGAATAATTTTGATCTTAACACTGCGGACAGGTTCATCGAGCAGTTTGACAAGATTACGGCGGCCGTGGGTTTGATTGCGATTGCAATTTCCGGCGTAGGCCTGCTCGTGGGGGGAATCGGCGTGATGAATATAATGCTGGTGAGCGTGACGGAAAGGACCCATGAGATCGGCATTCGGAAGGCGATTGGCGCCCGCCGAAAGGACATCATTCAGCAATTTCTTTTCGAGGCGATGACGCTTACCTTCCTGGGCGGAATTTTAGGAGTGCTGCTGGCTATCGCTGCCGCCAGGGTGGTCATGTTTTTTGTTCCCACCCTCCCTGCTTCCATTCCTATCTGGGCAGTCGCCACCGGGTTGATCGTTTCCATCTCCGTGGGGTTAATCTTTGGAGTCTGGCCCGCCCGCAAAGCTTCGCGACTCGATCCGATTGAGGCTTTGCGGTACGAATAACTAGGCCGCTGAAAGCGGCTAGGCTGCCCCTCCGGGACAGCTCTGTCCGCGAAGCGGCGCTATTGGAGAGACGCCCCGTGGGGCGTCTCCTGCACGATAAAAGATTGTGCGGGAGACGGCCCACCGGCCGTCTCTCCAAAATGTCCAAACTCCAGAGGCCGCTGAAAGCGGCCTGGGGACGGCCCCAGCGGACCGCCTCTTCAATTGTTCAAACCGATGAATGTCAGCTTATCTCGGATCGATGCGTTTCCGCTGCCAGCCAGGTGCAGATCAGAGTGATCGACGCCATCAGCATGATGTAAAGCGATACTCCCTGGGTCCCCCACTTGGCAAGCAGCATGGTCGCAATTAGCGGCGCAAAACCGCCTGAAAATACAGAGCTGACTTGGTAACTGAGAGACGCCCCGCTGTAACGAACCCTGGTACCGAACAGCTCGGAAAAATAAGATGCCTGCGGGCCATACATCAAGTCATGCCCGACGTTGACTCCCAGCACTATGGCAAGCCAGATCACTCCGGTTGACCGGCGCTCCAGCATCCAGAAAAATGGGAAGGCATACAGGAAGATGAAACAAGCCCCCGTCAGGTATACCGGTCTGCGTCCCATTCGATCCGAGAGTGCTCCGTAAGCCGGAATAGTAAAGAGGCCGATCAGCGAGGCAAGCATCACACCTGCCAGCATGGTGTTTTTCGGCAGCTTGAGCTGGCTTTCACCGTAGCTCAGGACAAAAACAGTGAAAATGTAAAATACGCCGTTCTGAGCAAAGCGCATTCCTATCGCCAGCAGCAGGTTTTTGGGATACTCCCGTAAAGCTTCAAGGACCGGCTGCCGGGAGGGCCGGTCGCTTTCCTTCATGCTGACAAAGACCGGCGATTCGAGAACACGAAGGCGGACAAAAAGTCCCACGCCGATCAGTGCGAAGCTCAGCAGAAACGGCAGGCGCCAACCCCAGGCCATAAACTGCTCCTCTGAAACACTGGACGAGAGGAGCGCAAAGACGCCCGTCGAAAGCAGCAGCCCGGCCGGGACGCCCATCTGCGGCCAGGCGCCGTAGAATCCACGCGATGTTTTAGACGAGTGTTCGACGGCCATCAGCACGGCGCCACCCCATTCTCCGCCGACGCCGATCCCCTGGGCAAAACGAAGCACAACCAGCAAGACCGGCGCCCAGACGCCGATAGTGCGGTAGGTGGGCAGCAGTCCGATGACAAAAGTGGCCACGCCCATGATCAGGAGCGAGTGGACCAACATCGTCTTGCGTCCGATCCGGTCCCCATAATGCCCAAATAGAACGCCGCCTAAGGGTCTGGAAATGAATCCAACCGCAAACGTTCCAAAAGCGGAAAGCGTACCTGCCAGCGGATTGAAATTGGGAAAGAACAGCCGATTGAAGATCAATGCAGCCGCCGTGCCATAGAGAAAAAAGTCATACCACTCGATCGTGGTTCCAATAAAACTTGCGATTATGACCGGCGGCATGGACGAGCTTCTTTGCTTGTGCTCGACTTTGGGTTGCATGGCGACCCGCTTTTAAGTTTAATGGCTCAGTTTGACGAACTTTTCCGAAATAAAATGCGCACCATCCAATGGAGATCCCAACGATAGAAGAGTGCTCGAAGCTCGTGGGGACCCTGAATTTCCATCGCGGTAAAGAGGTAAGCTAGATGGTTAAGTTTTTACTCTGGTGCATATTGCTGGTCTTGTGTTGGCCCCTGGCTTTGCTCGCCTTGGTATTGTATCCGCTGGTTTGGGTTCTGCTGCTTCCTTTCCGCATTGTGGGAATAGCCGTCGGCGGCGCGCTGGAATTATTATGGGCCGTCGTTACACTTCCGGCACGACTCATTTCCAGACTGTCAGAACAGAAATCCCGCCCGAATTCTTAAGATCTGTTGCTTGTTGAACAGAGCAATTCGTGCTACAGTTTTTCCATCTAACAATACCTAATTGTCCTTTTTTTTCAGGTCTGAAGCATCACCTGAGAAAGGAGCGCGAAACCATGTTTCCCTCACGTTTAACCCTAGCGGCTTCGTTCGTCGTATTTTTCTGGACTTCAACCGTCTCTGCCCAAACCTTTCGCGGAGGCATCTCCGGCAGCGTCACCGATCCCTCCGGCGCCGCTGTCCCCGGCGCCACCGTTCAGCTTGTTAATGAAGCCACTGGTCTGACTCGCAGTCAGGAAACGACCAACACCGGCGATTTCACATTCTCGGATCTCCCGGTCGGCTTGTACACCATTACCGTCAGCAAACAGGGCTTCCAGACTCAGAAACTTGAAAAGATCGAGGTTGCCGTGGGCAAGGTGACCAGCCTGCCGATTGCACTGGGCGTGGCCGCACAGGTTGAGATGATCGAAGTTCAGGCCGCAGCCGCGACGCTGGAGACGACAACCAGCACGCTAAACGCCGTGGTGAATCAACGCGCGGTGCAGGAGATCCCACTCAATGGGCGTGACTTCCGCACCCTGCTTTACCTGACTCCCGGTTTCAATCAGGGCTTTTCAATGAATGGGAACCGTCCCAACCAAAACAACTGGCAGATCGACGGCACTGATAATAACGATTTCTGGCACAACGCCGAAGCTGTCAACCAGGGCAGCATCTCTGGCATTGCGGGGGTGCTCTTGCCGATCGAATCCATTGACCAGTTCAACCAGCAGGCCGCTGGCGGCGGGGACTTCGGGCGCAATCCAGGATCGATGGTCAACGTCGCTCTGAAGTCCGGCACCAATAACTTCCACGGATCGCTTTACTACTTTAACCGGAATGAGTACTTCGCCGAACAGACACCTTTTGCGCCAATCGGTTCGCCTGACAAGCTGCGCAATGAGCACTATGGCTTCTCGCTTGGAGGCCCGATCGTCAAGAACCGCACCTTCTTCTTCCTCAACTATGAAAGGCAAAAGTATGTGATCGGCAACCCGCTGCAGGCCACAGTCCCCTCGGATGCCTGGGTCAACTCCGCGCGAACGGTGCTAAAGAAATATAACGTGGCGGAGAATCCGACTATGCTTGCCGTCCTTCAGAACCTCTGGCCATCTCGCATCCGCTCGGCGGCAGCCACCAGCCCGAACTTCTTCTCGAGCGATGATAATACCGGCGAGAGCAATAATGGCGTCATCAGGGTTGATCACAATATCGGCTCAAAGCATACTCTGTCGGCGCGCGCGTTCCTCGGCACTGGAGAAGCGGCGCAGTACGCCGGCGCGGTCTACAAGGAGTATTTTCAGGTGGTGCCCAGCCGCCAGCATAACTTCGCCGTTACCTGGAACAGCACCTGGACGCCCCGCTTGCTCAATCAGCTGCTTGCTGGCGTAAATTACTTCAACCAGACCTTTGACGACGCGGATCACAGCGCCAATCCGCCCTCCCTTGGATTCAACACTGGAGTGACCAATCCCTCCAACTTCGGCTCTCCAAACATGGAGCTGAATGGCTTTGTCAACGGCGGTGTCGGTGAGACTCCGCAACTCGGCCGCATTGACGTCACCGGTCACCTGACCGATGACCTGTCTTACAACTTCGGCAGCCACGCGCTGAAATTCGGCGGCGAGTTCCGGCGCGCCAAGCTCGACGTGTTCTACTATCGCGAGGCGCGCGGAGCTTTTTCGTTTGATGGAAGCGCCGGACCGTGGGCCAACGACACCGGCTTCAGCGCCCGGCAGAAGTCGATGGCGGACTTCATCGCCGGATATATCGCTCCCGGATATGGCTCGATTGCCACCGGCGACCCGCAGCGCGATTATTACGTCAACTCGATAGAATGGTGGGCGCAGGATAACTGGCAGGCCACGCCGCAACTGAACTTCAATTACGGTCTCCGCTACACCTATAACGGCCGGATGCACGCAGTGGGCAACAAACCCATCGCGATTTTTTTGCCGACCGCACCGGGTGGCATCGCCGTGGTCGGCAAAGATATCGACGCGCTTTACCCTGCCGACTACAACAATTTTGCACCGCGTCTAGGGTTCGCCTTCACACCGCGGCGAGGCGGGAATCTGGTGATCCGCGGCCACTACGGAATTTACTACGACATCATCAACGGGAACCTGTTTATAGACAACCGTGCCGGTTCCGACGCGGGGCGAGGCGTGTCGCGCCAACCGGCCGGCCCAGCCCCGGTCTTCAGCGTCAGCAATCCGGATCTGGTAATCGTCAAGCAGAATCAATTCATTTTCGGGAGCGCTACGCCGCAGCCACCGTTTGCTGTCTACACGGTGAACCAGAACATGCGGTCACCCTACGTGCAGAATTTCGGCCTGGACGTGCAATACCAGCTGACCAAGAATGCCCTGATTCAAGTCGGCTATGTCGGCAATCAGGCGCGCAAGCTGGTCTACACGCACAACATCAACCAGGTGAAGCCGGCTCCGGATAACACAGTCCCGCAGCAACAAAGGCGGCCATTGTTCAGCCAGTTTCCGCAGTTCCGCGGCATTACCGAGATCGAGACTGGATCTAATTCCAGATACAACTCACTGCAGTTGTCAGTCCGCACCACCAACTGGCACAACCTCAGCTCACAGTTCTCCTACACACTTGGTCACGCCATTGACGAGCAGTCCTTCCCGCGCAATAACCGCCTGACGGATAACTTTAACCGCCGATTCAATCGAGGCAACGCCGACTTCGACTATCGCCATCTCTTCTCCAGTTACATTCTTTATGATGTCCCCCAACTCGGACAGGGGCTGAACTGGTTGACCAAAGGATGGCAGCTCAACGCCTTCATCACAGCCGACTCGGGTTCCCCGTTCACCGTGGTAGCCGGAACCAACAGGAGTAACACGCGCAACGGCATCGACAGGGTTGACCAGGTGGGTGATCCATTCCAGGGCGTCACTCAGCCTGCAACCGATCGTGGCCAACTGGTCAACGGCGTGCGTTATTTCAACACCAGCGCCTTCAAGCTGCCTGCCCTTGGAACGTATGGAACGATTGGGAGAAATACTATTTACGGCCCAGGATTCGCCTCAGTGGACTTCTCGATTTTCAAGAACTTCCAGATACAGGAGCGTTACTCAATCCAGTTCCGCACAGAGATCTTCAACCTGTTCAACAGACTAAACCTGGGGAATCCGGACAGCAGCATCGGTGGCGACGGGCTGATCTTCGGGACGCGCCACGGCGGCGACGCTCCGGGCATCGGCTACGGCGAGCCACGCAACGTGCAGTTCGTGTTGAAGGTGTTGTTCTAACGTCCTGGGAGCGCACGCTTCCAGCGTGCGGGTGCCGCGAAGCTGCGCCTGACGTCTTGAAGAAATTCAAGCAGGATGTAGCACGGTTTATCCGATCGGCAAGCGGCCAAGCCGGCCAGTAGAGTTTCTACATTTTGCCAGCGGAGAGACGGCCTGAGGTCCGTCTCCAGGCTGCTTTCAGCGGCCTTTGTCCGCGAAGCGGACCCTGGATTTGGACATTTTGGAGAGACGGCCGGTGGGCCGTCTCCTGCACGACATTTCCGGGGGGCCACAGGCGCCACCCCCGTCAGAGCCCGTCGTTTAAGCGACGGTTCCCGCCCACGTGTTTAATCTGCAGGACCCGTCGCTTACGCTCCGGGCTCTGACATACCGCTGGCGCTGCTCCGCAGCGCCTCGGCCGCTGAAAGCGGCCGCTGGAGTTTGGACATTATTTGCGTTCTTTTGCAGTATCGCATATCGGTTTTTCGGGCCTTAATCGGTTTGAATCGGGCAAACAGACGTTTCGTTGTTATTTTCTATCCTCATGAGCCTGATCAGGTCGGTGAGCGAAGGCCGTTTGGCATTTCTTCTCCATTTAGGCAGTGGATG
>DASXTB010000351.1:0-17475 GCA_036505615.1 Acidobacteriota bacterium
TATGTTTCACTACAGCAGCTGGACGATAGAGTGCTAGTGACCTACCGACACATGCACATCCGTGAACTGGATACCATCACGGGAAAGACTCTGCCGATTCTAAAGCCTGCTGTGGAAAGCAGTGGTGCGGTGAAAGAAAGAAAAAAAGCGCCAAAAAAAGAAAGAAAAAAGGCCTGATGGAAAAGTGGAAAACCGCCTAAAAAACAGTCGGTTTCCCACTTTCCCACAGGCCCTACTACTGGTGGTAGTTATGCTGGAAGTGTAAAGGATGTCCTGATACAACCTGTAAAGGATCTCTTGACACACAACACGAAGCGGACCCCGGGGTTACGAAGAAAAATAAACGGGAGCCCGCCTTGGCGGGCGACAGAAAAAGCAGATGCCACTACGGACACGAGGGTTTATCGCGTGCAGGTAACAAGGGAACTCATCGCTAGGCGCCATAGAATACCTGTCGCCCGCTGTCGCGGGCTCCAAATGTTTTTGTTTCCCTAAACCCCGGGTTTCGCTTCGCTCCACCCGGGGCTACATGCTTTCGCCCGCTTCGCGGGCTGGCCGCTTCAGCGGCCAGGAGACGGCCCTCAGGCCGTCTCTCCACTCCCAAAAATGTATAAACTCTAGGGAGACGCACCACCGGCGCGTCTCTACAGACACGGATCGCATCCTACGGTATTAGATTATCACCTTGGCCTCGCTCTCCTCCTGGGATAAATTCTGGTCTTGGAACGTGAGAAAAAAGCAGAACCGCGGCCGTCAGGGCGCGCGCGGAGAATGTTTGTCCATTGCTCGTCACCCTGAAAATGCTGCGGACTGGCTTAGAGAAATTTTTCCTCACATTCCTGAGCAGGTGGAGCACAGAAATGAATAGGACGAGATGGTTTGTTTGGATGGCGATGGTTTGGGCGGCGTGCAGCGAGGGCGGCAGCAACAATTCGCCGCCAAATTTCCTGGGACCCTTGCAGGATGCCCGGGAAAAGCATCTTAGGAATATCCGTCAACTCACCGCTGGCGGCGAAAATGCCGAAGCCTATTTTGACTTCCAAGGGAAGCGGCTGATCTATCAGTCCACGCACCCTCCATTTCAGTGCGATCAGATTTTCATGCATGAATTGACGACCGGAGAAGTGAAGCTGCTCAGCACCGGCAAGGGAAGAACCACCTGCGGCTATTTCCTGCGCGACGGAAAGCATGTGATCTATTCTTCCACGCATCTTGCGTCACAGAATTGCCCGCAGCGGCCCAGCTTCGAACACGGTTATGTGTGGGCCATTTATAAGAGCTACGACATTTTCCAGGCGGATCTGAACGGCCACATCACGCGCCAGTTGACGCGGACGGAGGGGTACGACGCCGAAGCAACAGTGAGCCCGAACGGAAAGCGCATCGTCTTTACGTCCATTCGCGATGGCGATCTGGAGATTTATTCGATGAACCTGGATGGAAGCGACGTGCGCCGCCTGACATATGAGCCCGGATATGACGGCGGAGCATTTTATTCACCGGACAGCCGGCAAATTGTCTACCGTGGATCCAGGCCGGCCGGCGCGGAGCTGGAGCGTTACCGAGTGCTGCTCAAAGATGCGCTCGTCGAACCGGGCCAGCTGGAGATATACGTGATGGACGCCGACGGATCGCATAAGAGACAGGTCACCCATTATGGCGCCGCGAGCTTCGCGCCCTACTTCCATCCGTCGGGCAAGAAGATCATATTCGCCAGCAATATGAACGATCCCTCGGGACGGAATTTCGATCTTTACCTTGTGAATTTGGACGGTACGGGGCTGGAGCGAATCACGTTCAATGAAACTTTTGATGGTTTCCCCATGTTCAGTCCCGATGGGAAACAACTGGTGTTCGCTTCCAATCGCAACGGCAAGCAGCGGGGCGAGACGAATGTGTTCCTGGCTGATTGGGTTGAATGATTAATGCGTAATGGGACACGGATGACGCCGATGACACGGAAGGGCATCTCTCCGCTGGGGAAGCGCCTATCTCCAAAAAAGTCAGGAGATGCCCTTCCGTGTCATCGGCGTTATCCGTGTCCCATTACGCATTCAATAAAAGAATCGCCGTACCTGCACGTTCATGATCAGGCCCATGCCAATGAACGTCGCCATCATCGAAGATCCGCCAAAGCTCAAGAAAGGAAGAGGGATGCCGGCAATGGGCATCACTCCGATGTCCATCCCGACATTGATAAAAATGTGGAACGTAATCAGCGAGGCTACCCCCACGATTAGAAGCATACCGAGGCGATCGCGCGCCGTGCGAGCATAGTTAAAAATCCGCCAAAGCAACCAGAAGTAGAGCCCCAAGACCACCAGGGCGCCCATCAGCCCTGTTTCTTCTACCAGTACGGAAAAAATGAAATCGGTATGGCGCGCCGGAAGAAACCCAAGCTGGCTTTGCGTCCCGCGGAACAGCCCCTTGCCGAGAAGTCCTCCGGAACCAATGGCGATTCTGGATTGCTGCGCCTGATAGCCAATACCTCTCGGATCCAGTTCGGGATTAAAGGTGACTCTGATCCGCTGGCGCTGGTACTCCTTCAAAGATATCCACCCCAGCGGCGCAAGGCAGAGCACGGCCAGCAGGGTGATCAATATCAGTTTTTTCTTCACTCCACAGACAACCGCGAGCGCCGCAAAGATCGGTGCGAAAGTCATCGCCGATCCCAGATCTCCCTGCAGGAGCACCAGCAGCGTGGGGATAAAGGCGATGGCCGCAGCCAGGATAGTTTCCAGCAGCGAGAGCTGCTCCCGTGTAACGCGGGAGAAAAAACTGGCCAGCGCCAGGATGGCGGCTATTTTTACAAACTCGGACGGCTGCAGAGACATGCCCGCGATGCGAAACCAGCTCTTATTGCCGTGGACTTCCTTTCCGAAGACCAGCACAGCCAGCAGAAACAGTAGAGCAAAGCCGTAAAAGAAGTGGGCATAATCCGCCAGTGTATGGTAGTCAATCATCAATACCATCACAAACAGGATCAAGCCGCTGGCCAGCCAGACTACTTGCCGCCACAGATAAAACGTATTTGCTGAATCCCGAGTCGCGCTATAGATAAATACGATGCCGATGCCGGATAAAGCCACGACGATCAGCAGGGTGATCCAGTCAAATTCAGAGAAAAAGCGGCGGTTAATCATTCAATTGCGGATTTCGGATTGCGGATTAATCGATTGCGGATTGCGGATTTCGGACTGCGGATTGGGAGCAGAATTCTCGCTTTCAGAGATGCCAAAGACTTGCCGCGAGTGTGGCGGAGCCGAGAGCGACTCTCACAATATGTGTAATGCCCATTCCGCAATCCGAAATCCACAATCCGCAGTTGATTAACCGCAATCCGTAATCCAAAATCCGCAAAAGCGTAATCCGCAATCCGCAATCCGAAATCCGCATTCGGGAGCCTACTTCATTGCCACGGTGTTCAGGCTTGGCTGGGAGTCTCTTTTGGGGCTCTGTAATCTTTCATAGTAAGCGCGGAAAATCGCGCCGGCGATGGGGGCAGAGGCTTGACCGCCGTACCCTCCCCGCTGTATCAGGACCGCCACTACAATCTGGGGATCGTTTTTGGGGGCGAAACCGACAAACCAGGCGTTGTTATCAAAGTCGCTGCGCTTTGCACCGGTCAGTTTTTGGCGGCTGGCGGCGCTGATCGTCTGCGCTGTGCCCGTTTTTCCGCAAACGTCAAACCCGGGCACTGCTGCCGCGTGGCCCGTCCCGCCCGCGTTGACGACTCCCCACATGCTGTTTCGCAGAAATTCGATGTTCTTATTGTCCCAGGCGTATTCCACGGCTTTGAACTTGGAATTGTTGTCGGGGTGGGGAATTCGTACCAGGTGCGGTGCGGCGAAATGGCCGCCCAGCGCAATGCCGCCGATGGCCCGCGCCATCTGGATCGGCGTAATGCTCACCGCACCCTGGCCTATGGCTACAGAAATGGTTTCTCCTGCGTACCATTTCTGGCCGTACGTCCGCTGCTTCCATTCGGCCGACGGCATCACCCCGGAAATTTCATTGGGAAGGTCAATTCCAGTTGGGACGCCCAATCCTGCCATGTGCGCATAGCTGCTGATCGTGTCGATCCCCATGTTCATTCCCAGCCGATAGAAGAAAACGTTGCACGATTGCACGATCGCTTTCTGCAGATCGACAAAGCCGTGCCCGCCTTCGTGACAGCGGAAGTAGTGGCCGTAAAGAGTGGCTCCTCCGCCGCACACAACCGACGTGCGAGGCGTCGCCAACCCTTTCTCAAGGGCGGCAATCGTCATCACAACCTTAAACACAGAGCCGGGCGAGAAGCTGCTCTGAGTGACCCGGTTCTGCATGGGATTGTCGGGATTCTCCACCAGCTCTTTCCACTCGTCTGCCGTGATGCGGACTGCAAAGCGGTTGGGGTCGAAATCCGGTTTGCTCACCAAGGCCAGTACTTCGCCGTTTCGTGGGTCCATGGCGACGACTGCCCCGACCTTGTCCTCCATCTGCGCTTCGGCGACCATCTGCAGGTCCAGATCCAGCGTTAGATTCAGTTCCTGGCCGACTGTCCAGGGAGATTCCTCGAGACTCCCTTTCTCCCTGCCGACGCTGTTTACCAGCACCTTCTTTTGCCCATCGATGCCGGTGAGGGTGCGATTGTAAGTGCGCTCCAGGCCGAACTTCCCCACTATGTCACCCGGCTTGGAAGACCGATATTCCGAGCTTTTCAGCTGCGACTCGGATACTTCGCCGACATAGCCCAGAGCGTGCGCGGCCAGCGAACCGTAGCGGTAAAGGCGTTTGGGTTCTTCAAAGGTCTTGATTTCCGGATGCTCTGACTGGTGGCTCTGGAGATAGGCAATGTCCTCGAGATTGACATTCTCCTTGATGACAATGGGGTGAAACCGGGGATACCACCGGAATCTTTCCAGACGAGCGTCAAATTGCTCGCCGGAAATGATGTCGCCGTCCTCCAAAAAGCGGCGGGTCTTGGCCAGATCGGCAGCGCCATTCACTTCATCCCGGTAAATGACCAGGTTGACCGACTTAACGTTTTCGACCAAGGGCCGGCCCTCGCGGTCGAAGATGACCCCGCGAGGCGCGATCATTGGGATAATGCGCAGCCGGTTTTTCTCGGCCAGCCCCGCATAGTAAGAGTTTTCCAGGACAGTCAAGCGCCACAGCTGAATGACAAAGGTGGCAAAAATCAAACACACCACCAGCCTCAGTATAGGGACGCGATTCTGAAGCTGACGGTTGTCCTGATTAATGGGCATAAGGCCGTGCCAGTTGTTTTTCTCTTCCCCGGCGAAATCTGTCTGCCATTTGAAATATTACCAAGGCTGCCGTCGAAGTGCAGGCGGCCTGGATAAGTGATGTCTGGAAAAAGTGGACCGGTAACGCCTGGTCCAAAGTATACAACAATCCGCCCGATATCGCTGAATTCAGAAGAGATGCGGCCAAGACAATGAAGAAGCGCAGCCACGTTGTCTCCAGCACCACAAACCGGCTAATCGTGGCGACCGTGAATCCCAGCGCGGTTTTCGAGAATCCGTTAATACCGATGGGGAGGTTATTTAGGACGTCCTGAATCGCGCCCGCGGCGAAGCCTCCGTAGGTGGCAGAGAGCTGAGACGCAATCAAACCAGTGTAGACCGAGTAGAGCAGGAACAGATCGACGTAAAGCAGAAACCGCAGATGTAGAGAGAAGAGAGCCTCGGCCAGGGTAATCGTCCCAATCACAGCCATATGCTTCAGAAGATTCACGGCTTCGGTGATGCATACCGATAGCCGGCCAGAACCAGCGCTTCCTGCAGGACGGCCAGGTCCGCCGCCGGCTTCACGGAAATATCCTTAAAAATCTGCGAACTGTTGCGAGTGCTGGTCACACGGCCGACCCGCAGGCCCGGGGGGTAGATGCGATCGGTTCCAGAAGTTGTCACCAAATCGCCAGGCTGTACCTGTTCCTGGTTGGAGATGTATTTGATGATTAGGTTGTCGCTGCCGTTGCCCTGGGCGATTCCCTGGACTCGATTCTCACCTACCTGTACGCCTGCTCCTGCATTATTATTGGTGAGAAGCTCGACCTCCGCGGTGCCCGCTGTCACATTTACGATTCGGCCGACCACTCCCACAGGGGTAATCACAGCGTCATTGAGGCGCACTCCATCATCACTCCCTATGTTCAAAAACCAAGAGTGGCGCCAAAACGGAGCGCTCTTGGCTATCACTCGGGCGACCCGGGTGGAATACTGGAATTGTGCCTGGAACTTTTGATAATCCTGCAGCCGCGAGTGAAGCCGGTCCAGCTCTTCCAGCCGTTGCAACTCCATGCGCAGGCTTGAGTTTTCCTGCTGCAGCCGGAGGTTTTGCTTGTGAGTTCCAATCAGGTTCACATAATCGTCCCATAGGTGGAAACTTTGCGCAAAAACGTAAGAAGTAGCCGAAAGGATGGGAGACAAAACCATGAGTGTCCAGCTTTTTAGAAGAATCTGGCCGGAAGGCTTGCGGATCTGAATGGAGAGCAAAAAGATATTGAGAATAAGCAGCGATACAAAATTGAGTATGGGGCGGTTTTGGATGCGGATCATTCCAAGCTAATTCGCTTCAGCAGGGCCATATCGCTGAGCATCTTGCCGGTTCCCAGCACCACCGAAGAGAGCGGGTCCTCCGCAAGAAACACAGGCAGCCCTGTTTCTTCCATCAAGCGCTTGTCCAGATTCTTCAACAGCGCCCCTCCGCCGGTCAGCACGATCCCCTTGTCGACGATATCGGCGGAGAGTTCCGGAGGCGTTCGCTCAAGAGCCACGCGCACGGCATTTACGATAGTACTGATGGAATCGGTGAGCGCTTCGCGAACTTCTTCATCGGTGATGGTAATTGTCTTGGGTATTCCCTCGATGAGATTGCGGCCCTTGATCTCCATGGTGAGCTCCTGGTCAAGAGGAGAGGCCGATCCCAGCACGATTTTTACCTGTTCCGCCGTGCGCTCGCCGATCAGCAGATTGTGCTTGCGCTTGATGTATTGCACGATGGCTTCGTCCATTTCATTGCCCGCCACGCGCACCGAGCGGCTGTAGACGATGCCCGAGAGGGAAATGACGGCGATGTCGGTCGTGCCTCCGCCGATGTCGACGATCATGTTGCCCGAGGGCTCGGTGATCGGCAGCCCTGCGCCGATGGCGGCGGCCATGGCCTCCTCGACCAGGTATACCTCGCTTGCTTTGGCGCGCAGCGCGGATTCTCGAACGGCTCGCTTTTCAACCTGAGTAATTTCGGAGGGAATGCAAATTACGATGCGCGGCGAAATCAGGTGATTGCGGTTATGGGCCTTCTTGATGAAGTACTTGAGCATCTCCTCAGTGACATCGAAGTCTGCGATGACGCCGTCCTTCATCGGTTTGATGGCTACGATGTTTCCCGGAGTCCGCCCCAGCATTTCCTTTGCTTCCTTGCCCACCGCCTGCACCTTATTGGTGACCTTGTTAATGGCGACAATGGAAGGTTCGTTAACCACGATCCCTTTGCCTTTCGCGTACACGAGTGTGTTTGCGGTTCCCAGATCAATGGCTAAATCACTGGAGAACGCGCTGAAAAGAGAACGGAAATTCATTTCAATCCTTGCTAACCTGCGCCAGCCGCGACTCGCACCGTGTTTTTGAATGAGTTCTTAGCGTCATACATGGCGGTGTCCGCCAGTCGGATCAGTTCATCTACGGACGATCCGTGGTCCGGATACCCGGCAATACCGATGCTGATGGTGATACGGACATTGCGCTCTTTGTCCAATCCGAAAACGTGGGATTCCACGGATTTCCGAACGCGTTCTGCAATTGTCTCTGCGTCGCTGGGGCTGGTTTCCGTCAGGATGATGACGAATTCATCTCCCCCATAACGGACCACAACATCTGATTCGCGAACCAAGGAGGCAAATTGATGTCCGATTTCCACCAGTGTATCACTTCCCGCCAGATGTCCATGATTATCGTTGACGTTCTTAAACCAATCAATATCAATGAAGAGTATGGAGAAAGTCTTATTGTAGCGGGAACAGCGCCGGATTTCGTTTAGCAGGAACTGCCGCAGGTAACGGTAATTATAAAGAGAAGTGAGAGTGTCGGTAAAAGTCAGGCGTTCCTTCTCGATCAGCATGTCGATGTGGTGGAAGGCTGATCCAAGGAAAGGAGCCACGTCATGAAGAGGCGCGGCGCGATAAGAGCCGTCCGCATCGAGTGTCTGGCCGCAGACGACGCCGTAGAACGCGCCATCCTTGATCAGTGGAACGCACAGCAGGTTGTCCGGCGCAAGTTTAGCGCTCGGCTTCGGTACCGAGTCCTTACCCTGGGCGAATTCCTGCAGGCTGGAGAGTAACCGGCTCGGCTCCAGGTCCCAATCCGGAGAAGCAAACACCGTCTGCCAGTTCTGGTCTTTGTCCTGGGCATTGACGCACCAGCTGACACCGGAAAGCTGGTCCCGAAGTATCTCGTCCACCCACTGGCAGATGCTCTTGTAATCCTGCTGTTTTTCCAGAAGCTGCAGTATGTTCGAGGCGTGGACCACCAGGCTCTGCGGCAAGTACAACGGGTGGCTTTGTTCCAGTTCATCGAAAAAGTTTTCAGGAAAGGGAAGCCAAAAATGATCGGCATATCCGCGTCGCCGGGAACTACTTGACTCCTCCCGGCTGAAATGCGTCCCGAAACTTGCCAGGTGGGCGTGGGGGAACAGTTGTGAAAAAAAAGCGGCCGGCGGGATGCCGTCATCCCATTCGCACAGAACTGTATTGATGCGCCGCCGCTGGAACTGCGTCAGAGACTCCGCCCGCGAGGTTGGGTAAACCAGAACGGTCGGTGGTAGCGGCGCCAGGAGCTTTTCAGTTTCAGGATGGGAAAGCAGCGCCAGGATCATTTTGATTTTACCGGGACCATTGTCGAAGTAATGTTGCCTGAAATATCGCGTGCCACAAGCGTCAGCGTGGCGGTATTACCCAGGGGATCTGTGAAAATCTTAAATTGGCCATTCGCGTCGACCTCGGCGGGCTTGCCGTTGACGGTGAGTCGGACACCGGGTTCGGTCATGCCGATTAATTCGAAGATATCGCCCATCGCGACCCACTTGGTGACCACAAGTTTTATCGGCGTGCCGAAGTGTTTTTTCTCCGATGAAGAGAGGAAGAACTTGGAGGATCGTGCGTTGCTTTCCACTCCATTATCAGCTACCGAGTAAAGCTGCCAGTAATAGGTTCCGGCGCCCAGGTTATTCAGGCGAACACTGGTCGTCTTGACAACCTGATTGTAGCGGGCGCTGGAAAAAGTGGGTTGGTCGGAAACGCGCACCCGATACTGGTGAATTCCCGACACAGGTTTCCAGCTAAGTTCCACTTGTGCGGGCGTCTGTTTCACCAGTAGCGGATCGGAATCCTGAGGATGGATGATTTCCGGGGACGCGGGAAGCTGAGCGACCTCGCTTGCGCCCGCAGACTTGGAGACGGCAAGATGTTCATTGGCGGCCAAAGTTATTATCTTCTTATCCTGCTTGTTCAGGACTGTCGCTCCTCCGGCGTAAACGTAGAACTCTGATTGGCCCGCATTCTTGTCCCTGCGGCCTCTCGCTTCCGTGTTTCCCTGCAGTTCCGCTTCTGCTTCCACCGTGCCCAACTTTACCGAGCTCTTCTTGTTAGTGCGCTCCGGCGTATTCATGTGCACTTCGCCGGAGGTGATCTCTCCTTTTATCGAGTGGGCTTCGGTCTGTGGGTTCAGGTAACTCTCCGTCACAACATAGAGAGTATCCTCATGGACAATCACATTGGTTCCGTCAAAGTACATGATCTTGCAGTTGGCGCCCGGTCCCGTGGAGATCATATCGCCCACATTGAGCAGCTTGTCGCGCCGGGCCGCGGTCCAGTTGCTCTGATTGACCAGTTTGACACGAACTTCTCCGTCAATGTCGACAAACCGGACCGGTCGGAGTTCGGAAGTCAAGCCCTTATCTCCAGCCTTCTCAGTTCTCTCGACAAAATAACGAAAGCCGTAGAAGGCGCCGCCTCCCAGAACGATCAGGAGCAGGATTAAACCCCAGAATTTGAGAGTTTGATAAGAGACAGTGATCCATTCGATCAGTCCCTCATCTCCCGTCCTGCGATTTCTTACGGCCATAGGTCGCTTTTGCCTGAAAAGCTAAAGACTTAACGCTAACACGGGCCTTTTCTACGTTCAACTACTGGGATCACATTTCTATAATTGTTTGGACACGGATAACGCCGATGACACGGAAGGGCGTCTCTGCACCCCTGGGCAATCAAGCAGTTCCCAAAAAGTTGAAAGACGCCTCTCCGCTTCATCGGTTTCATCCGTGTTCCATTCATCGAAATTGGACAGCGGCAGTGCCGTTTAATATAATTGCTCTTTTTCTCAAATCCTTTGGAGGGTTCCTGGATGCTGGACTTGATGCGGCGGGCGCGCAAGCAACTGAATTGGATCCTGTGGCTGGTGATTATCGGCTTGGGCGCAGGTATGGTGCTGCTTTTTGTGGACCGGCCGGGACTTACACGCGGCCCGCTGGGCTACGAAGAAGTAGCCAATGTCGAGGGTAACCCCATCACAGCAAAAGAGTTTCGTCAGAGTTACTTGCGTCTCTACGATATCTATCGGCGGGCCTATAACCTCACTTCCAGCAATTCCGGGTTGCTTAAGGCGCTCGGGTTGGATAAACAGGTCCTTAACCAGCTGATCAGCACTGAGGTAATCTTGCTCGAAGCCTCCAAAATGGGGATCTCCGCAACAAACGACGAAGTGGCCGATGTTATTTACAAGATTCCTGCCTTTCAGGAGAACGGCAATTTCGTCGGCTCAGCGCGATACGAGCAGATTCTGAAAGCGAACAACACCACACCGACCGAGTTTGAGGAAGGCATTCGCCGGGACATTATTCGAGAAAAGTTCCAAAGCATTATCACAGACAACCTGACGGTGACCCCTGAGGATGTGAAGCAGGAGTACGTCAATCGGAATCAGGAAGCGGTAATTCAGTTTGTCGCGATCGACCCGGCCGAGGTGGAAAAGAAACTGCAGCCGGCGGAAAGCGATTTGAAAGCCTACTTTGACCAGAACAAGGCGCGCTACCAGACGGGAGAGCAGCGCAAGATCGAAGCGATGATTTTCGATGTAGGACAACTGGCCTCGCAGACGAAGGTTTCCGAGGACGAATTAAGGCGCCGCTTCCAGGCCAATCCGGGAGAGGAGGAGGTACGCGCCAGCCATATCCTCTTTAAAGTTGAAGATCCGTCCAAAGAGGAGGAAGTAAGGAAGCAGGCCGCGCAGGTGCTGCAGGAAGCACGCAAGGGAGCCGACTTCGCCAAGCTGGCCGAAAAGTACACCCAGGACCCCAGCGGCAAGGGTTCGGGAGGAGATCTTGGATATTTCGGCCACGGAAAGATGGTGCCTGAGTTTGATAAGGCGGCCTTCTCTCTGCCGGTGGGCCGGATCAGCGATCTCGTCAAGACCCAGTATGGTTTCCACATCATCAAAGTGACCGATAAAAGATTGCCGACTTTTGAGTCGAAGAGAACGGTGCTTGAGATTGAAGCGCGCCGAGAGCAGGCGGAGAAAATTGCCGGCCAGCAAGCCAATAAAGCATATGCGGAATTGATGGGCGGCAAGAAAGACTTCAATACTGTCGCCAAAGAATATGGAGCGGTGGCAGCTACAACCGCGTATTTCACGCAGACAGAGCCGATCCCGCAGCTTGCAACGCCGGCAGAGTTTTCCAGTCAGGTCTTCGAGATCAAGAAGAAAGGCGACCTGGGAAAACCCTTCAAAGCCTGGCGCGGCTGGTTTATCCCGCGGCTGGTAGACATCGAGCCGCCACGTCCTCCAGAGTTTGCAAGAGTGAAAGATAAAGTTCTGGCTGACTACAAGCGCGACAAAGCGCAGGAGGCCTCCAAGCAACAGGCATTCGATCTCGCCAAGGCCGCCAAAGACGGCAATCTCGAAGCGGCTGCAAAGAAATTCAACCTGAGCGTCACGACGACCAAGCCTTTCAAGAGAGACGGGTCGCCGGACCCGGCGCTGGGCGCCAGCCCGGAGGTTGCTTCGAAGGCGTTCTCGATGAAACCCGGTGAAGTTTCGCAACCCATTCAGTCCGGGCCGAAATTCGTGGTGTTCAAGCTGAAGGAGAAGACGCAGGTAGACATGGCCAAATTAGAAACCGATAGGGAAAACCTGCGCCAGACCCTGATCAATCAAAAGAAGAACTCTTTTTTTGGCAGCTATGTTTCGAGCTTGGTGGAGAAGCGCAGGGCGGAAAACAAAATCACCATCAATCAGCCGCTGATCGACCAGATTGTAGGCTAGGAATTAAGAGTTAAGAATTAAGAATGAAGAATGAAGAATGAAGAATGAAGAAACCGAGAATTGAATGATAAGCTCAAAGCTTGGAGAGCCGAAAAAAGAATGTGATCTGCATAAATTCGTAATTCTTCATTCTTCATTCTTAATTCTTCATTCTTAATTCTTCATTCTGACCCGTGGGGCAGTAGCTCAGTTGGTAGAGTACCTGAATGGCATTCAGGGGGTCGTGGGTTCGAGTCCCATCTGCTCCACCAGATCATCTTCACACTTCAAACCTCAGCCCAGTTCTCTTTGCATAAAAATGGGTTGGCGAGTTGACTATGTTGGTGCACCGCTCCGAAGCTGTGAAAAAATCAGAACCGCGCCCGTCAGGGCGCGCGCGGAAAATCCAACGAGGTTCGCCGAAATTTCTCTAAGTTGCTATTGGTTAAGAGTAATTTTGAGGCGTCGAGGCATTAACAGATATTCTCTCCGCGCGCCCTCACGGGCGCGGTTCTGATTTTTTCACAGCTTCTCCCTTACGGGCGTGTTGCTCAAATCCGAGCGCGAGCGTCAGCGAGCGTGGAGATAGACGTACGTTATCTGCACCACATCAAAGAAGCTGCAAAAGTCAGGCAGCGTGGACAACGATGCATCAGCCGCCGAGCTTTGCTCTGCACATTGGGGCCAGAAACTGGGTGCTATGCTTCCACATGGATCTCCACGCTCGCTGACGCTCGCGCTCGGACTTGGGGCCGGCTGCAGGCCAATTCGATATATACTTGGCGCCATCCGAGGAGGCAGAGATGGTCACTGCAAATTTTGTCAGGACGCTGTTTCTCGTGCTCTTGTTTGTGGCGGGCTCGAGCGGGGGCAACGCGGAGATTATCGATTCTGCGTCCAATGGCTTCACAGTGAAGACCAAGGTCGAGATTTCGGCGCCCCCAGCCAAGGTCTATAGCGCGCTGGTGTCGGAGGTGGGAAGGTGGTGGGATTCGGCTCACACGTTCTCGCGCGATTCGCGAAATCTCTATATTGAAGGAAAGGCCGGCGGTTGCTTCTGCGAACGCTTGTCTACGGGAGGCGGAGTGCATCACATGACGGTAGTATTTGCGGCTCCAGAAAAACTTCTTCGCATGACCGGAGGCATCGGACCTCTTCAAGAGTTGGCAGTGACTGCAAGCATGACATGGAAGCTTTCGCAGACGGAGAAGGGAACAGATTTGGAAGCCAGCTACAGGGTTGGAGGCTACCATCCCGCGGGCCTGGATAAATTGGCGCCTGCCGTGGATTCCGTTTTCGTTGCGCAAGTGCTGCGGTTGAAGAACTACATCGAAACCGGAAAGCCGTAGTTAATAGGACACGGATAACACGGAAGACACGGATCATCGAACGTGGCTGCAAGGGCGACGCGTGGGTTAAGTTGAAGAATTGGTGGCAGTTCTCATAGGAGTGTTGCCCTTGCAGCCACGTTCGATAATCCGTGTCTTCCGTGTTATCCGTGTCCTAAGATTCCGGTTTCAGTGTCGGCACCAGGAAAAGATAAGCCATCATACCGAACACAAGCACTGCCGACACCAGCAGGAAAGAAGAGATGTAGGAATGGGTTTGGGCGATTAACAGGCCTGTAATCGCCGGGGCCAGTACGCCTCCGATGTTGCCGGCAAAGTTCTGCACGCCGGTCCACAAGGCCACTTCGTGGTCGGGTGCGCATACCTTTGGAATCACCAGCAGATTTCCGCAAACCAGTCCGGAAAGAGAAGCCCCCAGTAGAAATGCGATCGACGCTGCCTGCGAATCCACCAGTGCTGCCGGAATTACCAGAAGGCCTATTCCCAGACCTGCCGCGATCATTCCTTTAGTGACACGCGAGAAATCCCAGCCGCGCCGCACCAGCACTCCGGCGCCCCAGCCGCCGAGAGCCTCGGCCAGCGCAAACACCAGATAAGGAATAGATCCGAAGATGCCGAACTTGACCATGGAGACGTGGCGTACCGAATAGAGATAGCTCGGAAGCCAAGATATGATGAAGTACCAGAAGTAATCCCAACAGAAGAAACCCAGCGAGATCCCGAGCAGCGTGCGGTTTGTGAGCAACGATTTCCAGTTTACAGCCGGCACGGGAGATATTGCTCTGCCTCGCCGCGACGGGTACAACCACAACCAGGGAATGAGCCAAATCAGGCCGGCCAGGCCGGTTCTGAAAAAGAGACTGCGCCACCCGAAACGGAACAGCAGCCAAACGTCTATTGCGGTTCCGGTGGCCAAGCCCAGCTTGGCCCCCAGGTCAAAGAATCCGGACGGCCAGGCGCTTTCTTCGCCCTTGAAGTGGAGGCTGACCACCTTCATGCCTCCGGGCAGATAAACTGATTCACCCAGTCCCAGCAACACGCGGAATAACAGAAGGCTCAGCAGGCCCGTTGCCAACCCTGTACCGGCCGCCGATAGTGACCACAGGGCAAAGGCCCCGGCGTAAAGCCACTTGATGTTGTAGCGGTCCACCATCCATCCCATGGGAATTTGCATGGGGGCATAGGTCCAGAAAAATGCCGACAGCAGGATACCCTGTTCGAATGGACCGAAGCCCAGGTCTTTGCTGATTACAGGAAGCGCCACAGCCAAGCTGCCACGGTCGAGGTAATTGATGAACGTCGCAGCGGCCAGCAGAGTAACCAGCGTCCAGCGTCGCGTGCCGGTAGCAATTCCCGCACTGATGGGTTGCACTTCTGTTGCGGTCAACAGTCTCCTTAGGACTTGGCTGTCAGAAATCTCCGGTAGTGAAGAGTAACATAAGGAATGTCAAAGTGCAGAAGGATGCAGTAGAGCTTATAAATTGGCCCTGATGGTTTTTCAATAAATTCAATAAATAAGATGGAATTTCAGACCCGAAGGGCCGCCATTGGGTAGGCCCGGCCGTGAGGCCGGGAAAAAAAAAAATATGAAATCAGAGCGCCGAAGGCGCGACGCTTAGCCAAGCAATTCCCTGTGTTGCGCCCAATATTGCAAATATCGGGTGCCGCGCCTTCGGCGCTCCGGTTCTTTTTCAATCATGATCCCGGCCTTACGGCCGGATTATTCAGAAATTTGTTGCTTTAATGGTGCGGATGCACTTGCCGTCCCGCCAGGCGGGACGGCCCGAAAATAGCCCAGCACTTCAGTGCTGGGATTGAGGGTTAACGCCAAACACACCAACCCAAAGGAGTCCACAAAAAGCGTGGACTACCTATAAGGGACGGCTGATTCAGTCGTCCCTAACGGGACTGTTATCCAAATAGAGTGTGGTGGCCTCCGATTCCCAGCAGTGAACTGCTGGGCTATTATCACGCCGTCCCTACGGGACGAAAACTGCCCACGATTCTCCAACACGAAAAAATTTATGAATAATCCGGCCTTACGGACGGGCCTACCCAATGGCGGCCCTGCGGGCCTCGAACTACACGTTATTCTTTCAAAAACCATCAGCGGCGCTATTGGAGAGACGCCCCGTGGGCCGGCTTCCGCACGATGAAAGATTGCCCGGGAGACGGCCCACCGGCCGTCTCTCCAACATGGTCGACTTGCGACCTTGGACCTGCGGCCTTCGACTTTCGACCTTGGACCTTCGACCTTCGACGTACAGCCTCCGACCTTCGACTTTCGACCTGCGCCGTTCGACTTGCCTTTTTGTTCTTGTCGCTGCGAGAAACAAGGAGTAGTAAAATCCAGATAGGATTGACAGTATGCGCGCTTTTAACGTCTCGAGCCGGAATTTGCTCCTGCTTGCCTGCCTTGGATACTGCTTGGTTTTGTGCGAGCCTTCTTCTGCGCAGAACGGAGTTAGTTACACGGATGACATTTTTCCTATTCTCAGTCAGAGGTGTATGGGATGCCATCAGCCTGCGACAAAGAGCGGCGGATTGCTTTTAACCTCGTACGCTGACTTCAGGCAGGGAGGAAAACAGGGGTCGTCCTTTGTTCCGGGCCATCCTGAGCAGAGCATCGTCATCAGGCGCCTGACCGGCGAATTGCAGCCTCGCATGCCCAAGGATATGGCGCCGCTTGCCGATCTAGAAATTGAACTGTTTCGGCGATGGATTCTGGAGGGCGCGAAGGACGACACGGCCTCTTCTTCGAGCGCGGATCTCGGAAATCCGGAACCGCCCGTGTACCAGGCTGCTCCGTTGATCACCGCACTCGCCTATTCACCGGACGGAAGTGCTCTGGCCGTCTCCGGTTACCATGAAGTCCTCCTTCACCAACCGGACGGCTCCGGACTGATCGGGCGGTTGGTGGGACGCGCCGAGCGAATCCACTCCATCGTCTACTCGGCCGATGGAAAACTGCTTCTGGCTGTGGGTGGTTCTCCCGCTCGAATGGGAGAAGTCCAGATCTGGGACGTGTCGAACCGGAAGTTGGTCCGCAAGGTGAGAGTGGCGGCCGATTCCCTTTACGGCGCGGCACTGTCGCCAGACGGAAAGTATCTTTCCTACGGGTGCGCCGACAAGACCATTCGCATTATGGCCGTCGATACCGGAGAGGAAATCAAAAAGATGGAACATCATACCGACGGTGTGTTTGGGACCATCTTCTCTCATGACGGAAAACGCCTGGTCTCGGTCAGCCGCGATCACTTTGTCAAACTGATTGAAGTCGCCAGCGGCACATTCATTGAGAATCTCAACCTTCTGACAAAAGCGACTTTCGGCGGGCAGGGAGAACTGTTCTGCCTGGCGCGACACCCCAAGCTGGACATTGTCGTCACTGGTGGTGACGATCGAACTCCGCGTATGTATACGTTGAATCGCCCTCGCGCAATTAAGATTGATGATGATTCTTGCTTGCTGCGCGAATTCGAAATTCAACCGGGGCAGGTGTTGGCGGTTGCGTTCAGCCCCGATGGTTCACGCATTGCCGTAGCCGGGATGGGGGAGGAGATCAACGTTTACCTGACTCAGAGCGGCGAGAAAGCGGCAACGCTGAAAGGCCATCAGGGGGGGATTTATGCGGTCGCATTTAGTCCGGCAGGTACACAGCTTGCCGCGGCCGGATTCGATGGTACCGTCCGCATCTATGATGTAAAAAGTAGTGCTATGCTCAAGGCATTCATTCCTGTTCCATTGGAGAGACGGGCGGCTGCCGCAAAATGACAGGCTGTCCGAGCGTGAGTCGAAGAAGATGAGTGAGAATGAGAGAAAAAATT
>DASXTB010000352.1:0-6979 GCA_036505615.1 Acidobacteriota bacterium
CTCACCCACTCTCCCGCTCACCCACTCTCCCGCTCACCCACTCTCCCGCTCACCCACTCTCCCGCTCACCCGCTCCCCCCCCCCGCTCTCCCACTCTCCCACTCCGATTCTTGCTACCGGAAGCGCAATAAGAAATCGCTCAGGGCGGCCAAGTCCCCTTCAGGCAGATAGTCAAAGGCGGGCATCTTCGACCCGGGTACCAGCTTCTCCGGATCCTTGAAATGCTCGATCAGCCAACTCTTGTCGCGCTTGGAGCCAATGCGATTCAGATTCGGACCGGTCATCCCCCCGGACCCAGCCAAAGTGTGGCAGCCGACGCATGAGTTCAAGACGAACAGGCCGGCCCCGCGCAGCTCGGTGGGATTCAGATCCAGTTGCGGACGGCTTCTAAGGAAAGCGGCCAGCGAATTAGCCACGCGAGCCGTCAATTTCTGGGAAGCGGCCAGTGCCATGTGCTTCTCCCGAGCGTGCTGTTGAATCCACGTATCGTCGGGCACACTTTGAATTTTTGAAAGAGCATGGCACGAGGCACACTTTTGAGAGAAGAAGAAAGCGCCCGACATCTCTGGAATTCCGCCCTGGAAGCTCTGTGTTCTTCCACTTCGCCCCCCCAGAAAGGTGAGTACTACAAGCGCCAGCACCAAAAGAGTTCCTGCATAAGCAAAAGGCTTGCGCGCGCTGATGCGCCGCTCGTCCCGCCGATCTAAAAATGGAAGCGCAAGCAGCAGCAGGAAAAGCAGCGTGGGAATGACCACCGCGCCGATCACTTCCGCCGGCCCCGGAAAATATTTCAGCAGCTGATACAGAGCCAAGAAATACCAGTCCGGCTTGGGCTCGACGCCCGACGCGTTCAGGTCAGCGGGGGATTCCAGGGGCGCAGGACGAAGCGAGGCGACGACCAGCAGGGCTGCCATGACTAGCGTCATCATGATCGCGTCGCGCACGGCATGCTCGGGGTAAAACTCTCTTCTCTCAGTATCTGATTCATGACCCGGCGGGGCGGTGATTCCATGTCGCCGCATGAGCGACAAGTGGACCGCGATAAACCCGATGATCAAGCCGGGAAGTAGGATCACGTGGATGGCGTAGAAACGGGACAGCGTCAAGGCTCCCACCTGGTCGCCACCGCGCAAAAGCACTTTGACGTGTTTGCCCAGCCCGGGAGCGAGCCCCGCAATATTCGTTCCTACTACCGTTCCCCAGTAGGCTTTCTGATCCCAGGGAAGCAGGTAGCCGGTAAAACCGAAAGCCAGAACCACCAGCAACAGCACTACTCCCGTCATCCATGTAACTTCGCGGGGCCGCTTGAAGGAGCCGTAGACGAATACACGCCCCATGTGGAGAAAAACAATCACCACCATGAAGCTTGCGCCCCAGTGGTGGAGGGCGCGAATCAAGCGCCCCAAGAGCACCTGGCTCTGCAGGTACTGAATGCTGGCATACGCCGCCTGGGGCGTGGGGGCGTAATAGAAGGCCAGCACGATCCCGGTGATCAACTGGACCGCAAACAGAAAGAGCGCCAGACTCCCCAGCGTGTAAAACCAGTTCGTTCGCGCCGGTATTTTTTCCCGCATCCAGTGATTCCACAACTGGTCCACACCGGTACGGGAAACAAACCAATCTCTGAACTGGCGGAGCATGCTACACCGGACGAATGAAAAGCTTGTTGTCTCGGACCTCGGCGGGAATCTGCTCAAGCGGCCGCGGAGGCGGGCCGCCTACCACCTGGCCGGAAATGTTGTAAATACCCCCGTGGCAGGGGCAGCGGAACTTCTGATCTTTGGCATCCCACTCCACCTGGCAGCCAAGATGAGTACATACCGGTGATAGAACCACTGCGCTGGAGCCGGTCCTGACGACATAAAACCGGCTCTCCTGCCTCTGCTGGTTCCACCCGTCTTGAAGCAAGACTTCAACCTGTTTGGCAACCGGCACGTTCTCGGAATACTGCTGCATGCCGCCGAGATCCAGTTCCTGGGCCAGCGATCTCTGCTTGCGGAAGATCGGGGACAGTATTCCGCCCAGCGTCACGGTGGAAAGAAGGCCGGCGAGAAGCGCTGAAAGCATCCAAAAAATAATCTCAAGAAATCCCCGGCGGGAGTTGGCACTGTCGGGCTTATTCATAGCGTGTTGTCACTTTCCACAGAAAGGGTTCTGACAAGCAAGATCCGGGCTCAGCGCCCATCTTGATTCCGTTTCGAGCGCCGGGCCGATTTCCCCCCGTGTCTGGAAGTCGACCACGGCGAGACTCGCAAACCGGACTTTTCAAGTATCTTCGTACATTCATTAATGAACTCTTCGGCATCACGGATTCTTCTTTCCGCTTCGACGTGGCCAAATTCTGCCTCGGCATCGTAATCGCTGAGTTCTCTAAATGTCTCCAATCGACGCAAGTGGTCAGCTATATTCTCCTGCAGCATACCGGGTCTTACGAAGTGTAGACTCAAGAGTTGGATCACCCCGTGGTGCGTTTTTGGCTCTAAGCCCTTCAAGAACAGAAGGGCTCGAGCGAAGTGGAACGCCGCGTAGTAAGCCCTGGATATTGCATCGCTGAAATATTCCCCCTGCAGAAGATGCACGGCGCTTGCCAGCGCTTCCCGGCCACGCCTCATCTCGTTTCCAGCGTTAAGCCGTGCGTTCTCTGGCGTCACAAGTCCACCGATTCCCGTTCAATCGCCAACGCGTAGGCGCGCTCGCGTTTCAACAACCGTTCGAACTCTGCCTTTGAAAACACCATAGGCATCAGCCCTATTTCATGCTTGAGCGCGCCGATGCGGAAGGCCAAATCGGACGCGCGGTCACGGTCTCGTGGATGGCGTCGCTTCACCAAAACCAATATGTCTACGTCTGATTCGGACGTAGCGTCTCCCCTGGCAAAGGAACCATAGAGACGAACGCTAATGACCCGGGCGCCCCACTCACGCCGAATCCTCCTGCTGAATTCTTTAGCTGCAGTTCGCGCGGTTTCGAAACATCGCTCCAGTTCTGTCGTGTCAATAGCCATCGGAGTTCCCTTGCCGCCTCAACTGTATCGGCCGTCGTTTTGCTTGTCAAACCGTCAGCCTGCTATCGTTACATCAAATGCCTCGTGTTCGAATAGAAAAACTGGTTTACCAGGGATACGGACTAGCCCGGAGCAATGGCAAAGCGATCTTTGTTCACCGTGCCGCTCCTGAAGACCTGGCCGACGTCAGGATAACAGAGTCCAGAAAGAGTTTTGACCTGGCCCTGATCGAAACGTTGGTCGAGCCGTCGCCGGAGCGGATGGAGCCTCCTTGCCCTTTTTTCAAACAGGGCTGCGGAGGATGCCAATGGCAGCACATCCAATACCAGTACCAACTGGAGTGGAAAAAAAAGATCTTTTTAGAATTCTTGGAACGAAATCGTTTTAAGCAGCCCTTCCCTCCGTTGACTGTCTGCGATTCGACGCCGCTTCACTATCGGACGAGATTTCATTTCCATCTGGCCGAATCCGGAAGACCTGCTTTGTTTCGCGAGCGAACGCACCAGCTTGTGACAGTCGATCACTGCTGGTTGCTGCCGGAAAAGCTCAACGACCTGCTGAGCCAGCTTCATCAGGCTGATTGGCTGGCTGGGTGCGAATCTTTCCAGCTCTGGCTGGATGACGCGGACAATGCAGGGTTGGAAACAACACCTTCACTTGCCGCCTCGTCGCTTGCCGGGGTGCGGCAGCAGTTTCCCGGATTGAAAATCCTGCACCCCCTTTCCCCTGACCGGATGGAATACCACATCGGGGATTTCCATTTTCGCGTGGGCGAGCAGAGTTTCTTTCAAACCAACCGGTCGTTGAACTCTAAACTCAATGAAACTATTTGCGCGCTGGCCGGCAGAGGCGCCACGTTGCTGGATCTTTATTCCGGCATCGGATTTTTTACTCTGCCGCTCTCGCGCCAGTTTACTCGCGCCGTCGGAGTCGAGGAGAACATGGCCCTGGTGCGACAGGCCGAGGCGAACGCGCGCTCAAATCGAGTCGAGAACGTGGAGTTTGTCGCCGACAGGGTGGAGCGCTACCTGGACAAAACGGGGGAGACTTTTGACTTTATTCTCGTCGATCCCCCACGCGCCGGCCTCTCCAGAAAAACCATTGGCTCTATTCTGGCCATCCGACCGGAGCGAATGGTTTACGTTTCCTGTGATCCCACGACGATGGTTCGAGACCTTCAGTGGTTAGGCGCCTCTTACCAGGTTCGGCAATTCTTCCTGTTCGATCTCTTCCCCCAGACGTTTCACTTTGAGGTAGTAGCGGAGCTGGCACTGCGGGATGAATGCGTCAAGGGTTTGGACGTTTTCAGGCGCAGAGACGGCCAGGACATTCTTGGAGTTTCAACATTTTGGGAGCGGAGAGACGGCCTGAGGGCCGTCTCAGCTTGGCAGTTTACATCGCGGACAGATGGCCTGAGGTCCTTCCCAGGGAATTTTGCATTTTGCGGCAGAGACGGCCCTCAGGCCGTCTCTCCGATCATCCCCTTTTTTTCGCAAGATTGCCTCCTGCCCGCGCGGAATTAAAAAATTTGCCTTCATTCGGCACTGAGCCCTAAATACGCCTTCATCTCTTCCAGGGGCCGAGTGTTTAACACATGTTCGGGACCGAGCCAGCCGCGGCGAGCCGTGTGAACGCCATAGCGAATGTGGCCCAGCATTTCCACATGATGGGAGTCGGAGGAGATGACGATAGCGATGCCCAACTGCTGCGCCTTGCGGCAATGCACGTCGTTTAAATCCAGACGCGCCGGGTACGCGTTTAACTCAAGCGCTACGGAATGGCGCCGGGCCGTCTCGAAGACCGCATCCAGATCGACCGCATAGGGCGGCCTGCGCCTGAGCAGCCGGCCCGTCGGGTGCGCCAAGATCGTCACGTTGGGATTTTCCAGAGCCCGGCAGATGCGGCGGGTCATTTCTTCCAACGGCATGTTCATCCTTGAATGGATCGAGGCAATCACGATATCGAGCTGCTCGAGAACAGAATCCTCGAAATCCAGCGTTCCGTCGGCAAGAATATCCACCTCTGCCCCCGCGAAGATATGCACCGGCACAGATTTTTTCGTCTCCCAGTTCCGTATCTGTTCCAACTGGCGCAGAAGCCGTGCCGCATCCAGCCCGCTGGCGATGGCGACAGAGCGGGAATGGTCGGTAATGGCGATGTACTGGTAACCGCGCTGGTGCGCGGCGGCAGCCATTTGTTCCAAAGTATGCTTGCCGTCACTTTCGAGGGTATGCATGTGCAGATCACCACGAATGTCGGCTTCCTCGATCAGCCGCGGCAGCGCGCTTCGCGCCGCTGCTTCAATCTCGCCGGAATTCTCGCGCAACTCGGGAGGAATGAATTGCAGGCCCAGGAGATGATAGACATCTTCCTCCGTCGCCCCCGCGACCGGGCTGCCGTCACTCCCTCGAAAGACCCCATACTCACTCACTTTGTAGCCGAGGCCTTTGGCCCGTTCGCGAAGCGCAACGTTGTGCTCTTTGGAGCCGGTGAAATATTGAAGCGCGGTGCCAAAGCTCTCCGGCGCAAGTACCCGCAAATCCGCCTGCATGCCGGAAGAGAGCAGGACGGATGACTTGGTTTCCCCTTGAGCCAATACCTGATCGATGGCCCCAAACTGGACGAAGCTTTGCATTACAGGAGCGGCTTCTTTCGCGGCCACCAGGACGTCAATGTCGGCCACTGTTTCTTTCCAGCGCCGCAGGCTTCCAGCCAGAGAAATCTGCTGAAAGCGGCAGGAGGCGGTGAGGTAATCAGTGAGACGCTCGGCTGTCTGGAGCGCGTCGGAGAGGCGGAAATCTGCTGCGGCGCGCCGTCTCTCTTCGATGGCCTTGAGGATTCTCTGCTCAGTCTTTTCACCGATCCCCGGCAGATCCCTCAGCTTTTGCCGGCGCGCGGCCTCTGCCAGCTCATCAAGGTTGGCGATTTGGTGCTTTTGGAACAAAGCGACTTTTTTTGGTCCAACGCTTGGCAGGCGCGCCATTTCCAGCAGAGACAAGGGAACGGCCACCAGCAGCCTCTGGTGTTCGGCACACACGCCCGTCTGGCAAATCTCCAGGATCTTGGCAAAGATGGCGGCTCCCACCCCGGGAAGCTCCTTAATGGCTTCCGGTTTTTCAAGAGCGGTCTTGTAGATATTGAAGGTAACTGACTCTAAAACCTGGGCGGCGTTTCGGTAGGAACGAATACGAAAGATGTTTTCATTCTGAATTTCCAGGATGTCGGCAATCTGGGAGAAAACGCGGGAAAATTCTCGATTTTCCATGGTGTGACATGTGCCGAGGCTCTTTCCTTTGTGTCCTCCGTACTACTATTTGGTGAAATCTTGCGCTTTCGAACAGCCGACCACGTTCACGTTCACGAGCACGTCAACGTCCACGACTACGACCAATCGAGTCGTGAGCGATGGTGTATTTTTCGTCCGCGTAGGCGTGGACGAGATCGTGATCGTGAATGTGGTCGTGATCGGCTTTTATTGGGTTGCGGCTCTCCCGCGCTAGGTCCTCTGAGGTTCAAAAAAGCTCTTACCACCAAGGACACCGAGGACACAAATGATCAGGTTCGCGTGCTGTTGCATCCAATGCAGGTTCGCTCTGCCCGGAGTGATCTCCTTCACACACTTTTCGAAGCGAAACGGCCAGAATTGCGCCATCTCAGGATTGGAAACCAATCATGAAAAAACAATCGCTCGTAATTCTGGTGGTCATCTGCACGGTATCCTTCTCGAATGCACAATCCAGCCAGTCCGCTACGGACAGGTTAATCGAAGACATCTTGCAACGTTCCGGCGCCAAGCGGCAAATCGAGGGTGTCTGGGAAGCAATGGAGGCACAGCTTGCCGAGCGGCAGACAGATGCAGATCCGAAAATATTCTTGCAGGTGAGCCAGGGCTTAAAAGACGCTTACCGCGCCGACGTGCTCTACCAGACCGTGCTAAACCACTTCCGGAAGAATTTTGACAGAGATCGGATGCTG
>DASXTB010000353.1:0-29454 GCA_036505615.1 Acidobacteriota bacterium
GGAAATGTCCCAAGGCTTGGTGCGCGGATGCAGGAAATTCCGTCAGGCCGTCATCCGAGAATTGAAAAATCCGTTGCGTGCACCCGCCTTCTTTACTCCAGCCATCAAGCTTAGAAGAGAAGGCGCTCTGTGGGGACTAAAAGCCCTGCTTCACGTTTTCTGCAAGCCGGCCGTCGACGGCTGGCGCCAAGCGATGAAATACTGGAAGGCACCGACAGATCCAAAGCTCGTAGCCGCAAGTCCCTGAACTGAAGATGAAGGTAACCATTACCCGGCATCGCAGGGATGTAATCCCACGACGACGTTTCAGCGCTTTCGTGTCGGCTACCAAGTATCTTGCCGGGGCAGTGACCCTAAAAACGTTCCCTCAACAGCGTTAACGCCCCTATCTCCCTTCATTGCACCGGATCATGGAGGTCAAGCTGCAACTAAAAGCCTCAAAAATCGGGCATCTCCCCCGGTCATCTCACCCCCGGAAAAACACTACTCATCCGCAGCTAAAGTGCTGTTAACACGGAATTCATTTCCTTCGTCCGTGACAGGCATCTACTAGCAATCCCTCCGTGACAGGCATCTAGCTGTACCACTGCCAAAAATAACAGCACGAGGAGCAAGCACAATAGCAAAAGCCCCCACCTGCGCTGTAATGGCGACACCACGCCTCCGCTGGCCTTGTAAAGTAAGAAACAATCAATTTGATTACAGGGGCGGGCCTGCGTGGCCGCCCGGGCCCGCGGCCCTTATTGGAGACCTGGTAACCACCCAGGGTCGCCCGCACAGATGAAATCAATTTCGATGTTGAAAGAAAGATTTGGGCAACACGTCCTAACCACCCGCCTGGGATTGGAATCCCGCAATCCACAATCCCGCAATCCACAATCCACGATCCGAAATCCACGATCCGAAATCCGGAATCCGCAATTCCTCAGGGTTCCTGCTTGATTGAAATGAAATCGCGCACTGCCAGATCGCGATAGCTGTAATAGGGAGAGATGTCCTGTTGCTGCAGAAAAGAGCGAATGTACTGCATCAGTGAAGTCATCCAGTATGGCTGAACCTGCTCGGGATGCGGCATGCCGTATCCAAAGTAACTTCGAATGAAAATGCTTCGATCATCGACCGGGAGCGCGCGCACGTTGTCCACGTAGCCTTCAAAAACGCCATTTCGAATCAAATAAAACTCGACATTGGAAACATAAAAAGCGCGCACTAGCTTGCGATTGTCCTTCAGGTAACGAGCAATGTTCCGCATCGCCACCTTACCTGCCAGATCACCCACCACCGGCACGAGGCGATCTTCTTCCTGAAATCTTTTCAACCACAGGAAGTCGTCCTCGGTGGCCATATAGTTGCCCAACTGATGATTCACATCCCTTTCCAGGATCAGCATCCGAAATGTGGGATAACGCCACTGGAATTCCCGGCCGTAGCTCCGGTATCGGATATCCAGATCTTCTTCATAAAAATTCTTGTAAATGTACTTGAGCAGCTCCCAGTCCTGATGGGATAGAGAGAGACGATATTTTCTAGCGATATGAGATTGCACCCATTCCAGGTTTTTGCGATAAACCTCGGGATCGCCCGGAACTTTGTCGATAGCCTCCACCAGTTGCTCCGCACTCAAGCTCTTGCCCAGGTCGGATGGCAATTTCACCGGCTTTGCGAACAACAGCGACAGGTATTCGAGGCGGCTTCGCGCCCGCTCCATGAGCGCCTTGAATAGCAAATGTTGCAGCAAGTTTTGCCGCCGGATGTCGATGATGATTGCTTGCTCGGGCCGAATCTGGGTCAAATAGCTGAAGTTCTGATCCGGGCCGACGCCAATGTAGACTCCGCCTCGGATACCGAGCTCCCGCATCCTGGGCACAATGGTAAGGTAAGAGCTTTCGTTGGAAACAAAGTTGTCGCTGTCGAAAAAACCGCCCGGCTCGCTGAGCGACTGCACCAGCTCGGCCCAGCTTCGTTTTCCTCCAGCAGCGGCGTCGTGAGAAGGAACCGCCAGCGCGAAAAACAGGATTGCGGTGAAGACGAATATGTATCTACGAGCGGTTGATTTACTCATCATCTTTTTTAAGTCTCGGGTCTCCGTTCTCGGGTGCGCGGCACTCTACCGCAGAAATCTAAGCAAGCAATTTCTATTCCAATCATCGGTACTCGACGTCGGTCCTACGGACCTTGGCCGCGAAGCGGCGCTACTGGAGAGACGCCCCGTGCGGCGTCTCCTGCACGACGAAAGATTGCGGCGGAGACGGCCCTCAGGTCGTCTCTCCAAGGTGTCCAAACCCGAGCGGCCCTTCGGGCCTGGGTCAGCGACCTGGGCCATGTGTTTGCATACGAGGCACCAGGAGCTTTCAGCTTTTCAGGGGCGGCTTTGCTAACACTCCCAAGCCGGGACCCGAGATGGGAAAGCCGAGGCCCGAAACCCGAGACCCGGAACCCAAAGCTTATTCTCATTTTCCCGTGTTGGCCTTCGACCGGGCCAGCGACTTGTAATATTCTTCCACCGCTTTGCGATACTCCAGAGGCACATCTTCCTGATTAAAAAGTTGCAGGTTGGCTTTTCTCTCTTGGAGCCTCAGGCCCATCTTCAACTCAAGAGCACGAAAGCCCTGGATGATACTCGACTGCAGCCGCGCTACTTCTTGCGGGTCTTGCAGCGAGCGCTGTTTGTCGAGCTGCCGCATTCGTTCCAGCAGGTCAGCCGCTTGTCGAGCCAGCTCCCGATCGCTGCCACTGAGAGAGCGCTGAATATCCTGCGCGTCTTTTAACCGATCGCTCCAGAACTGGCGCAACTCGGACTCGCTCATAGGATTGACGGGCGCATCCGGGCGAATCCCTCTGTTATTGCCACCTGAAAACGGGCCGGCTGAGTCGGTGATCCCCCCTTCGCCGCGCGAAGAAGAAGCGCTCGAACCGCGGTTTTGCGAACCTTCCTGTGAAGAATTGCCGGCCTGCTGTCTCCCAGCCGACTCACTACCGCGGCCGGAATTCCCCTGCTGGTTATTCCCCGCCTGCTGCCGTCCGGAAGATGAATCTCTTTGGCCATTTTGCGAGTTCCCCTGCTGTGAGTTATTTCCCGGTTGTCCAGAAGATGAATTCTGCCCATTCTGCGGCTGGCCCTTGCCGCGCTGGCCCGCCGATGTCTGCTCCGCTCCAGGCTGCTGCCCGCGCCGCATTTGCTCCAGTTGATCCAGCAGCCGGCCCGTATCCTGCATCGCCCGTTGCAGGCGGGAAGCGTCATCGTTCGCGCCTCCATTCGCTGCCGAGCGCGAAGCCTGCATGCTCTGCTGCGCTTCGGCGATGCGGTTTTGCAGGTCGCGAAATTCCTGCGTCAATGCCTGCTCGCGCTGCCGCGCCTGTTCGAGCAAACCGCGATAGAGCAGTGACCCACCCTGCTGCACCTTGTCTTCCATCCGGCGGTCACGAATTTCATTGGCCGCCGATTTTAAGTCCTGAGACGCTTTTCGCTGCCCGGCTGCATTGCGGCGCGCCGTCTCGTCAAGCTCCTGCTCCAGGTTTCGCAGCTGGCGACGCAAGCTCTCTTTGTCATCCAGCGCGCGCATCACCTCGCGGGCGCTGGAGCCGCCGCGCTGCTGCATGGAGGACACACGCGCTTCGATCTCCTCCTGATGCCGCACCAGATTCTCCGCCGTCTGATTGAGCTGAGAGAATTCGCGCTCTCCCTGCTGTTGCTGCATTTGAGACAATTGAGACTGCGCCTGTCGCAACTGGTCCAGGGCCCGGCCGCCGGATGATGGATTCCCCTGGCCCTGCATGCCGCTCTGCATGTTTCGCGAAGCTTCGTTCAGCTGTCGCGCGATCTCGCCCATTTGCGGATTCTGGCGCTGGCGCGACAATCGCTCCAACTGGCGGGCCAGCTCTTCGGTTTCCTGCTGAAGACGGCGCTGTTCTGCGGCGCTGGAACCCTGCTGCAGGTTTTGTTGCTGGCGGCGCGCCAGTTCTTTTAGTTTCTGCAGCGCTTCATCCGTTTTTGGGTCGCGCTGCTGTCCCGGCTGGCTCTGCTGAAGCGTTTCGTATTGATTCTTCATCTGGTCGCGTTCCAGCTCAAACAGATCCGCCAATTCTTCGGCCCTGCTGTCGCCTCCCCCTCCTTGCGACCCCATCCCCCAGGAGACCTGAACTTCCTTCATCAGCGCCTCGGCGCGCAACAGCTTCTGCAGCGCCTGTTGCTCATAGGTGAGCGCGGCGGCCGCCTGCTCTCGAGAGAGGTCTTGATGCGCCGGCTCCATCAGGCGCGCCGCCTGCTGCAGGTTCTCGATCATCTGCCGGCCCGTCGTGTCGGTGAATGAGCCCTGGCGCCGCATCAAGCGTTCCAAAATGGATTCAGCCTGCTGCTGCAGCCGGTGCTGTACCAGAGCCAGAGTCTTAAGGTTTTCGGTCTTCTCGTCGTGGCTCTTCTTTTTGTCGTCCTGCAAAACCTTCCAAGTGCCGGCGATGATTTCCTTTTGGCGACGCGACAGCATTCTGTCGTCCTGCTGTCCTGCACCACTCTGGCCGTCCCCTGACTGATTCTGGTAGTACTCGCGCTCAAAGGGTTTTACTTCCAGAAAGTAAATATCCGTCTTTGAAGTCGATACAGCGTCGCGAGCAACCCCGTAATAGGAGATGAAATCGCCCGGCTGCACGTTCATTTCTTCGAGCGAAAACGTGTAATCTTTTTTCACCTGGCGCGCGACCCCGGAGCCAAACAGCGTGATCGATTTCTCCTTCGCGCCGTTGACCGAGTAATTCAACTGTACGTTCCGCAGCCCGAAGTCATCTTCGGCTTCCAACTCAGTGGGCACCTCTTCCAACCTCGAGACCTTTTGATCTCTTCCGGGCCGGGTGAATCGAACCAGCGGCGGGCGGTCATCCACGGCCACGATTTCATAGGCCTTGCTGCTGCGGACATCGCCCTCCGGGGAACTGATCCGCACCCAGTACTGGTCGTCTTCGTCGACGGTCAGTTCACCGCTGTAACGTTTCCCGTCCTGGCCACTCAGTTCAATGGCCTGCCGCTTTCCTTCCAGATAGAGTTGCGGGCGTTGGGGCTTTTCGTTGAACTGCACGTCGATGCGGACGCGGGTGCCGCGGATTGCCTGGATGTCGCCTCCATCGTCGACCTTGCGCGTCTTCAATCCCGTGTAAGCAGGATAGAAGTACTGAAGCGAGATCTTTTCGACTCGCGGCCAGTCGGCAACGTCGATGCGGTACTGAGGAGAGCGGATCCTTTGCGATTCAACGTAATATTGAAGGGGCTCGCGGATGTCCATCAGCAGGTGGCTGAAGCTTATGCCCTCTCTGGCTTTCTCGCGAGTGCTGGCGGCGCGCTCCATGGAGATGCTCTCCCAATGAGGTTGATTCCTGAATTTGTAGAACAAGACGATTTGATCCGGCTCGAACCCGCTGGGCTTGGCCTCTATTTCCTGATCCATGCCCGGCGCTATGCGAGCGTTTCCCGGAACTACGGATATTTCGTAAAGAGGTTTTGCAGCGGACGAAAATGCCAGAAGTTTCCCCAGACCGTAACGGAAAAAAGAAGGGCCAAGCAAAAAAATCGCGCAGGTCAGGCCAATGGCTGCCAAAGCGCCGATCACCCACGGCCGCTGCGCTTCAAAATCGGACTCCATCCTTACCGAGCTGGTCGACCGTATAACATCTTTTTCCAGCAGAGGCCAGAAGGGATTGCCGGGGTGGTGTGATCGCTCCACTGCGGTGATCAGGCGCTGCTCCAGGTGAGGGTTCTTCTCCTCGACGTAGCGCGCCACCCGCAGTGATTCGATCCTGCGCCTCCAGAAGAACCAGGCGATGAGCGCCGCGGCCAAAGCGGCGCATACGAGCAACAGCCGCAGTGGAGAAACCAGGGCGGCGCGAAAATCCATCCAATAGAGGAACCAGATTTCCAGGAGCAAGAGGAGGCTTAACAGCCCAACCGAGAGGAGCGCTACTTTTTCGGCTCGGCGCTTCTGCAGCGCGAGACGGATACCCTCCACAAAGGTGTCTATCGACTTCTCTTTACCAACCTCTGTCCTCATCTTGCCCTCCATTCAGCCCCGCTACATTATCTCGCGATTGGCGAATTCTTTCCGTAAAACAAATCAGCCAGCATCCACTCACCGAGCATGACCAGAACAACGAAAAGCAGCAAGAACCTCCACCAACTCTGCCTGTGCTCCAGTGAAGCGGCGGACACCTCGGCCGCTGCTGCCTGCGCACTTTGAGCGCGCGCTTGAATTTGCTGCACTGGCTCACTTTCCAGATTCGATTCGGCCGCCGGGATGTTGACTCCGATATAATCGGTAAGACGGCTGTATCGAACCTCGTAGAATCCAGGTTGCTGCGCCTCTACGAATTGCCTGTCCTCCGGCACCGCCAGCCGCTGGCCCTTAGGATCTATTACTGCCACTCCTGAGCTTCCCCAGAGCGTCAAGTCGATTCTATCCCCTACGCGCAGCGACGCAGATTCCCGGCGCGCGCCGGAAAGGTAGCCAACTATGTTCTGCACAAAGGGGAGGAAGGCCGGACGGAGCGCAAAATCATTCCAGTCATTGGAGGCCGAACTAGCGAACCAGAGCACATCTCCGCGGCCGAACTTTCCTTCAACCAAGGCCGGACTGTCCGATTTCAGGCGCGCCAGCACCTTCCCGTCAGCCTTCGCCTGAGCTTCGGTATAGCCGTAGAAGTGAACGCCGCTGAAGTAGCGCTTCTGCTGGTCGGCAAATACCTGGAAGGCAGGATGCTGCCACTGGATATCGGCCAGCGACAGAGGCTCGTCTCGCTCTCGGCGCAGGATCCTGCTTCCATGAGGAGTCACGGGCAAAAGAGTGGATTTCAAACCTTCGCCGCTGCGGGCCCCTGAAAAAATCAACAGCGATCCTCCGTTCGAGACCCAGTCGGAGACATAACTCGGAATGCTCGCCGGATCGTGAAGAATCAAGACGCGCGCTTTTTTGAGCAAAGCCGCACTCAAGTCGGTTTTGAGATCCCATGGCACTCCCGGCGAGTTCATCGCCTCACGCAGGAATAAAAGGGCCGGTCCTTCAGCAGAGAGAACCACCGGTATCTTCTCCCGCCTGTGCACGGTAAAGAAGAACTGGTTATCCTCTGGAAGAGCATCTGGGACGCCGGCGCTCGCCGCAAATCGCATCAGCGGCTTGTCCGGTAAATCGGGGGCTCGAAAGTGAATCGATCGTGAACTCTTTGCACGAATTGTGACACGCTGGCTCTGTATCAGGTGGTCGTCGAGGCGCAATTCGACAGGAATGTCTTGAATGTCCGAACCGCCGGCGTTTTGAATCCTCACTACAAAGTCTTCCGGCCGGGCGGGCTCGACTGCGCTGGCGGGACTGCCGGTCACCTGGCGTTCTGCCGTGCCCTGGTAAATCTCAGCGGGCGCCTGCACATCTTCAATGAACAGGTTGTCAACCACTGAAGGAACGGAGAGGGCGCGCAGCCCTATCCCTTCAGGAATGTTCCAGGAGGAGAAATGCAAGCCGTTCTTTTGAAAATCCGATACCAGGACAATTTCCCGGTTCCCCATGCGAGATTGTTTCAACACATCGCCTGCCATCTGAATTCCCTGGTCCAGGCGCGTGGCTCGATAGGAGGGTTGAACCTGCTTCAACTTTGCTAGAAGCGCTTCGGCCGGCTCTCCAGGCTCGCTGAGAATATCGACTCGGTCCGACACAACCGCCAGAGTAATTTCACTTCCCCTGGGCGCCGATCGAATTTCCCGTTCAGCCATCGTGCGCGCCGTGCTCCAGCGGTTGCCGGCCCGCATGCTGAAGGAGTTATCCAGGAGCACCACCCGGGCCAGCGAGCTGGAGCTCCAGGTCCCGGAAAAGCGCTTCCAATAGGGGCGGGAAAAAGCCAGCACCAGGACCACGACCAGCAATAGCCGCAGCAGAAACAAAGGCCACTGCCGCAGTTGCTGCCGGCGGACCAGCTTGATCTCCTTTGGTGGAACGTACATCAGCGAGCTGAAGGGGATGCGCAGGGCATGTTCTTTGCGGATCAAGTGAAACCAGAGTGGTATGGCTATGGCAAGCAGCCCTGTGAGAAATAGTGGAGTCAGGAATTGCATGCGGTCACCCTAGTCTCCCCAGTCGGCAGGAAGCAGGAGGCAGGAAGCAGGAAGCAGGAGGCAGACGGCAGGAAGCAGAAGGCAGACGGCAGGAAGCAGGAGGCAGGAGCAGGTTGGCTTTGAAAAGCGTCATTTGTCATTGGACACTCGTCGTTTTTCATTTGCACTTGAATCGATCCTTCCAACGCTAGGTCCACCTGTTTTACCGTAATTAGCACTTACAACGATATACATTCGCGTCAACAAGAAATGAATACTTAACGGCCGATGATCATAACTGATCGCCGATGCTCGATCACCGATGACCAATGACGAATGACGTTTTTCACTGCCAACCTACCTCCTGCTTCCTGCCTCCTGCCTCCTGCCTCCTATCTCCTGCCGTCTGCCTTCTGCTTTCTGCCTCCCGGAATTCCTATCCCCGCTTCTGCCGCACCGTCAGATAATGAAGCAGCGCTTCATCCAGGGGCCGGTCGGTGCGTATCATCATCCAGTCGACTCCGGCGGCTGCCGTCCGCTCGCGCAGCGCCTCCTGGTGTCTGCCGAATGCTTCCAGATAGTGCTTCCTGGAGGCCTGAGGAACCACCAGCGCCTTGTGTTTGGTTTCGACGTCTTCCAGCAGTGCCAGCCTGTCAAATGGAAAATCGAGCTCGTAAGGATCCAGTATCTGGAACAAGATGGCGTCATGCCCCCGACTGCGCAACAATTTCAGCCCCTTGAATAAATCTTCCAGATCGCTGTAGAAGTCTGAAACCACAATGATGATGCCACGCCGCAAAACCAGTTGAGCCAGTTTTTCCAGCGGCTGCCGCCAGCCGGTCGGACCTCCGTCAGACGCGTTTCCAAGTATCGCCAGGAAGCGATTCAGATGGGTGCGGCGCAGCCTGGGCGGCAACAGTCCGCGGATTTCATCATCAAAGAGGTAGAGCCCGATGGCATCCTTTTGCCGAAAAGCGAAATAGCCGAGAGACGCGACCAGAAAACGCGCGTACTCAAACTTAGTAATTTGTCCCGACCCATAGTGCATGGAACGGCTGATATCCAGCAGGAAGTGAATCGAGGTGTTCGTTTCTCCCTGAAATTTCTTGACGTAGTAGCGATCGCTGCGGGCCACGACATTCCAGTCGATATTGCGGAGGTCGTCACCCAGGGCGTATTCGCGGTACTCGACGAAGTCGACGCTGAATCCGTGATAGGGAGAGCGATGCATACCGGTGACAAACCCTTCCACTACTACTTTAGCGACCAGTTGCAGGCTGGAGAGCCTCTGCAAAACACGCGGGTCTATGAAAGACTGCGGACTCCTCGATTGCGGATTTCTGATGGCGGATTTTCCAATTTCGGATTGTGGATTGCGGATTGCGAATTTTCCACCCCTGCCTGCTTTACCGTTTTTTTCACTCATAAAGACTCATCAACCAGGTATTTTCAGATCCGCTATAATCTGAAATCCGCAGTCCGAAATTCGCAATCCGCAATCTGAAATCCGCAATCCGAAATCCGCATTCCACATTCCGCATTCGAGTTAAGCCAACCCCGATTTGACCTGCTGAACGTTATGCAACAATCTTTCTATGATTTGATCGGTTGTGATCTGCTCGGACTCTGCGTGGAAATTCAACAGAATCCTGTGGCGCATTACCGGACCCGCCAAGGCGCGGACATCTTCAATGGAAACATTATAGCGGCCTCGCAGTAACGCGCGTGCCTTCGCGCCCAGAACCAGGTACTGGGCGGCACGAGGGCTGGCTCCATAACTCACCCAGCGATTGACAAAGTCCGGCGCCCCCTCGGCGGGCCGGGTTTTCCGAACCAGCTGCACGGTATATTTGACTACGTCGTCTGCTATCGGAACCAGCCGGACCAGCTCCTGAACCCGCAAAAGATCCTGTCGACTCAGAACTTGCTGGGGCGGCTGCTGGGGCGCAGCCGTCGTATTTCGTACTATTTCCACTTCATCGGCTTCCGGAGGATAGTCGATCAAGATATTAAACATAAACCGATCCAGTTGCGCTTCCGGCAGCGGATAGGTCCCTTCCAACTCGATAGGGTTTTGAGTCGCCAAAACCAGAAACGGCGGTTCCAACTGATAAGTGTGACCGCGCACGGTAACGTGGCGCTCCTGCATGGCTTCCAGCAGAGCAGCCTGCGTTTTAGGGGGAGTCCGGTTGATCTCATCGGCCAGCAGCAGATTGGCAAAGATTGGACCAGGCTCGAAGCGCATCTGGCGGCGGCCCGTTTGGTGGTCTTCTTCCAGAATATCGGTTCCTGTGATATCGGCCGGCATCAGGTCGGGAGTAAACTGGATGCGCTGGAATTTCAGTCCCAGCGTCTCTGCCTGAGTCTGGATTAACAGAGTCTTGGCAAGTCCCGGCAGCCCGGTGATGATGGAATGCCCGCTGGCAAACAGCGTGATCATTACCTGGTCTACCACGTGCTCCTGACCGACAATGATTTTGGCCACTTCACTCCTCACACTGTCACAGGCCTGGTGTGTCTGTTCCACAAATTGTGCCGTTTCCTTTTCGTCCATCTATCCGCTCCTCCGTCGCTGTTTCAGGGTCTTTACTCTGTGGCAGGTTGTTTGTCCGGTCCGAGCTTCGCGCACCATGTTTAGTGCCTTAGTCTTATAGAAGCAGTCAACCACAGTAAGGTTCACTTGTAACTCCTGGATTGTGTTGGGATAGGCTTCCTGCATGTCGTACACTTCCTTCTGCCGTCTGCCCGCCCACCTACTGCTTCCTGCCGTCTGCCGCCTGCCTACCGCTTTCTGCCTTCCGCAATCTGAAGCAGCAATTGCTGCGCCTTTTCAAAGCCGGGCGCGATATCCAGCGCTGCCAACACTGCTTTGCGCGCCTGGTCCGGTTTTCCTGTGGCCCAATAAGCACGGCCCAAAAGGTAATGAGCCTGCGCGGCATCTCCGGTCGATAACTCAGTGGCGCGCTTTAAAGGGACAACCGCCTGCTCCGGCTGGTTCCACTTCAGCCACGCTTGCCCCATCGACAGATGGATATCGGCGTCTGCCGGATAGAGGAACAAGAGATTTTCATATGCGGTAGCCGCGACCTCGCGCTTGTCGCGTTTAATTGCGAGATCGAAGGCCCGACGATAGGCCTCTTCGGCGGTCTCGAAAAGCTGGCCCGCTTTCAGAAACGCATCCATCGCCGCCTCGTCGCGTCCCAGCTTTTCTTCCGCCTCTGCCAGCCGCAGGTAGACATTGACCGGGTACTTCGGTTCCGATTCCAGGGCTGCAGCACGTCGATAGGAATCGGCCGCTTTGGCCCAGTCGCTGTTTTTGAAGGCATCTTCGCCCGCGCGCACCAGCTTGGCATACTCCGTGCCGGCATTCTGGTTGAGCTGCAAAGCTACGCGCTCCACGCGCGGTTTGACAAACGTCTTGAATTCGGCATCCAGCTGGTCCAGGGACTTTCCGTAAACGGACTGGAACGCCTCCGATTCATCTTTGTCGCGCAGCGCTTGCAGCACCTGACGCATCTTCTCCCAACCATACTTTTCAACCAGGCATTCGCTGACCAGGGACGCCTGAGCATAGCTGATCATCATCTGTTCGGGATATTTCGGGTGCAAAAAACCCGCGCTCAGTTCTTTTAGAGGGAGCAACGCGCCTTTCTGTGCCGACTGAACGAACAGGGGATCGATCCCTTTGCCCCATCCGGGATGCGCCAAGCGCTCCTCGTAGGTGGAAAGTCCCTCGGTCAACCACCGGGGCACTTTCATGTCGGACAGATTAAGGGTAAAGACGTGCGCTACCTCATGCCTCAATGTGCTCGCCCAGTTGTATTCTCCACGCTTGCGGGCAGCGGGGGAATCCAGCGCCACTACTTTGCCGAACGTCGCCCCCAGCGCGCCCAGGCCGGGCATGCCCAGCGTACGCACCGCGAAATCTTCATGATTGGGATAAAACTCCACGCTGGTCTGGAAACTGGGAGAAAAGCCGTAGCGCCGGCTGAGGACGTCGAAACTTTTCTCCAGCAGATCTTCCGCAAGTTCTCGCAGAACCTCTTCCCGGTTGTGAATACGGACTCTGAAATGTGCCGTTCGGCTCTCGCGGTAATTCTTGAGGCTGTCGAGCAGCCGCAGAGTGTTCACCGTCCAGATGTTGAAGGGGTCTCCTGCGTAGGCGCGCTCCAGCGCTTCCTTTCCTTCCCGATCTTCAGCGAGCCGCAACAGATTCATCCCCAGAGCAGCGTGAGCGCGCCACAGGCGCGAGTCCGCCTCGATGGCCTTTCTGAAGAATGCAACCGCCTGTTCAAAGCGCTTTTGAGACACGCACAACTGTCCCAACTGGAGCCAGACTTCTCCGTAATGCGGATTTACGGCGGCAATCTGCTCCACATATCGCTGAAAATCCTGCCGGGTGAAGTAAGCCAGGGCTGCGCGCAGCGACCAGGTGTCAAGATCGTGCGAATCGATCTTCTCGGCCGCGCCAAGTTGATCAGCGGCTTGCTGGTATTGCTCCTCTTCGATCAACTGTCGTGCCCGCATTTGAAACGCCGCGGCCAGTCTGGGGTTTGCCTGAAGCGCTTTCTCCAGTGACTGATTGACTCGCGGGTCGGCGCTGTCGAACGTACAGCGCGCCGAGCCGACGAGCGCCAGCGGGTGGCGGGGGTTCTTCTTCAAGACTTCATCGTAGAGGCCGGTGGCTTCCGCAGGATTATACTTCTCCAGAAAAAGATCGGCCCATGCCAGGCGAATCTCAATGCTGTCAGGGTACCAGTCCAAAAGGTCCTGAAAGAGAGCATTGGCGCCGTGAAAATCCTCCAACCGGCGCATCGCCTGCGCCATGGCAATAGCGTTTTCTATTTCCTCTGCCGCATCCGACCTCTGACGTTGGCGGTTGGGAGAGGGCCGCGGCGCCGAGACAATAGCCTGGTAGATCTGTCGACTGCGGGCAGACTGGCCTCTGCGCGCCAGTAATTCCGCGTAAGCGAACTGGGATGCCGGCGAAGTGGATGCTGCCACCGCAGCTTCGGCTTCGGCGTACTTCCCCTGCAGGCGCAGAGCCTCACTGAGCGGCAGCGATAAACGGGGTTCATTGGCGGCCGCCCTAGCTGCCGCCTCGGCTTCGGCATATTTTCCCAGTTCAATCAGCACGCGGGCATAGGCCACTCGTGCGGTCGTATCGCCCCGCTGCGCCAGTTGCGCCAGGCTTTTTTCTGCCAGCGAATAATCGCCCGTCCGCCAGGCGTTGATCGCTTCGGGCAGAGATTGCGCCCGGCCGCCGCAAGAAAGGCAAGCGATCAGGACGCAAATACAGAAGCCGTTTCGGAATGCAGAACCGCCCAATTGCGGATTGCGGATTGCGGAATGCGGAATGCGGAATCTTTTCGATTGCGGATTGCGGAATGCGGATTGCGGATTTGGAGTTCTCTTGGCCATGGAATGAGCCTTGCCGCACATAATAGATTCGGGAAAGCACGCAGTCGGGACTTCGGATCGTGAGCCTCGAATCGCAAAAAGATCCCCCAACTTTAATCGATTCTCCCTAAAACCCATCATATTCAGTCTCAGTCTACTCATCCCCAGTTCGCAATTCAGTAAATCAACGATCCATATTCCGCAATCCGCATTCCGCATTCCGCAATCGGGCCATTCCGCAATTAGCCTAATCCGCAATCCGCAATCCGAAATCCGAAATCGGAAGTCCGCAATTCACTCATGGCCTCCGGCAATCTTCCGATTCACGCGCGCCAATTCAAGTGCCAGAGCCTCCAGTTGCCGCTGGTAGTCGTCTTCGGTGATTTCGGATTTGCGGAAGCGAAGTTTTTCAATTGCGGCCTCCAACTCGCGTTTCCGCGCAAGCAACGCGTTGGTGGCGGCGCGGCCGGTCGTCTCAGCGGAGGATCCGCCGACAATCACCAGCGAAGCGGCCAGCGCTCCGTTAGAAGAACCCGGAACAGGATCCTCGGTTCCCTTGCCTTTGCCGCTGTCTTCCAACAACGCATGCTCCGACTGGAGCCTGTTTTGCGACTGGTACCACTGGGCGGTCTTTGTCCTTGCATACCGGTACAGCTCTAACAGCGAGATTGACCCGTTCTTGTCTGCATCGGCCTTGCCATCGAGACCCTCGATAAAAAACTGGAGAAAACGAGGAGGATTGGTCTCCATTCCACTGCGAGTAGCGGTAATGACCACACGGTTCTTGGAGCTGAAGACAGGAAGCGAGGCGCCACTGGCGGCGGTTCCGTTTATCACGACGACTTGGGCGGGAATCTTTGCAATGGCGGCAGCCAGCTCCTCTGCCGTAATGTCCGGTCCGGGAATATTGAAGCGGTACTGCCGCTGGTCGAAATTTCCGTGGCCGATCAGGAAAAGCAGAAACAAGTCGCCGGGAGCCAACGTTTGATATTTCTTCAGCGTGTTTAGAATATTTTCGCGGCGGGGCACAATTTCGCTGCCCGGAGCCAGCATCACTACTGTGGCGGCGTGAGGTCTCAACTGAGTATTCAACTGGTCGGCCCACTGAGAAAACATCTGATCGTAAGCGGGCTCTCCCCCCATGCCGGCCACAATCAAAGCGTGTGTCCCGGCCGAGGCGTTTGTAGCGCAAAAAAGCAATAGCATCGCCAGGGAAGGCAGAAGGCGGAAGGCGGAAGGCAGAAGGCGGAAGGCGGACGCCAGAAGACGGTAGGCGGAAGGCAGAAGGCAGGAGGCGGAAGGCAGAAGGCGGAAGGCAGAAGGCAGAAGGCGGAAGGCGGACGCCAGAAGACGGTAGGCAGAAGGCAGAAGGCGGTAGGCGGAACGTTCGAAAGATTGCATCGCCTGAAGCGTCTTTTCCACGGTGATAAGCCCATGGAGTCTTTGTGTCTTTAGATTTCTTGATACCATCAGATTCCTTTCCGATCTAGTTACATGCTTCAGAAGGTTCTTCCGCCTTCCGCCTTCCGCCTTCTGCCTTCCTGCCTTCTGCCTTCCGCATTCCGCATTCCGCATTCGGCATTCCGCATTCACTACGAGAAGCCCCACTTCCTCCGTAGTCCCCACTCGATGGCCAACAGTCCCACGATCAGAAAATAAAAAATGGGAGCATCCCACAGGTCTTTCACTTGCAGGCGAGACGATTTTCCGGACTGATAAATGATCTCGTCGGGAAGATCTGCGGCTTTTTCAATAGGGTAATACCGTCCGCCGGTCTGTTCAGAGATGCTTTTGAGCAGGTCCACATGTTGTCCAGCTTCATGAAATTCCAGATTGCTTCCAGTGGTAAGCAAAAATGTCTGATCTTCGACCGGCGTTCCATCGACCGTGGTATCGACCTTGAGCCGGTAGATTCCCTCCTGATCTATCGGGATTTGACTGGAATAGACACCGCCGTCACGCGCCGACCATTCCATCGGGTAGCTGTGGGTTTTCGACCCAGGGTCGAGTACCTCCAGAGCCGGATTCACTTGGGAAGCTTTCTCGTAGCTCTTATCGAAAATTTCAGCTCGAACCGTCGCCGATTCGCCCGCGACGTACTCGGACTTGTCCAGAGTAATAGATACCTGACCGGGGACGTCGTGAACCATCCAGCGCAGCAACTGACGCCAAAAGATTTCGTGTGCCTGATCCCGAGCATCCATTTCCATCTGCCACAGCCAGGAGCTCCCGCTAGCGAAGGCGAGCGCCTGCCCCCGGCCGTACCGCTGCGTGGCCACCAGCACCGGAGGATGCCCTCCACCAGCGGCCCTTGCCAGAACGGTAGCGGCAGGTTTGACGTCCGTCAGCGCGTGGAAATCTTCAAGCGGCGGAATCGATTTCCACTTTCGGGCATTCTCCACGTCGGAAGTAGCTAAACTCAATATCGCCTGGGAAGTCCCGTAGGCCGACAGTTCCGGCCTTACCGGGCTTTCGCGATAGTCGTCTGAAGCCACCGCCAGCAGCCGCAGCGGGAGAATCTCTTCGATCGGCGTGTTCTGATATTTTCCTTCCCCGAACGATCTTCTTCCCCCCAGCATCAGGAATCCGCCACCGCGCTTCCCAACGAAGTCACGAATCATCTCTAACTGGTGGTAGGTGAAGAACGATGACTCGATGGTTCCGAGCACGAGCCCCTGATACCGAAACAATTCCTCTGCCTGCGAAGGAAACCCGGCGGCCAGCGTGTCTTCGCTCTCAATTCCCTGGCGGTAAAATTTCTGCTTGGCAGTTCGCAGCAGCGTTTCCATGCGAAGGAAGCGGTCATCGGCCACCGCCCGGCGCAGGAATTTGTATTCCCAACGCGGCTCTCCTTCCACATAAAGGATCCTCGGCTTGAAGTCGCGCGCCTCCAGGACAGTCCGCCGCCAGTTGTTCTGGGGAACCAGGTCGCCGGAAAGGTCTTGCACCGAGAATTTCAGATTCTTCACTCCAGTTCCGGACACCGAAAATGGAAGCTCTACGGTCTGAATTCCGTTTTCAAACTGCAACGTCACCTCGCGCGTCTGAATCAGGGCTTCGCCATCGCGCACTTCAATGCGCGCTTTCTGCCCACCGAAACCGTGATTTTGAATGGACAGTAGCGCCGTGCACATGGAATCCGGCACCAGGCGCCTGGGAGTGCTGACGTGGAGCAACTCGACATCGTTATCCAGCCGCTCTTTGCCTACGCCCACAGTATGAACAGGTATTCTCTGGGAATGCAGCTTCTGCACCGCCGCATTTAATTGGCGGGATGAATTATCGGCGCCATCAGAAATCAGAATGATGCCGGCCAGGGGCAGATACGCCATCTCCTGGCTGACCTGCTCCAATGCCGAACCAAGGTTGGTATTTTTTCCGTCGCTGGGCTGGGCCAAGATCTGAGACAGAGTTTGCGTCGCCGGCCGATCGGCAAAACTGTAGTAATCGACTTGGAACTTCTCGCTGGCTCGGCGGACGAAGGGGCCGTCCGGCCGCAGCAGCTCCTGTGTCTGCGCCGCCCGGGATTTCGCCGCATCATCCTGAATCTGCATGCTCAACGAGCCATCCACCAGCACCGCCAGCCTGTTTTCACGGGGATTTATCTCTGAAATGAGAATGGAGGGCGCCGCGAGCATCAGGAGGATCACAAGCAGCACTCCCAGTCTCAGCGCAAACAAAATTGTCCGCCGGCGGCCGAGCCCGCCCGGCAGGCGCGCCTCGCGTCTCCTCGCTACATAAAAATGCAGCAGCACAAAACCAAGGATTGAAAGCAGGGCCACAGCAAGGAAAGCGGGACCTGCATTTGGAAAGTCCAGTCTGCCCTGCTCAAACACAACTGGTTTGAACTTCAGCAAAAACTCAAAGGCTGCCTTCATTCTAGATCACTGTCTCTCTTGAATTATACGAGACTGAAGCGAAAGGTTTCCATTCAATGGCATGCTAGAATGGTGGCCGTCGAGGATCGAATGTCTACACAAACCCTGCGCATCTCCCCGCTGGCGTTGAGCATTCCAAATTCCAAGATTCGCGAGATAGCGGCAATGCGGCCCCAGATTCAGGACCCGATTTGCCTGTATTTCGGCGAAACAAACTTGCCGACCCCCGATTTCATTCGTCAGGCAGCTGTAAAAGCCATGGAGCAGGGATACTTGTTTTACACCCCCACGGCAGGCTACTTGGAACTGCGGACCGCGCTGGCGGCCGAAATAGGCCGGCTGCATGGGAAGAGCATTGATCCGGAAAGCCAAATTATTGTCACCGACGGCGGCGTGCTGGCGGCAGCGCTGGCATTGAGGGTGGTGCTTGATCCTGGAGACGAAGCGATCCTGATCTCTCCGGTATGGCCCTACCTTCACTCGAATCTACTCCTATGCCGAGCCGTCCCGCGTCAAATCCCGCTGGTCGAAACGAAATCCGGATTTCGCCTCGATCTTCACGCGGTCGAGGCGGCCATTAATGAAAAGACGCGCGTCCTGATAATTAATAGCCCGAATAATCCCACCGGCTGGGTCGCCACGCGCGACGAGCAGCAACAAGTGTGGAAACTTTGCCTGGAACACAACATCGTTCTGATAGCTGATGAAGTATACGAGCGTCTCTATTACGGCGAGCAAGGAGCGACGGCCCCATCCTTCATAGATCTTGTGGACGAATGGGATCACCTGATCGTAATTCAGAGCTTCTCCAAGACCTATTCGATGACCGGGTGGCGTCTGGGTTACGCTGTCGCCGGTACTCGCGCCATCGCCGCCATGACGCGCGTAAATGAGTTCACTACCACGTGCGCCAGTTCCATCTCCCAGCGAGCAGGATTGGCCGCTCTAAGAGATGGAGAAAGCTACGTCTGCGAGATGGTCGGTCGTTATCGCGCCAACCGCGACCTCTGCTACAGCCTGGCGGGGCGGCTGCCGCATGTCAACGCATGGAAGCCTGAAGGAGCTTTTTACATGCTGTTGAAAGTGGATGGCCTCAAGGATTCGCTCTCCTTCGCCAAAGAGGTCTTCCGCAAGACAGGCGTGGGAATGGCCCCCGGAGTCGGGTTCGGCGCCGGCGGAGAAGGATCGCTTAGATTATGTTACGCCGCCGAACGGGAATTGCTGCGCGAGGCTTTTCACCGGCTACAGCTCTACATGGAATCGTATCGGCCGGGATTCTTTTGAGCTCGCCGATGAAAAACTTAAAGCCAAACTTTTTCCATAACCGGGGCCGCACGGCAAAATGGATGCCGTAGTCGTCAACAAACTCACAAAAAAGTACGAAGAGCTCCTTGCTCTCGACAATGTTTCCTTTGCCATCCCGCAAGGGAAGATTTTCGGACTGCTCGGTCCCAACGGAGCGGGCAAAACCACAACCGTAAAAATTCTTTCCACTCTGATTGCTCCCACGTCGGGTTCCGCCTCTGTCGCCGGACGCGACGTGACGCGAGATCCGTTCGCCGTGCGGCGCAGCATCGGCTACGTGTCGCAGGAACAGATGTGCGACATTTATCTGACCGGTCGCGAGAATCTCTGGCTGCAGGGAAACCTCTACCACATGGACCGCGCCGCCATTCGACGCCGTATCGAGGAACTGGCGCACCTGCTGGAATTGCAAGACGCCCTCGATAGAATCGTGAAGCAGTATTCGGGTGGAATGAAAAAGAAACTGGACATTGCCAGCGGGCTGATCCATCGGCCGCAGGTCCTGTTTCTTGACGAGCCATCGCTCGGACTGGATGTCCCGACGCGCCTTAAAGTCTGGGAGTATATCCAGAAACTGCACCAGGAAGACACCACCATACTCCTGTGTACAAACTACATGGACGAAGCCGAGAAGCTGGCTCAGCGCGTAGCCATCATCGATCATGGAAAAGTCGCCGTGGTCGACAGCGTCTACAACCTTCTGTCTGAGATTGGCGGTGAAGTAGTGACGCTGGAAATGGAAGACGGGGCTGCGCCAGATAGAAATGCTTTCGAAACAAAGCTAAAACAACTGCCATTCGTAAAGAAAATCCTGGTGCGGGAGAACTCGATGGATATTTTTCTCCGGTACGACGAAACGGTCTTGCCGCAAATCATGCAGACCGCCGCGAACTCTTCGCTATCGGTTCGAAAACTTGTGCTTTCAACACCCAGTCTGAACGAAGTGTTTCTGAAGTACACCGGTCACCGGATGGAAGAGTCAAAGGAAACAGGAAAATCAGAGAAAGAATAAGCGCGCGTGATCCTTGGTGGTCAAAAAAGCAGTTCAACCACAAAGGACACCAGACACAGCGCGCAATAGGCTGCTGTCATTGGAACAGAGTCCGCCATGAATCATACGATTCAGGAAATCTCGGCTTTGACCCAACGCTGGTTTCTTCACCTGAGCCGTGAGCCAGTGCACGTGATGTTTGCGCTTATCCAGCCGTTGCTCTGGTTTGCTCTCTTTGGAAATATTTTCAGCCGTGTCGCGCGGGGATCACAATTCGGAAACGTAAGCTATCTTACCTTCATGGCCGCCAGCGCGCTCTCCCTGACTGTGGTGGGAAACTCTCTGATGGGCGGAATTCCATTACTGATGGACCGGGAACAAGGATTCCTCAACAAACTAATGACGGCGCCGATCTCCCGTAATTCCATCCTGCTCAGTCGCTTCATTTTTGTAAATACGCTGAACTGGATCCAGATGACAATCATCCTGCTGGTGGCTCTGCTGATGGGCGTGCGTGCTGCTGCTGGAATTCCCGGAATTCTTGTGCTGTATCTGCTGGGGGGATTGTTGGGCATTGGAATAACACTTATCTCTCTAGCCCTGGCGTTCCTGCTGCACAGCCATGGGGAGTTTTTTGCCATTGTGGGCTTCATCAATTTACCGCTGGTGTTTATCAGCAGCGCGCTGATACCTATCACGCTGATGCCCCCCTGGCTGGCCTGGATGGCTCGTATCAATCCGTTGACTTATGCCATCGACGGGATGCGCTCGATGATAGTTCCGGGCTGGCAAGCACAGCCCATCTGGCTGATTGTATCCGCACTGGCTATTTTCGACGCCCTGTGCTTTGCCTGGGCATCAGGCGTATACAGAAGGAATTTGAGTTAGATCTTGAACGGGTTGGAACCTAAGCACGCGTCCGAAAGCGAGGAGCACTGAGCCCGCACGGCGGGCGATAGCATGTGGCCCCGGGTGGAGCGAAGCGGAACCCGGGGAGCCTGGATTTTTAATCTGTTCCGAGCCCGCGTAGCGGGCGACAGATGTCTCTTCTGCCGCCCGCTTTGCGGGCTGGAAATAACTATTTATTAATTGTCCCCGGGTTCCGCTCCGCTCCACCTGTGGCCACACGCTATCGCCCGCTGTGCCGGCTAGTCACATTCTTCCCTCTAGACGTAGCTTTAGACTTGTGATCTGGGTGGACCGATGCCCAGTTGACGACTGCGAAACCCATGCTGAAACGTCTTCTCCTGTCTCTGTTTCTGCTGCTGGTCCTCGCCTGGCTTATCTTTGCCTATCGAGAAGCTCGCCACATTCAAGTTAACTCTATCGCCGTCTCCCTTACCCGCTTGCCGCATGAGTTTGATGGATTCCGAATCGTTTTGGCTTCGGATCTGCATCTCAACAACGATTCGGTATTCACCAATCAAATCCGAGAGCGCCTGGGGGAGCTTAGCGCCGATGTGCTGATGCTGGCGGGAGACTTCAAGGATCTGTTCGCAAACGAGAAGATGGCCGCCGGCCAGTTGTTGCAGTTAATGCCCGCGATTCAAAGATTCGAACGCGTGTATGCCATTGCCGGCAATATGGATACGCTCAGAATGATGCGAGAAGTCGAAACCTTGGGTATCCGCGTGCTTCGCAACGAACGAGAAGTGCTGAAGCGCGGCGACGCAACATTGGGAATCGCCGGTGTCAGTTACCCTTACTCTCAGGCGGGTTTGACTCGCATCCTGCAGCATTTTCAAGACGCGCGCGGCCGCTCTCTTCCTGATTGCCAGATACTGCTGTCCCACTCTCCCGACGTGATGCTCTGGGCGGAGTCGCGCCAAGCGGACCTTGTCCTTGCGGGGCACACACATGGCGGCCAGATACGAGTTCCCTTTATCGGCCCCATCATCACCAAGACGCGGCTGGGACGGCAATATGCTTCCGGGCTTTTCGCCTTTGGAAATACCCAGTTGTTTGTCACCCGCGGCGTCGGCACTACTTATGTCCCGCTTCGATTCCTCGCCCCTCCGGAAATAGTGTTAATAACGCTGCACACCAAAGAATAAGTCGACCTTCGACTTTCGACTTTCGACCTGCGACCTGCGACTTTCTTGTCATGGTATCCTTTCAGCAAACTGCTATGACTGCCGCCAAAACCATAGGAGATTACGAACTTCGCGAGCTGCTCCGCTCCCTTCCTGAGAGTGACGTCTATAAGGCCTGGGACAAAATAAAGCGCCGATGGGTGAGCATTCGCCTGATTCATCCCGGAGACGCTCAAACTGCACAACAAATCCAGGGTCAAGCGGAGACTACGGCTGGGTTGCACCATCAAGACATCGCGGCCATTTACAGAGTCGACAAGGAGGGCGACACAACGTTCATTGTCAGCGAATACGTCGACGGAGAACCGGTCTTGAACTGGCTGCAGCGGCAGCACCAAAAACCGCAGAAAGTGATAGGTCTGGGCCTGCAGATTGCCGAGGCTCTCCGTTACGCGCACGGGCAAGGTCTCCTGCATGGCGCCCTCAATCCATCGGCTATCCTGATTACCAAGGGTGAACAGGTAAAGCTGCTGGATATCGGAGTGGCTCCGGTCGCTGCGGCCGAGCTCAAAAGCGATCAGGTAACGCAGACCCTGGGTGCGACCGACCCGGCGCTGCAAATGACGATGCTCCCCTATATGTCTCCGGAACAGGCACGAGGCGAAAGCCTGGACGGGCGCAGTGATCTGTTTTCCATGGGAGCAGTGCTCTATCAAATGACGACCGGAGTTTTGCCTTTTGGGGGAGAAACCCCGCAGCAGGTGCTGCACAAGATCTACAACTCCAGCCTTGAACCGATCACGAAATTTACCGTGGATTTTCCACCCCGCTGGGAACACGTTCTGAACAAACTGCTGGAAAAGGACCGGACGCAGCGTTATCAGACGGCGGACGAATTCATCCACGATGCCGCAGCCCTAGCAAATAGGGTTTCGCGGATTGAGAAGACACGGCACAGCGCCATCTACCTGGTCTTGCTTGTGGCGCTTCTAGGTGCCATTGGATTCGTTTTCCGCAATGACTGGTACCGCCTCCGGCCAACCTCTGTAAAACCGCAGGTCACGCCGCTGATTCCCAACGGAACGTCAGAAAGTCAGCCGCACGCGGCGTTGGATGGTCAATTGGTCGTCTACGTCAGTGATCGGGGAGGAAATCCAGACCTTTGGCTCCTGGATCGCCGGAACAGCCGCCCCAGGCAAGTGCTTTCAACGCCCGAAGAAGAAGCCTGGCCATCGCTTTCTCCCGACGGCAATTTGATCGTTTTCGTCCGCTACCCGGTGGGGCGGCGTGACTCCTCACTGGCACAGATTTTTACCGTCTCGCGAGAGGGAGGTTCTGAAAAGAAGATCGCAGACTCGGCTAATTATCCTGTTTGGTCGCCAGATGGAACCGAAATCGTTTTCAGCAAGTTTGGGCCAAACGGGGAAAGCAGAATCGCTTCTGCGGCAGCTTCAAATCCAGCTTCCTGGCATTATCTAACCGGCAGCGGTGATGGTCCCCTGCCGCACTCCGCGCCGGCATTATCTCCGGACGGGAAATCGATCGCCTACACGGCAGGTATTCATCCTGCCAGCATTTGGGTCAAAGATTTAGACGGCGCCGCGCGTCCCCTGCGAGCTGACACCTTCAACAACCAGTTTCCTGTGTGGGATCCTCGCCAGGAAAGGATTGTGTACAGCTCAACCAAGGGTGGCTCCTCTAATATTTGGTCCATCGGTCTCGAACCGAATGCAGCAGCCAGACAATTGACATCGCTTCACAAAGAAATCGGTCGAGTTGCGCTGGCAGGAAATGCAGTTTTCTTTGAACAGTCAGAAACGAACTACGAAATACACATCTCTGATCTAGCCAATGGAAGGGATAAGTTGGCAATTTCCTCCCATAACAGGCTTGGAGGCATTTCCTGGAATGGCCCGGGGCAGATCACTTACGTGAACATCAGAAGCAGACCCGAGATCTGGGAGACGAATCTCTCCGGTGAAAGTTCCAAAGCAATTATGGCCGACAAACATTCCAACAGCCAGGGCGTTTGGTCTCCCGATGGATCGAGCCTGGCTTTCGTCAGCGACCGCAGCGGCTCTCGGGAAATCTGGATCTGGAAGAGAGCAGTGACAAAAACAGAACAACTGACCAGCGACGGGGCGCCCAAACAGGATATTGCCTGGTCTGAGGACGGAAACTATATCGCCTACGTTCGACAGCAGGGCGCACGGGGCGAGATTTGGATTTTCGATTTTGCTTCCCACCAATCGCATCGACTGTTGACAGCGCAGGATGCGGCGCGGCCCATTTGGTCTCCCGACGGTCAATGGATTTATTACCAGGGGAAAACCAAGGGTTCCCCACCTCAAATCTTTCGAATTCCCTCCCAAGGGGGCACGCCTCATCAGGTGTGCAAAGACTGTGTGGATCCTTCATTGTCGGCTTCGGGAGACTTGGTATTTCTCACCGCCGACGGGCGAGCGCTGCAGCGTTTGCCGAAGAATCAGAATCGTGCCAGCTCGCTGCTGAGCGCGCCGCCGCACAGCACGCTGCTGGAGGCGAAGATCGGGCCGGACGGCAAAACCCTGCTCTATCTGGCCTTGAAGCGGGATTCTGAGATCAGCTTCCTCTCTTTTGGGCCGTTCTAGCGTCAAGATTCGAAGAGTTCGTCGTGTTCGTATTCCCACACTGTGAATCGCGTTTTTTTAATCAATTTTGCAACCGGTGAAGTGGCTTTGGGCCGCTTCAGCGGCCATTCCCGAAGCGTTTAAGACCCGCCGTCTTTACGGCGAGGGGGTGGCCCAACGATCAAATCATCTAAAGCCGCTTCCAGCGGCTTTCTCGGTCCCGGCTTTAGCCCCTGGCTCTCAGTGGCATAGACATAAGCCCCTGGCGTCCGGCAAATTCGATCCTTAGAAACCGATGAACGCGATCCTCGATAGCGTTGACCGGAAAAGGGAAGTTGCGCTTTGTGTGCCAAACAATCTGTAGATAAATTTCCCAATAACATCTCCGAGATATGTCGAGCCCCCCTCTTGGTACATAACCGGGCAAGAGAGAAATTTGCGAAAGAAAAATGAATAATCTGGGGTTCTGGCCGGATTTTCCTCCATGCTTTTTTCGGCCATTTCGTAATATGATTTCGCCTCATACCTGAACCACTCTCCAGCAACGACGGAGGATTCTTATGAAAAGTTTGGGGGGCATCTCTCTGCTCCGTTGTGCGGCAACGGCGGCCTTGTTGCTGCTGTCGTCACCCTCCGCCCGGCAGGGCTTAGCCGATGAGCCGGACATCTTTGCGGTCAAGAATGCCCGCATCGTTACTGTTTCCTCCGCACCCATCGAGAAAGGGACGGTGGTCGTCCGCAACGGCATCATCGAGGCTCTTGGCTCTGATATCGCCATCCCTTCGGATGCCTGGGTGATCGATGGAAAGAATCTCGTCGTCTACCCGGGGTTGATCGATGCAACCAGCGATATTGGTTTGCCGCAACAGTCGGCGCCGGCGCCACCCGGTACTGGACGCGGCGCAGCACTGGCGGCATCCGCCTCGCGCCCATCCGAACCGGTCTCCAATATGAATCCCTATGTGCGCGCCTCGGACATCCTGACCGCAGGCGGAAAGAAAGCCGAGGATGCCCGCCTTGCCGGCATCACCACGGTTTTGACTGTGCCGGATCGCGGCATATTCTGCGGGCAGAGCGCGCTGATCAATCTCAATGGCGACAAGGGCGCGATGGTGGTTCGCACTCCGGTGGCCATGCATGTGCGGCTTTCTTTGGGCGGCTTTCGCGAATATCCCGGGTCTTTGATGGGAGTGCTCGCTTACGTCAGACAGGCCCTGCTGGACGCGCGGCAGTATCAGGAAGCTTGGGAAATTTACAATCACAATCTGCGCTCGCTGCGACGCCCGGAAAACAGCCGAGCCATGGAAGCTCTGCTGCCGGTAGTGCAGAAGAAAATGCCTTTGGTGATTCCCGCCAACAGCGCGCCCGAAATCATGAGGGCCATAAAGCTGGGAGAGCAGAATGATATTCGCTACATCATCAGCGGCGCTTCCGAAGGATGGAAACTTGCGTCGCTGCTGAGGGAGAAGCAAATTCCTGTCCTGGTTTCGTTGAAATTCCCCGAAAGGGAAAAGGATGTTCATCCGGAATCAGAAGAATCCTTGCGCGAAATGCAGCGGCGCGCAGACGCGCCGCGCAATGCCGCGGCGCTGCAGCGCGCCGAAGTTCAGTTCGCATTTTTTTCCGATGGAATGACCAATTTCCGAGACTTCATCAGAAATGCCGGACGGGCCGTCAGGGCCGGTCTTCCACCGGATGCCGCGCTGCGCGCGATGACTTTGTCAGCCGCTGAAATTCTGGGGGCGCAGGAGCAACTGGGCAGCATCGAGAAAGGAAAGATCGCCAATCTGGTCGTCACCGACGGCGACCTGTTTGGCGAAAGGACGAAGATCCGTTACGTGTTTGTGGATGGTAAGAAGTTTGAAGTTCCGACGGAGGAGCGCAAGCCCACGGAACCTGCCCAGATGAATCCCACTCGGCAGGAAGCAAGGACGCAGGAGACAGACGGCAGGAGACAGGAAGCAGGAGGCAGGAAGCAGGGGGCAGACGGCAGGGGGCGGTGACCGAGCCTTGACCGGCGGGAGCGGTGAAAAATTGATTCAATGCAAGCGTAAAACGGGAGTGAGGAGAAATGATAAATTTTCTGATTAATAAAAACCGCGGGCTAAGCGGTTCAAGTCATCAAAAGAGAATTAGCGGGATCGATATCGCGTCGATCGGCACGCGCCGCTTCCCGCCTTTTACCTCCCGCCTCCTGCCGCCTGCCCCGTGCCGCCTGCGTCCTGCCTCCTGCCTCCTGCCGCCTGGCGCTTGCCTCCTGCCGTCTGCCTCCCGCCTGCTGCAGCCTGCGTCCTGCCTCTTGCTCCTGGCGGCTTTTCTCCTGTTTGCCAGCGCTGCCGCCGGGGCGGCGGATACTTCGAAACCCACGCTGATAAAAAATGCCACCATCCTCACTGTCACCAACGGCACTATTGAAAACGGCTCCATTTTGATTGAAGGTGGCAAAATTTCGGACGTGGGAAAGAGCATCACTGCTCCTTCCGGTGCCGAAGTGATCGACGCTAAAGGGATGTACATCATGCCCGGAATCATCGACTGCCATTCACACATCGCCATAGATGGAGGAGTTAACGAAGGCTCTTTGTCGGTGACCGCGATGGTCGGAGTGGCGGACGTGATCAACCCAAACGACATTGAGATTTATCGCGACCTTGCAGGAGGAGTCACCACAGCCAATGTCCTTCACGGAAGCGCCAACGCCATCGGAGGGAAGAATGCCGTCATCAAGCTGCGCTGGGGAAAAGACGCAGACGGTCTGATGCTTGAAGGCGCCAAACCTGGAATTAAATTCGCCCTGGGTGAAAACCCGAAGCGCTCGAATTTCAGCGGCTTACCTGGCACGGACAGACGCTATCCGGCGACCCGCATGGGCGTAGAGGATGTCATTCGCGACGCCTTTACCCGCGCGCGCGATTATATGCATCAGTGGGATGAGTACAGCGCCAAAAAGAAGAGCGGCTCTCCGGCGCTGCCGCCGCGTAAGGATTTGGAGCTGGAAACGCTGGCAGAAGTGCTGCGCGGCGAGCGATTGGTGCACTCCCATTGCTATCGCGCTGACGAGATACTCATGCTGATTCGACTAGCGGACGAATTTGGATTCAAGATTGCTACTTTCCAGCACGTGTTGGAAGGATATAAGGTCGCCAAAGAAATCGCCGCTCATGGCGCCGGCGCTTCCACGTTTTCTGACTGGTGGGCCTATAAGATGGAGGCATACGACGCCATCCCCTACAACGCTGCCATTATGACGCGGAAAGGAGTGGTGGTTTCCATCAACTCCGACAGTGCCGAAGAAGCGCGACACCTCAACCAAGAAGCTGCAAAGTGCATGAAGTACGGGGGCCTGAGTGAGACAGAGGCTCTTAAGCTGGTGACGCTCAACCCAGCCAAACAGTTGCGAATCGACGACCGGGTCGGATCGATCGAAAAAGGAAAGGATGCAGACTTGGTCATTTACAACCATCATCCATTCAGTCCTACCGCACTTCCCCAGAAAGTTCTAATCGACGGTGTTGTTTACTTCGAGCGTGAAAAGGACAAAGAGCGCCAGAAAGAAATCGTGCAGATGAAAAGGAAGCTCAAAGAAGAGGAAGAAAAGGCGGCCAAGCCTCAAAGACGCGAAGCGCCTCGCGACAAAAAGCCTGACAACCCAGCGGAGGTGGAGCGATGAGAGGAAAAATTCCACTGCGTCAACTCAGCGCCCTCTGCGCCTCCGCGTTGATGTGGACGGCAGCCATTTCGTTTATGGGAGGAACCCCCCTTCCGCAGGCAGCATCGCGTGCGGACAACGACGCCTACGCCATCCGAAACGCGCGCATCTACACGGTGAGCGGACCGGTGATTGAAAACGGAACAGTGCTTATAGAGAAGGGAAAAATTACAGCCGTGGGGACCAATGTGGCGGTCCCTGGACACGCTAAAGTGATCGAGGGCAAAGGCCTGAATGTCTATCCAGGCATGATCGACGCCAATACGACAATTGGGCTTAGCGAGGTCGGTGCCGTGTCTGCTACCGTGGACACAACCGAGATAGGGGACTTCAACCCCAATCTCCACGCCTATGACGCGATCCATCCGGAAAGCGAACACATCCCGGTGACACGGGTCAACGGTATCACGACCGCTTTGTCTCATCCGGCGGGCGGAATTCTCTCGGGGCAGGCAACTTTGATCAACCTGGATGGATGGACAGTAGAAGAAATGGTGGTGAAAAAATCTGCCGGACTGGCGGCTACTTTCCCCAACATCACCGGCGGGCGGCAGTTCGATCCGGCGACTTTCTCCGTTCGGCAGCGCAAGTATTCCGAAGCGAAGAAGGAGTACGACGAAAAGATGAAACAAGTGGGAGACCTGTTTGATCAGGCTCGCCACTACCTGCAGGCCCAGGAAGCGCACCTCAAAGACAGCAGCATTCCTCCTGTCAAGCCTGACCTGAAGCTCGAGGCACTGATTCCACTGCTGAAGGGCGAGGCTCCGCTGCTGGTCTTTGCCAACAACCAGATCGACATTAAGAATGCCGTGGAATTTGCGGAGAGGCAGAAGCTGAAGATCATCATAATGGGCGGGCTGGAGGCGGGAAAAATCGCCGACTACTTGAAGCAAAAGAAAGTGCCCGTCATCTATGGGCCTCTGTTGAGCCTGCCGGCCGAGGAAGACGACCCTTACGATCTGCGCTATGCCACGCCTGCTATTCTGTCCAAAGCGGGCGCTCCCTTTGCGATCGCCTCCGGCGACACGTCCAACTCGCGCAACCTTCCTTACGATGCGGGAAATGCCGTTGGCAGCGGGCTAAGCGAAGAGGAAGCGCTGAAAGCAATCACGCTCTACCCGGCCCAGATTCTGGGCGTCGATGACAGAATCGGGAGCATCGACAAAGGAAAGATCGCAAACCTGGTAGTGACCAGCGGCAACCTTCTGGAGATTCGTACCGAAGTGAAACACGTGTTCATCAACGGCCATCCCGTCAGCCTGGAAAACAAGCATACAAAGCTGTACCAGAAGTACTTGAGCCGGCCATAAACGCAAAGACGCCAGGCAAAGGGTCAACAAGGGGTCAGGTCTTGAACATTTAAAATTGATTTTTCAAGATCTGATCCCAAATGCGCCAACTAGAGCCTGCGCAGCAGGCGCCAGCATATGGCCCCGCGTGGAGCAAAGCGGAACCCGGGGATTTCGT
>DASXTB010000354.1:0-9891 GCA_036505615.1 Acidobacteriota bacterium
CTCTCCTCTTTGCAAAGTCTGGTGGTAGGACTCCTGCTTCAGTCTGGTCAGCTCCGAATCTGAAAATGAATATCCCGCCTCCCTCCCAAAATCAGAGGCATCATAGGCGGCTGCCATCAGCAGCCCCTCGCTGGAATTCTCTTGTACAATATCCTGGAGAGTCAGGGCCGTTTTTGGTTCCCGCAGAAATGGCCCGAGCTGTTCCCGGTTCTTCAACTGCAAGGCGTTTTCAATCTTGTCCAGCCGCCCGATTGCGCGGTTCATGAAATTGTTGATTTCAGCGCTGATGCTTCTTCCAATTTGCAGTTGGATCAGCCGTTGATCCTGCGAAAGGTTATCCCGAGAAGTTTCCAGCAGCTTCCATCCCACTACTACCAGGGGAACGGTACCCATCAACAGCAGGATAAGGAACAAACTATAACCAATCTTGCTTCTTCTCGCGGAAGCCATTAGGATTCCTCTTTTAACCGCCTCTCCATTAACGCGGCTATCGCCAGTTGGGGCGCCTTTCCAGCGTATAACACCTGGAACATTTGCTCTGTGATTGGCATCTCCACGCTGAATTCCCTTGCCAGTTGCAGAGTTGCGTGAGTAGTGGGAATTCCCTCCACCACCATGGGGCTAGATTGCTCGATCTGCTGAAGCGTTCTTCCCTGTGCCAATTGGATGCCTGCCGAGCGGTTACGGCTTAACGATCCGGTGCAAGTAAGCACCAGATCTCCCAGCCCGGCCAAGCCGCCCAAAGTTTCTGCCCGCCCTCCCATGGCGACCGCCAAACGACGGATTTCTGACAGCCCCCGCGTGATCAGTCCAGCAGTTGTATTCCCGCCAAAACCCAGGCCCGTAACGACTCCAGACGCGATTGCGATCACATTCTTGACGGCCCCCCCAACCTCCGTGCCGACGACGTCGTTGTTTGTGTAGACCCGAAAGCGCCTGGACGAGAAGGTTTGCTGCACGCGTTCCGCAGCCGCGCCATCCTCACTGGCAGCGACAACGGCCGTCGGATCGCCTCTGACTGATTCTACTGCGAAGGAAGGCCCGCTCAGCACCACAATCTTTGTCTGCATCCCTAATATTTCACGCAGCACTTCGGACATACGTTTCAAGGAGTCAACTTCGATTCCTTTTGTGGCGCTCACGTAGCAAACGCCCGCAGAGGTAAACGTCCTGAAATATTGAAAAATCTCCCGCACGTGTCGTGAGGGAATCGCATTGACAACGATGCCGCTGCCGCGGAGGGCCTCCACCGGGTCGGCTGTGATTTGAACGGTTTCGGGTAATCGAACGCCGGGAAGGTAATAGGAGTTGACTCGACTGGCGCGCAGCTCGCCCGCCAGTTCGGGCCGCCGTGCCCAGAGGGTTACCTGATGGCCGTTTCGGCTCAAGAGAGCTGCCAGCGCCGTGCCCCAGCCTCCCGCACCCAAAATGGCGATTCGTTCCATGTTTGTCAGTCGTCCGCTGTCAGTTGTCCGTAGTCCTTCGTCCGTAATCGGTGGTGTACTGACAGTGGTTCCTTCCCGGATGCTGAAATCGCAACCCAGGCACTAGCCGCAAATGCACGACAATGGCCATCGCAGAAGCGTGAGCGGACAACTGACAACGGACGACGGACAACTGACATCACACCATGGACCACCGACAACGGACAAAGCTCTAATGACGGAAATGACGCACGCCAGTAAAAACCAGCGCCATGTTATGGTCGTCGGCGGCTCGAATCACTTCCTCGTCGCGCACGGATCCTCCGGGCTCGATAGCCGCCGCAATACCCGCTTTGGCTGCCTCGTCCAAGCCGTCACGAAAAGGGAAAAACGCGTCGGAAGCCATGACCGCACCCTGGAGCAGACGCGCCGCCTTTTGCGATGCCAGGCGGACACTGTCCACTCGGCTCATCTGGCCGGCCCCGATGCCCAGAGTTGTCCGGTGGGAAGCGAAAACAATGGCATTGGATTTGACGTGCTTGCATACCCGCCAAGCAAACAGCAGATCTTGCATCTCTTCTGATTCAGGCATGCGTTTTGACACAACCTTCAAATCTTCCGGTTTCAGATAAAACTGATCCCAATCTTGCACCAGCAGCCCCCCCTGAATCGATTTGATGTCCCAGGGAAACAGTTTCGATTCGGAAGGCTCGATGAGCATCAGTCTCAAGTTCTTCTTCTCGCGCAGCCTGTGGCGCACGCTCTCCGCATACCCGGGAGCGATGATCGCTTCGACAAACAGCTTAGACAAATGTTCCGTGGTGGCTGAGTCTACTTCGCGGTTAAATCCGATCACCGACCCAAACGCCGAAATCGGATCCGTTTCCAGAGCGCGCCGGAAGGCTTCCGCCGGCTCCAGGCCCTCTGCCACGCCGCACGGATTATTGTGCTTGATGATGGCGCAAGCGGGTTCTTCAAACTCGCTGACTAGCTTCCATGCGGCATCCAAGTCGAGATAGTTGTTGAAAGAAAGTTCCTTTCCCTGCAATTGCGAAGCCGTGGCGACGCTATGCAAACTAGGCGTTCCCTGGTGGCGGTACAGCGCGCCGCGTTGATGGGGATTTTCGCCATAACGCAAATTCATCACTTTGTCGGCCTGCACTGCCAGCATCATAGGAAAATCCTTTACCGCCTCGGGACGCTGTCTGTTGTAGGCAAACAGAAAGCTGGCGATATGAGCGTCATAATCGGCGGTGTGGGCAAACGCCTTTCGTGCCAGATGAAGCCGTTGATCCCACTTCACCTCTTTGTCCTTCTCGAGCTCCTGCGCTACCCAGTTGTAATCCGACGGATCCACCACCACGGCCACGAATTGAAAGTTCTTCGCGGCCGCCCGAATCATCGCGGGGCCTCCGATATCAATATTCTCGATCGCCTCATCCAAGCTCACATCCCGGCGCGATGCCGTTTCACGAAACGGATAAAGATTGATGACGACCACGTCGATCATCTCGATCTGGTTTTCGCGCGCCTGTCGCTGGTGGTCTGCGTCGTCGCGACGAGCCAGGAGCCCGCCATGGATTTTGGGATGCAGGGTTTTCACCCTCCCGCCAAGGATCTCGGGAAAGCCGGTCACCTGTGATACTTCCACTGCCGCGATGCCCGCTTCGCGCAAAGTTCTGGCCGTCCCGCCTGTAGAAACAATCTCGAAACCACATCCTGCCACTCTGGTAGCAAAAGGAATCAGGCCGTTTTTGTCGGAAACGCTGATCAAAGCACGTTTCGTCATTCGTCTCTCCGAAAGCTGGTAATTCTATTCGTTATGCGCGCGTACTGAAAGCAAAAGGAAAGATAGCGTCGCGCACGCGGCTTCACACTCGGCCGCGACTTGTCGCGCTCCGGAGATTGGACATTCGTGCGGCCTGACGTGAGATTCGCAGCCGGGCGCATGACTATATTGGCGGGACCACGGTACATTCGAAATCAGGAAGAAAATGACGCCAATCGTCGCAGTGTCACAAAAATGACGTCAATCGACTCCGGCAACCAGCGAATAATCACAGCATAATTGACATTTTGGCTTGACATCATTTTTCAAGTGAGCTAAAAATCGCGCACATTGTTAAGGGGTGGATGTAAGTTAATTCAAGCTTCGCACATTCCGTGATTCCAACTTCTCTATAACTTGATTTCCTCTTCACTGCGTTCTGCGTACTAATCCGCTTACAGAGGAATGTGAAGTTGTTTTGAATTAACTAGGAGGGCCAAATGAAAGTCACAGGTAAAGTGAAGTGGTTCAACAACGCTAAAGGCTACGGCTTTATCGAGCATGAGCCGGGCGGTCGTGACGTTTTTGTCCATTATTCTTCGATCAAAGAAGAAGGATACAAAACGCTGAAAGAGGGCCAGCTGGTTGAATTTGATATCACTCAGGGGCCTCGTGGACCACAAGCCGAAAACGTGACGAAATCGTCCAACTAAGGCACTCCGTTCGTTCTTGCTGTTAGTGCCGGACGGCTTTCCTTGATCGTGGTATTCTTGTTCGAGAGAGGTTTCCACAAGTGTGGCACCTCTCTCGGCCGCAGGAATAGCGGTCTGGCAGTATTTCAGTTCCTATCCGGGCATCAGCCAGGGATCCTCACGTAAACTGCGGATTCTATTAACCTCTACTAGTCTTTTCGGGTCTTTTCGGGGCGTAGTGTGCTTATATCATGGTACCCTAGCAAGCGTTACTTTCCGCTCCACCTACTACGTTTATGGATACGATGGCTTCGCTCTATCGCAAGCTTCCGTCGGTGGACGCTCTGCTACAGCAGCCGCAATTCCAATTGTTGCTGGAGCGATATCCGCGTCCGCGGGTGGTATACGAGACACAGCGTTGCCTCTCCGATATCCGCGCCCAAATACAATCCGGATTAGAATCTCCTGCTTTGGAGACAAAGTTATCGCAGCTTTCCGGTCTTGTGGGCGACGCGTTGCAGAAATCTGTCACGCCATCCTTGCGGCGAGTGATCAACGCGACCGGTGTAGTGATTCACACAAACCTCGGACGTTCGCCCCTGGCGCCCGGATCGATTGACTCCCTGCGAGAGATCGCCAGCGGATATTGCAACCTGGAGTATGACCTGGCCACCGGGCAGAGAAGCCATCGAGAGAAGCACATCGAACCATTGCTGGAACAACTGGCCGGGCAGAAAGTGGCGGCCGCTCTGGTCAATAACAACGCCGCCGCCGTAATGCTTATCCTGGATACGTTCGCGTCAGGAGGAGAAGTAGTGGTATCGCGAGGCGAGCTTGTGGAAATCGGCGGCTCCTTCCGAATCCCGGAAATCCTTGAGAAAAGCGGCGCCCGGCTGCGCGAAGTAGGAACCACCAACAAGACTCGGGTTCAGGACTACGCTCGCGCCGTCAACGAAAAGACCCGCCTCATCCTGCGCGTGCACCCCAGCAATTTTCACATCGTCGGCTTCACCGAGCGGCCCGCGATCGAAGAACTAGCGCACCTGGCTCACCAGCACAGCTTGCCACTGGTTGAGGACTTGGGAAGCGGCCTGATATTTGACGTCCCGGAAGTCCTGGCCAACGAACCGACCGTGCGCCAGAGCCTCGAAGCCGGAGTCGATTTGATTTGTTTCAGTGGCGACAAGTTACTTGGAGCGACGCAGGCGGGGATTATCCTGGGGAAGGAGGAATGGTTGCGGCCGGTCCGGTCCAACCCTTTGATGCGTGCTTTGAGGGCGGACAAGACCCGGTATGCGATTCTTATTTATTCACTTCACCGCTATCTGTCCGGTGAAGCGGACGCGCTGCCCACTCACCACTTCCTTACATTGCCGGCAAGCGCGATTCGCCAGCGCTCCATCAACTTGATACACTCGCTGAATCGCTGCGACGTGGAGCTGCGCGAATCATTCTCACTGGTGGGCGGCGGAAGCGCGCCCGATGCCAAGATACCTTCGTTCATCCTGGCCTTCAGACCGCCGCGGGGCACCGCGGAATCAATGCATCGTTTTCTCAGAGACCAAAATCCCCCAATCGTGGCGCGGATTGAGGAAAACAAGATTGTGATCGATCTGAGAACGGTCTGGCCGGAAGAGGACTCGCTCATCGCCGGCGCTTTGAACCGCTTCTGCGCCGCGAACGAATGGCGCCCCTGACGCGCGGCCGGGCCGGGGCTTCGCCCGCGGGCGCAAAATCGATCAGGTGGCGGTCCTTATCCACCTTGTCCACAACGATTCGCATCCTTTCTCCCAAGGCAAACATTTTCCCGGAGTTTTCTCCCACCAGCCGGTGCGCACGCTCATCGAAAAAATAGTAGTCGTCTGCCAGCTTTGACACATGAACGAACCCCTCGACAAAATGGTCCAGCAGCTCGACAAAGAAACCGTTCTGGCGCACGCCGCTCACAAAACCCTCATACTCTTCGCCCACCCGCTCAGACATGAAAATGGCCATCAGCCACTTCATAATCTCACGCTCTGCCTCATCCGCTTTGCGCTCCCGGTCTGAACTTCGCTCCGCGATTTCTTCCAGCTCGTTTTGCCATTTCTCCCGCGCTGCTTCCCCAAGCAGAGCTTTCTTGAGCAAGCGGTGGACCACCAAATCCGGGTAACGTCGAATGGGGGAGGTAAAATGCGTGTAAAAACGCGTGGCCAGTCCAAAATGTCCCAGGTTGGTGGCCGAGTAGCGGGCCTGTTTGAAAGAGCGCAGCATCAGGTAAGACAGAAAACGCTCCTCCGGCTTTCCTGAGAGCTTCTCGCTAAGCCGTTGGAAATCCTTTGAGCTGTACCGGGTCAGCAGCGCTTCACGGCGCGCGAACTCAGATCTATTTTGTCTCTTTCTGCCGGCTGTCCACCGGCCTTTTTGTCGCAGCAGCGCAGCCTCTACCTGACCATCCCCGAGACTGTAGCCGAACTCTCGCACCAGCCGCGCAAACTCATGCACTTTGACCGGGTCAGGATCCTCATGGACGCGATATATCGTTCCCTCACTTCGCCGGGCTAAGTATTTGGCGACTGTCTCATTGGCCAGCAGCATGAATTCTTCGATTAGGCGGTGCGCCTCGTTTCTCTCGCTGCGCACGATGTCGAACACCTCTCCGTTTACGTCATACTCAATTTCCGCTTCAGGAAGGTCGAAATCGATGGCGCCCTTGGCCTTACGTTTGGCCGTTAGAATGCCCGATAACTCCAGCATCCACTCGAACCGCTGCACCAGGTCTCCATGCTTCGTGCGCAACAGCGGATCCTGATCGATCAGGATCTTCCTGACGGCCGTATAGGTCATGCGGGCCCGGCTGCGAATCACACTGCGAGAAAACCGGTAATCGGTAACTTTGCCTTCTTCACCTACATTCATAAAAACCGACAAAGTGAGACGATCCTGGTCCGGCTTCAGGCTGCAAACGTCATTGGAGAGGCTTTCCGGGAGCATGGGAATGGCGCGATCCGGGAAATAGACCGAGGTCCCCCGCAGGAATGCCTCCGTGTCGATTGGACTTCCTGGAGCAACGTAGTGCGACACATCGGCGATATGCACGCCCAGCAGGAAGCCATCTGAACGCCGTTCGATGGAAATCGCATCGTCAAAATCACGCGCTGTTTCTCCGTCGATAGTCACAATCGGTTCCTGCCGCAGATCTTCGCGCGTTTTGATCTCCTCGATTCCGGGAGGCTTGATCTGCGCCGCCAAGTCCTGAATCTCTGTCGAGAACTCCATCGGTATCCCGTTCTTGTAACAGACGATCTTGAATTGAATTTCCGGATCGTCCGGAAAACCGAGAATCGTGGTTATCCGACCTACAGGCGATTGATAGCGTTTCGGCTGTGCCACAATGCTCACGTTGACGATTTGCCCTTCGCGCAAGTCCTCCGTCGCTCCGGTCAAGTGGATCGTATAGTGATAGCGCTCATCTATTGGGGAAACCATCCACCGATTGCCTTGCCGGAACACCTTTCCCACTACCTGTTCCTGAGAACGGGAAAGCACTTCCACCACTGTGCCTTCAAGACGGCCACCTCGTTTCTTGGAAACAGCTACCCGCACCTGATCGCCATGAACTGCGTCGGACAGCGCGTGCGGAGGGACGAAGATGTCGGGGAGGTCTTTTTGCTCGTGAACCACAAAGCCAAAGCCGTCCCGGTGAGTTGTCAAGCGGCCCGAGACCAGGCCGCGATCAGCGGCTCTCGGCGTAGTGTAGAGGTTTTTCTTGACCCGTTGCAGATTTCCCTCCGCTGCCTGTGCTTCTAGCCAGCGCTTCAACCCGCGTCGTTGGTCGGCGTGCAAATCGAAGTGACGGACTAGTTCTTTGATCGTCACAGGCCTGTCTTGCTTGCGAAGGAATGCCAGGATGGATGTAGTGTTCATCGGTTCCAAAGGCACACAATGTGCGGAGGCAAAATCACTGGAATTACTTCAACACAGGGTGCCGCTTGCCTTGTTCCTGCAGGAATTGAAGGAAGGCTTGACTCCCGGGGGTGAGAGAACGCCCCTTTTTGTAGATAATGCCGACCGGACGGTAAAATTCCTGCGAAAAAGGAACGGAAACCAGGGTTCCCGTTTTTGCTTCTTTGCGCACCGCTCGCTGGGGAACAATCGAAATTCCAAAGCCGACTTCAACCGAGCATTTAATAGTTTCGATATTGTCGAACTCCATCACATAGATGACGTTCACTTTATGAGCACGCAGGATCTTATCGATAGCCTTGCGGCTCAACATGTCGCGTTCGAAACCGACAAATTTCTGGCCATTGAGATCCGCAATTGCGATCTTCTTTCTCTTGGCCATCGGTGAATCCGGCGGAGCAATCAGTACCAACCGGTCTTGAAAGAAGGGGATGGTTTCAATCTGCGGACGCGGGGTAGGGTAAGAGACAATCCCAATATCGATGGTGTTTTTCAGGCAAGCCTCATAAATATGGTTCGACCGCTCATATTCCAGGTGCAGAATGACGCCCGGATAGCGCTTGATAAAATGGCGGACGTAATCGGACATCTCGTGCAATCCCACGCTGTACACAGTGGCTACTTTAACAGGGCCGCTGATTTCCCCCGATGGTTTGAGCTCATTTTCCAACTCAGCCAGCTGATTGAGAAGCTCTTTGGCATGCTGATAAAACAGCTGTCCCTTGGCGGTGGGAGACGCCGACTCGCGGCCCCGCTCCAGCAGCTTCACCTCGTAGTAATCTTCCAGCTTCTTGATGAGCTGGCTTACGGCCGACTGGGAAATGTAGTTAACCTCAGCGGCGCGAGAGAAGCGCCCGCTCTCGATCAGATCACAAAAAACTTTCAGGTCGTGGAAATTCATGCGCCGCTCTGATCGTGTCGGTTCATAAGTCGCTCTGAAGCTCGAAATGACTTTTTTTAATTTTACTAATATAGGCGGCAGAATTACAATAGCGGCAACTAAAAAGACTGAGGGCCGGTAGAAGGAGCACCATCGGACATCCCTCCCAACAGTCGTCCGATCCCTTCGGCGGCGTACCTTAAGGTTGCCCCGGCCCTCACTTTATCACCTGAGAATTCCCTTACGAGTCTACGATGTCCAAAAACCGCCGGGGGCTCCTAAAGGGCTCTCACCGTCAGCTCCTAAATGCCTCTCACCTTCAGCATGCAGGAATGCAGATTTTGCAGGAACTTGGGAGAGCCTGGGTGCTGTTTTCTCAGGGGAGACGCCGAGGAGTTGAGTGTCGAAGTTGGTCGATTATGGCGATTTGGAAAAGGTCACCGCGTTGCTGCAGTAATCTTGCCTGTTCGTTACAGTCTAAGGATAACCCAGCTCTAGTCTGGTGAGTTGAATTTCAACGACAGTAGATCAATTGGGTGGGGCGCTCACGAAATCGGACGCACACTTCTATCTTTGACCTCTATCAGGCTTTGTCTCGGACGGGACTTTTCTTAACCAGGGAAATCGGTCTTCGGTCAAGCAGGCGCCTCTCGGAATGGAACGAGGGGTTCGATTCGGTGGGCTGGATTTTTGCAAACATGCTGTGCTTGCAGCCAACTGGCTACCAAGGGTCGGCACAGCAGGTGCAAGAGTGTTTTCAATCCCCAAACAACCCCCTGCCGGCGCAGCTTGAGCACTTGCCTGAGGAATGCCGGCAAGCGTTCGGGCCCAGCCAGTGTGGCTGTAACTGTCTTGGCAAACTTGTCCGAACCGACTATGCCCACGTGGCCCATCTGCGGGTCATATTGCAGTTTCGACGACCGGTACTGACAATTGAAGTGCTCGACATAACAGCGCTCTCTTTTGGTCCGCTGTGGCCAGCGACGCCGCAGCACCAGGGGAACCACCAGGGCCTTGCGTCTTTGGGTCCCGGCATAATGGGAAAAACCCGACCAGCGATACTGGCTCGGTTCAGTGGCCAAACCGGCTCGCAGCGGATTGGCATGCACGTAGTCGATCAGACGCAGTAGATTTACTGCCGTGGGCTCCCAAATGCTGTGTTTGAAGGGTCCCTGCCAGAGA
>DASXTB010000355.1:0-10484 GCA_036505615.1 Acidobacteriota bacterium
CGGTGGGCCGTCTCCGGCGCAATCTTTCATCGTGCAGGAGACGGCCCCCAGGCCGTCTCTCCGCTCCGAAAATGTCCAAACTCCAGCGACCGCGCAAGCGGTCCGGTCAGGTTCGGCAGCCATGGATGCCTCCGTCCCAAAGATAACGCTCGTCATACGGAATTTACGAAGAAAGAATGAAGGAAAACTGAAGGAAAAATGGGACCGCTTGCGCGGTCCGATTCCGTGCGGGAAATCGCTGACCGGCGGTGCCTGGCGCTCCGCGCCGGGCCGTCCCTCTGGGACGGCAACCGCATCCGCACCATTGAAGCAACAAATTTGTGAATAACCCGGCCTTACGGCCGGGCCTACCCAATGGCGGCCCTGCGGGCCCCAGACTACAAGTCAGTTTCTTGAAGAATCATCAAAGCGGCCTCAAAAATTTGTCTTGCCAAACTCAAAGTTAGTGAGTATTAACTTACCTCTATAGTCAACTAATAAAGGGTCTTCAATAATATGCGGTCACTAAGAATGGCTGGTGTGGATCGAAAGAACCAGATTGTCGACACAGCCATCCAGCTTTTTTCGGAGAAGGGCTTCAACGGCACGAAAACAAAGGAAATCGCCGACGCGGTAGGAATTAGCGAAGCAGCCATATTCAAATACTTCTCGACTAAGGAAGAGCTTTATTCTGCCATCATCGATCGTAAGACTAATCAGTCACCTCCTTTTCAGTTTCCCGAGAAAGAGGCAAGCGAGCGAAACGATTATCTGGTGTTTCTGAAAATTGCCCAGGTGATTCTGAAGCGGCACCTGAAGGACCCAAGTTACCTGAGACTGCTCTATTTCAGCGCGCTTGAAGGGCACGAACTGGTGGACATGGCCTGCCGGACCCACTACTTGAAGAACTGTTCGCGATTGGCCGAGTACATTGAGATGCGGGTGCGCGAAGGAGGTTTTTCAGCAATCAACCCGCAAATCGCCGCGCGCACCTTCCTGGGGATGATCGTGCATTACATCATTTCGCGCCTGATATTCAAGGATCCCAGCCTGGATAGCGACAAATCCATAGACCCAGCCTCTTTCCTGGTGACCCTCTTTCTGAATGGAATCCGCGCATCTTCGAGGACAGAGATTTGATGAACAACAGAGAGAAAAAGTTTGCAGCCAAAATAAAAACAGAAAGACAAGTCAGGGCATTGGGGAAAGATCGCTCTGTAATCATTCTTTTGCTGCTCGTCACGACCTCCCTTTGCGCTTGCTCCCGGAACATGGAGCCTAAGGCGGAGGCATCGCGCGCGGCGCTAGCTCCGCTTGTAAAGACAGTCCAGAGCCGCCAGCAGCCGCTTCAGAATGAATTGCAGGTCGTAGGTAATCTGGCTGGCTACGAAGAAGTCATCGTCAGCAGCCAGGTCGAGGGACCAGTCAAACGAATAGTTCATGACCTGGGTGACTCTGTGAGCCGAGGCACGGTTCTCGCAGAGATAGATCCCACCGAATTGAACATGCAGCTGCAGCGCGCGCAGGCCTCCTACCGCGAAGTTCTGGCGCGCCTGGGAATCCCGGAAGGCTCCGAAGAAATACCCGCAGTTGAAAACACAGCCGAGGTCCGTCAGGCCAAAGCGGAGCTTGACGACGCGAATACGAAGGTCCGCAGAATGGAGAGCCTGCTGCAGCGCGGAGTCGTTTCGCAGCAGGCCGTGGATGACGCTCACACGACGCAAAAGGTGGCGGCGGCCCGATACCAGGCTGCCATCCAAAGCGTGCAAAACATGATCGCTTCTGCGCATCAGTTCCGTGCTGCCCTTGCTTGGGCGCACAAGAAGGTGCAGGACACAGCAGTTCGATCCCCGATCGGCGGTATTGTTCAAGAAAAACTGGTCAGCATCGGTGAGGTAGTAAAAGTGAATCAATCGATGTTCAAACTCGTTTCCGTTCAGCCCCTGAAATTCAGGGCTCAGGTGATGGAAAAGGATGCGCCTTTGGTGCACAGCGGCGCCAGGGTCGATATCGCGGTTGACGCCGTGCCGGGACGACAGTTCCCTGGAACGGTCCATCGTCTTGCTCCTGCGGTCGAAGAGAAGACGCGAACGTTCACCGTTGAAGCGATCATCCCGAATCCGGGAGGATTGCTGAAACCGGGTTTCTTCGCGCGCTGCATCATTCCCGTAGGGAGCTACACGGCAGTGCTGGCGCCACGGGAGGCTGTAATCACCATCGCCGGACTGAAGAAGATTTATGTCATCGAAAACGGCGTCGCCCAGGAGCGTAATGTGGAAGTGGGACGTGCCGAGCAGAATTGGGTAGAAATCAAGCAGGGGTTGCAGCCTCGAGAGTATGTGGCTGTGAGCAACTTACAGAGTTTGAGCAATGGACTGAAAGTGCAGACACAGTAGTCGATCGTCAGTTGTCCGTGGTCCGTTGTCAGAGGTCAGTTGCTGGTCATTTTCAGAGGGTAGCAACAACCCTGGGTGGCTGCCCGTTTCTACTCCTCAATAGATGGGCGACCACACAGGGTCGCCCGTACGATGACCGAAGAACTGAGTATTGGAAAATTGAGAATTAACGAATTGAGAAGAGCGATCACCACTGGAACTGTCGACGGGCTGACGACGGACTACGAACTACTGACAACGGACTCTGTTAACTCTTGCACCTGATAACTTGCCACTTGTATGCATAAACTAGCTTCCATCTGCGTGCAAAGGCCCGTTTTCGCCACCATGCTGGTTATGTCTCTGATGGTGTTGGGACTGGCCTCCTACATCAATCTGGGTGTCGACCTCTTCCCTAAAATCGACTTCCCAACGATAACCGTTCAAGTCACTCTGGAAGGCGCCAGCCCGGAGGAGATCGAATCACAGATCACAAAACCGGTCGAGGAGGCCTTAAACACTATTAACGGCATGGACGAATTGCGTTCCGTCTCTCAGGAAGGCGTATCGCTTACCTTCGCCACTTTCAAGCTGGAAAGGGATGTGGAGAGCGCGGCGCAGGATGTCCGTGACAAGATCGGCCGAATTCAGAACAAGTTTCCGTTTGGAACAGATCCTCCCATCATTGAGAAGGCCGATCCGGACGCCACTCCGGTTGTGGCTCTCACTGTGTCGGGAAACCGGAGCCTTCGGGAAATCACTGAAATTGCTCGCAAACAGATAAAAGAGCCGCTGGAAGGTCTGAGCGGTATTGGATCGATTGACGTAGTGGGAGGCCGCCAACGAGAGATTCAAATCTATGTCGACCCCAATCGCATGTATGCCTACGGGCTGACCATCGACCGGGTGCGGCAAGCATTGCAGGCGCAAAACGTCGAGATCCCCGGCGGCCGCGTCGAACAGCCCGGCCAGGAGCTGGTGCTGCGAACCATGGGCCGCGTCGAGCAGGTGGAAGACTTTAATGATGTGATCATCCAGTACTCGAACGGCGCCCCCATAAAGGTTTCCGACATCGGCCGGGCAGAAGACGGAGTCGTTGAACCTCGCAACATCTCCCGCTACAACGGAAGGAACGCCGTAACGCTGCTGGTTCGGAAACAGTCCGGTACCAATACCGTAAAAGTGGCGGATCTGCTGTTTCGTCAGGTCGATGCCATCCAAAAGATACTTCCCGCCGATTTAAGAGTTGAAGTGTCTCGCGATCTTTCCCGCTTTATCCGGAGGTCGGTGGGAGAGCTGATGTTCCACCTGATCCTGGGCGGTGTGCTGGCAAGTTTCGTGGTACTTCTGTTTCTCAGAAACCTTCGCAGCGCTTTCATCGCCGCGATTTCCATCCCCACGTCGCTGATTGCCACATTCACGCTGATGCGCTGGATGGATTTTACAATCAACAACCTTACACTTCTCGGCTTGACGCTGTCGGTGGGGATCGTTATTGACGACGCCATCGTCGTGCTGGAGAACATTTTCAGGCACGTCGAGGAGGGTGGCCAGCCTCCGCGAACCGCTGCAGTTGAGGCTACAGCAGAAATCGGACTGGCTGTCATGGCCACTACGCTCTCGCTGGTGGTTATCTTCCTGCCTGTGGGTTTCATGTCCGGAATCGTGGGACGATTTTTTAGCAGCTTTGGGCTAACCATGGCCTTTGCCGTAATGGTCTCTCTGCTGGTCGCTTTTACCCTCACTCCGATGCTCTGCTCTATTTTGTTTCGGGCCGGAGGAAAGACCCCAGGTGGGCCCGCTAACGCAGAGAGGTCCCGGCGGGGAGTCTCTACAGAAACGCCTGGACGCATTGCTCCCTCAGAGCTGTCCCGCGACAGCTCTACAGATCTCCCGGATGGCACAGAGGCAAGCCATCAAGCTTCTTCCAGGACCAGCAAATTCTACGGGTACGTTGACGCCACCTACGGTGCCATGTTGCGCTGGTCGATGGCCAACCGCTGGGCGATTACCTTGATCAGTATTCTGATCGTCGTGGCGACGGTTCCGATTTTTAGGTATGTGGGGAAAGACGTAATTCCCTTCGACGATACCAGCGAATACGAAGTGAACTTGAAACTGCCTCCAGGCTACACGCTAGACATGTCAGACGCCCTAGCGAAGAATGTCGAGTATAAAATCTCTCGTCTGCCAGGAGTGCACAACATACTTACGACGATTGGAGACCCAGACGGTTTCGCCGTCAATAACATCAATCTGTACGTCCGCCTGGTTGACACAGAACAGCGAAAATTTTCGCAGTTTCAAGCCATGACCGACGCGCGACAGGCGTTGAAAGAAGTTCTGGCTCCCGACGTTCGATCCAGCGTACAAACTGTCAGCACCATCAGCGCGCGTGGCAACACCTGGAGCATTCCTGTTAATTTTAGTCTGCGAGGCGACGACCTGGAAAAGCTAACCAGGCTTTCCACATACATCACCGGGGAGATGAAGAAGATTCCTGGCTTCTTGGATGTGGATACGACGCTGGAGCCGGGCAAGCCGGAATTGCGGGTGGAACTAGATCGCCAAAAAGGCGCGGCGCTGGGAACGCGTGCCGGAGATGTCGCATCGGCCCTGCGCACGCTGGTTGGGGGCGACAAGATAGGGAAGTTTCGCGATCTGGACGAACAATACGACGTACGGCTCCGGCTGGATGAGAAATATCGAAATGATCTGCAGACACTGCAGCGTTTGATGATTCCGAGCCAGACGGCCGGCCAGGTAGAACTGGCCAACCTGGCCCACCTGAAGGCGGACAAGGGACCTGTCCAGATCGAGCGTCTTGACCGCCGCCGTAATGTAACTCTTCTCGCAAACCTTGCCACCACTAAGCCGCTGGCATCGGCCCTGGCAGACGTGCGCAAGGTCATCGATAAGGCCGATATTCCGCCCACCTACGACGTAGTGTTCACCGGGCGCGCCAAGACCTTGGCCGAATCGCAGACAGGTTTTTTGGTTGCCTTCGTGCTGTCAATCATTTTCATGTATATGGTGCTGGCGTCGCAATTTGAGAGCTTCCTCCATCCTGTCACTATCATGCTGTCGCTGCCACTGTGTATCCCCTTTGCGCTGCTTTCGCTCTGGGCAACAGGTCAGACGCTCAACATTTATTCCGCGCTCGGTTTGCTGGTGTTGTTTGGAATAGTAAAGAAAAACGCCATCCTGCAGGTGGACTACGCCAACACATTGCGCGCGCGCGGGCGGGAGCGAAACGCTGCGGTTATCGAAGCTTGCCACATGCGCTTGCGTCCCATTCTGATGACCACAATCGCGTTCGTTGCAGGAATGATCCCCATCGCTCTGGGAACGGGGCCCGGCTCTGCAAGTCGCCGCTCCATCGCAATTGTGGCCATTGGAGGCCAGACGCTCTGCTTGCTGATCACGCTGTTGATCACGCCGGTTGCCTATACCCTGTTTGACGATTTGAAAGATAAGTCTATCGAATTTGCGCGAGTACGGTTTTCCGGTCTGGACCGCTTCCGACAAAGATGGGCGCAAGCCACCTCTCACTTCTTTAGCCTGTTTCGCTGATTTTGGAGACTGAAGGGCCAGTGAACAATCTTGGCCCCACAGGCACCAGAACGTGAGAAAAAATACTATTGCCTATGAACAAAAAAATTCTACCCTCCGTGTCTGTCATTATTCTTTGCCTCGCGATAAGCGCGGCGCCGGTTGTGGGAGCCGAAGTGCCGGGCATTTTCAAAAGATATTTCCAGGATGTGTACCCTGCCCGTGTCGGTCTCGGCCCCAATGCTTTGTCCCGTATGGCAGCCCCGGGAGGGGTGCTTCCCCTGCCCGAACAGGCAGCCATCGAACTGGCGCTGCAGAGTAACTTTGACGTCAACCTAGAGCGCCATTCGCCGCTGGTGGCTCGCGAAGATATACGGCGCCAGCACGCAGCGTTCGACCCGACTGCACGCTTCAACTTTTTATGGGACCGTCTCACCAGCCCCACTACCAGCATCCTGGCCGGCGGCAACCAGATAACCGAGATTCGGACTGACTATAATTTTGGATACCGAAAGGATTATCAGAATGGCGCCGGTTTTGAAGTGAAGGCGGATGGAAATCGCTTTCGCACCACCAATGCTTTCGCCAGCCTGGTTCCCGCTTTCAACACTAATTTCGAAGTGATCGTGCGGCAACAGCTGTTACAGGGCTTTGGAACAGCCCTCGGCGCCTATCGAATTCGAATCGCCCGCAACAATGTGGTCATTTCCGAGGAGGAGTTCAGGCGCAAAGTAACCGATGTTGTTTTGCAGGCACAGGACCGATACTGGGAACTTGTCTTCGCCGGCGAGGACATCAAAGTGAAGCAGGAGTCCATGGACCTGGCTAACGCCATCCTAAAGCAAAACCGCGACCGGTTGGAAGTCGGCTCGGCAGCCCGACTGGAAGTCATACAGAGCGAGGCCGAGGTAGCCGCGCGCCGGGAAGAGTTGATTCGCAGTCAATATACCTACCGGCGCATTCAGGACCAACTGGTGAAGATGATCAGCAGCTATCAGGACCCGCGCGAGTTCAGCGGCGAGATCCAGCCGGTCAGCCCCATTCAGTTGCCTGCGGCGTCCGGCAATGATTTCAAGCCGCTATTTCAGTACGCCAGGGAACATCGGCCGGAGGTAATGCAAGCGGAACTAGACATCAACAATCGCCGCATTAATCTAGAGTCGGCTCGAAACCAGTTAAAGCCAAGATTGGACTTGCAGGCCAGTTACAAGCAGGTGGGATTGGGCGGAACGCGCCTGATCCGAGACTTCAGCGGCGGCATCTTCAACGCCCCTATCATCGAAATCGCTCCCGGAGGATGGGGCAATTCTCTGCGCCAGTTATTCAGCGCGGACTTCAGCGGGTATACCCTTGGATTCAACTTCCAGGTACCCATCTTCAATGACGAAGCGCGCGCCGAACACGCCACCGCCCTGGTGGAGCTGAATCGCGCCGACATGAGGAAGCTCAGCGTCGAGCAAACCGTCGCGCTGGAGGTCCGGGACGCCTTAACGCAGTTGGACATGAACCGGGCGCGGCTGGAGGCGGCCCAGGCGGCAGTGCGTTCTGCGCGGGAGCGCCTTAATGGCGAGCAGGAGCGCTTCAACGTGGGGATGTCCACGACTCGCGACTTAATCGAAGCCCAGAGGGACCTGACCTCTGCCGAATCGGTGGAAGTGCGCGCCAAGGTCGACCTGATAAAAAGCGACAGCGTGCTGGACAAAGCCACGGGCGCCACCTTCCCCAAGCACAGGATCGACTTGAAGCAGGCGCTGGCGCAAAATTTGAGTCAGTAGTTGGCGGCGACATGTCGCGGCCACGCAAGGTTTCACCGTGCCGCGCCGCAAGCGGCGTCTGAACTTCTTCTTGAATCATGATCCCGGCCTTGACCCCGGATTATTCACAAATTTTTGCGGCGGGAGAAGCGTGACGCACTTTCCGTCCGTCAGAACGAAAAACTTTATGAATAATCTCGGTTTACGGCCGGGCCTACCCGATGGCGGCCCTTCGGGCCTCATTTCTTACCTCTCCAATTTTGACTTACATAGTCTAATTGACTTACCTAGAGGCCACTGTTAGACTACCTGACGAGGTAATGTTATGGAGACACATGCTACAGTCAAGGGCCAGATTGTCATCCCCTCTTCGTTACGGCGTAAGTTTGGAATAAAGCAAGGAACTCGCATTCAGATCGAGGTGGACGAGAAAACCCAGCGGATCATCCTTACACCTATCACGCGCGAGTACATCCACAGCTTGCGCGGAAAATATAAAGGAAAAGGACTGCTCAAAGCGCTGATGGCCGAGAAAAAGCGCGAACGGGAGCTCTGATGTCGCGAAGGCCGAAGGCGATTGTGCTCGATTCATGGGCGATTATCGCCTACCTGGAAGATGAACCTGCCGGCCAGAAGATCGCGGACATCATGGCGAATGCACATGACAACAATACACCACTCTTAATGTCAGTAGTAAATGCCGGAGAGGTCTGGTATCTCGTTGCTCGCGCAGCGTCAGATGCCGACGCCGACCGTGCGATTGCGGAAATTGGGCAGGTGGGTATCGAATTGGTTGATGCTGACTGGCAACTCGCGCGCGAAGCGGCTATGTTCAAATCGAGGTGCCGAATGTCTTTTGCCGACTGCTTCGCCGCCGCCTTAGCCAAGAAACGGAAGGCCGAGTTGGTAACAGGAGATCCAGAGTTCAAGCAAACAGAAAGTGAAATAAGAATTGCATGGGTTTGAGTAATAGATCGCCTGATTAGTTAGTACTTTGCATTATCGTTTTCATGCCGCCGTTGGGTCGTGTTCCGAAAGGGTGAACAGGAACTTTGGAAATTTATTTCTATCCCCACCGTAGACTTGTCACCGCCGGGATTCTGGTCTGCATGTACCTGGCTTCCATGGAATCCACCGTGGTGACGACGGCCATGCCTACCATCATCACGCGGCTCGGCGGTCTGGAAATATACAGCTGGGTATTTTCCATCTATCTGCTGACCGCCACAGTTTCCATTCCAGTCTGGGGGCGATTGTCGGACTTATACGGCCGGCGGCGACTTTACCTCATCGGCATTGCGACGTTTGTAGCAGCGTCGGCTCTCTGTGGATTGGCCGCAAGCATGCTGCAGTTGATTTTGTTCCGGGCTTTGCAGGGAATCGGTGCCGGGGCGCTGGGGCCCCTTGCGCTCACTGTCATTGGCGAGATCTACACGTTTGATGAGCGCGCGCACATGCAGGCGGTTTTCAGCGGAGTGTTTGGTTTTGCCAGCATCACCGGCCCGATTTTGGGAGGTTTTATTACAGATAATCTCTCCTGGCGCTGGGTCTTTTTTATCAATATACCCATCGGCCTGCTAGCCGGGACGCTCATCGGATTGTATCTGGTCGACTCTATTACCGATGAGCGTGAAAATCGCGCTGGGATTCGCCGCGGTATCTTGATGGCCCTGTCGCTTGCTCTTTTCCTGCTCTATCTGATGGAAGGCAGTAACGATAACAACTGGCTGAACTGGCGGCTACTGGCTCTGATGCTGCTCTCAGTGATGCTGTTTTGGCTCTATGTGGCGCTGGAGCGAAAGTCGAAGCACCCCTTCATTCCCCCGAAATTGTTCGGAAGCAAAACTTTTCTCGCCGCTTCGGCAAATGGCATTTGTATCGGAATGATTTTCTTTGGCGTTCTCGTGTTCGTGCCACTATTCTCCCAGGCCGTCGTAGGTCGATCTGCAACCGGCGCCGGAAGCGTGATTACTCCGCTGCTTCTGACCTGGGTTTCCTTTTCCATCATCCTGGGCCGCCTGTTGCGGCGTGTCGGTTTTCGGAAGCCGGTGTTTTGCGGCATGCTCTTGCTGATTATGGGGACGTTGGTCCTGGCCGAACTGGGCAGCAATCCTTCCCGGACCTCCATCGTAATTTCTATGATCTGCATAGGGGCAGGGTTGGGATTGAATGCCTTGCCGATGTTGATGGCCGTACAGTGCGCCGTCCCGCGGGATCTTCTGGGCATTGCCACATCAGCAACCCAGTTTTTTCGAAGCATCGGAGGGGCGATTGGAGTAGCAATCATGGGATCCAGGCTGAGCAGTAGCGTGACGCGCGCTGTTCAGCGAAACCCTGATTCCGAGATTGCCAGATTGCTGCGCAATCCACAGACCCTCGCCCAGTCAGGCCAAGCCGCCACTGCCGACAACGCGAAGATCCTTCACGACATCCTCTACAATGCTCTCCACAGTGCGTTTTTCGTCGCTTTCATCTTCAGCCTGATAGCATTCCTCTCTGCCTTCCTGGTGCCGCGAGAGATCGAGAAAATGCTGCAGGAATCTGAAGTTGAAGTTCCGCCTATTTTGGAGTGAAACTTGGGGACAGACCGCCTAAGTCGAAAGTCCAAAGTCCAAGGTCGAAAGTACAAAGTCTAAGGCCTAGCTTCGACTTTCGACCTTCGACTTTCGACCTTGGACTTTGGACTTTCGACTTTGGACTTAGCCGGTCTGTCCCTAAGTTTCCACATCACTCACTCTTCCCATATGCCGCAAACGAGGTCACTGTTTCCCACAACGTCACCCGGGCGACGGGAAAGCCTTTTGAAGCCGCATGCTCAAAAATC